>CAVGTD010000014.1:3238-39048 GCA_963632215.1 Clostridiales bacterium
TACACCGAGTTCGAACGGCAGTGCATGAAAACCCTCCGCCGGAAGGGGCTGGCCTGACGCGCCGCCCACACGGGCGCAAAACAATTAACCACCACACCAGTACAAACCATTTAAACCCACCCAACACCATGGCAGACACCGGATACATCAACGGCTCAGACTTGCTCATCTCTATCGACGGCAAGGCCGTGGGCCACTGCACCACGCACACCATCACCTTCAACTCCGAAACCAAGGACCGCACCGTCAAGCCCGTCTCAACCGCCGCCAAGAGCGCCGGACTGTGGAAGGAAAAAGGCGTGAGCGGCCTCTCTATCAGCATCAGCGCCGAGGGACTGCGCGTCTACGACGAAACCGAGGGCGGATACTCCGAACTCTCGCCCTCGTGGGGCAAGGGAACGAGCGTCGCCGTCAAGGCCTTTAAGCGAGGCGGCGACACCGCCCCCTACGTGAGCGGCAAGTTCGTCATCTCATCGCTCGAGGAAACCAGCCCCGCCAACGACGACTGCACCTACTCCATCAGCCTCGAAAACGACGGCGAACCCGACGTTTACCCCGGCAAGGCGAGCGAGTAGCCGGGAAACGACCTACTTTCTTCATCTCTAATTCCATCCCCCCGGCGCACTTCCAGCCCATGAGAGCCGCCGGGGGGAAACCCTAACAACAACCATACACACACCAATGACACAAAAAACAACCATCACCGCCCAAGGGCGCGCCCTGCCCTGCTACCCCACCATGGGCGCAATGCTCCGCTTCAAAAGGCGCACGGGCAAGGAAGTGCAGCAAATTCAGAGCGACGACACGGAACAGCTCTTCCTCTTCCTATACTGCTGCGTGCAGAGCGCGTGCGCCCGTGAGGGCGTGGACTTCCAAATGGACGAAATGGAGTTTGCCGACACCCTCACGCCGCAGGAGATGCAGCAGTGGGCAGAGAGCCTCACAGCCCCCGACGAACCCTCAGAGAGCGAAAAAAAAACGAGAGCGGCGAAACGCAAGCCGTAACGCCCCAAACCGTTGAGGCTCTGCTGGCCTACGCCGTGGGCGTGATGCGCATGGGCTTCCATGACTTTTGCGCCCTCACCCCCGGCGAGCTGACCCTCGCCGCCGCCCAGTTCGCCGACGAGCGCACACGGGCGCACCAAGGGGAGTGGGAACGCACACGGACGCTCGCCGCCATCACCGTGCAGCCCCACGTAAAGGGGCGAGTGTCCGCCCGGTCGCTCCTGCCCCTGCCGTGGGACAAGGAAACGGCAGCCCCGCGCCCTGCCGCCCCCGCCATGACCAAGGAGCAGAGCCTCGAACGCCTCAAAGGGCTGCTCGCACGGCAAGGGGCTGAAAGCCCCGGCAAGTCCATAGCCCAGGGCAACGCCCTGGGGACACCCCCACGGTAATTTTGTTTGCGCCCTGAAAGGGCAGCATTAAAAACACTCCCCACCATGCCAACCATTCTCCAGGCCGGGGCGTTCGTCAACGCCCGGCTGTCCGCCTCCGAGGCACTGAAAGCCCTCGGCGTGAAAAAGGTATTCCCCATCATCGTAGACACCGCACGGCTGCCCTATGTGTGCTACCAGCGCACGGGGCTGGCCCCCACGCAGGTGAAAGCGCCGGCATCGAAAACGGCCGCCGCCCTCGTTGAGGTGACGGCCTACGCCGAAACCTACGCCCAAAGCGTGCAGCTGGCCGAGGCCGTACTCAAAGCCCTCGACAACGCGCAGGGCGAAACGCCGTCGGGGCTAAGGGTATACTCCTGCTGCCTGACCGACTGCACCGAAACCTACGAGAGCGGAGCCTACGCCCAAACGCTCACCTTTACCATCCGGGCATAACCAACCACCCAACCGACCACCGACCATGCACGCAGGAACGCTAACCGAGCGCATCACGCTCTACCGACCCACCACCGCCGTCAACGACTACGGCGAAGAAGAAACCGCCTACCAGCAAGCCGCCACCGCCCGGGCCGAGAGGGTGAGCCTCACGGGCCGGCTGGCCATGCAGGTGGGCGAACGCTTCACCGACTACGACCTCACCTTGCGCATACACTCGTGCGTAGAGGTGGCCGAACTCTGGCGGCTCACCCTCAACGGCTCAGCCGAACCCTACCAGGTGGAAACCGTAGACCGCAACCGCCGCCGCGGCTTAACCACCCTCTTATGCACCAAGGTTAACCAATAATCCACCCACCACCCCCCACACAACGGGGCTACAACAATAACCCCACACACCAACTCCGACACCATGGCATCAACCGTAACCCTACAAAAAGCCCTTGCAGCCCTCACCCAGGCCACGAGCCTCGCAAGCGGCGCGTACGCCGTCACCGCCAACCCCACCGACGGCAGCAGCGCAATCGTATCGGCCGAGACCCTCAAAGCCTATTGCCAAAACGGCATGGCCGCAGCCTCAGCCCTCGACACCGTAAGCGAGAGCCTCAACGCCCTCGCCAAAACCGTCGAGACCGTCAACGCACGCACGGCCTCCGTCGCCGCCGACGACCTGCCCGTGCGCTACCTCGGGGCGGCCTCCACCTACGACGGCGGCGCAGCCCTCCTCAAAGGCCTCAGCCTCGGCAGCCTCAGCAACCAGGGCTTCTGGTACTTCTCGATGAACGGCGTGCGCATCATTTGCCAGCTCGAAATCAAGGCCATTAACAGCCGCGCCGTCGCCACCATCTACGGCGGCGTGAGGGTAGGCACTGACGGCACGCTCACGCAGGACGGGGCGTTCCACATCCTGGCCACCTACTACCAGGACGGCACGTGGGCCGCGTGGACGGAATACTTCTCAGCCTCAGCCCTCACCGCCGTAGCCGACCGCGCCACCGCACTCGAAACCCGGGCGACCAACGTTGAGGCTAAGGCCGCCGCCAACGCCACGGCCATCAACGTCAACGCCAACGACATCACCACGCTCAAGGCCAGCGTCGACACCGTCACCCAAACGGCAGCCGCCACGCAAAGCACCGTGTCGACCCACGAAACGCGCATCACGGCTCTCGAGGGAACGAGCGGCACGCAGGGCGACGCAATAGCCTCGCTGCAAACGTCCGTCAACTCCGTAGAGGCGCGCACCGCCGCCATCGAAAGCCGCACGCAGGGCGTTTCGGCCACCGACCTGCCCACGCGCTCGCTCGGAACAGTCACGTCCTACGACGGCGGCGCAGCCCTCCTCAAAGGCCTCAGCCTCGCCGACCTCAGCAACCAGGGCTACTGGTACTTCTCAATGAACGGCGTGCGCATTCTCTGCCAGCTCGAAATCAAGGCCATTAACAGCCGGGCCGTCGCCACCATCTACGGCGGAGTGAAGGTAGGCACTGACGGCTCGCTCACGCAGGACGGCGCGTACCACATACTGACCACCTACTGCCAGGACGGCACGTGGGCCGAGTGGACGGAATACTTCGACGCGTCGAAACTCGCCGCCCTCGAAGCCCGGGTAGACGAAATGCAGCTATTCTACGGCGTGGAGTGGGACACCCGCGTCACCGACCCCACCCTCACCCGTATCGGAAGCCCCGCGCTGCACCGCACGCTGCCCATACAGAGCCAAATGAGGGGATGCCTACTGGCCGACGACGGCACGGTTAACGAATACCTGCCCGAGAGCGACTGGACCAGCTCCACGCGCGACGGCTCACGGGGGCAGGTAATGGTGGAGATACCACGCCACTGGCGAAAGTGCGAGACGGACGGCACCGTGCGCCGCGTGAAGCTCTCAACCCTGCCCCTGCCGGGCTACAAGGAAGTGCCGCTCATGTACGTCTCAGCCTACGAGGCCGCCCTCGACCACACGAACTCGAAGCTCGCCTCCGTGGTGAACACGTCGGAGCAGTACCGCGGCGGCAACAGCACTACCGCCTACGACACGGACGACTTCTCCCTCCTTGGCCGCCCCGTGGACGCCAAGAACCGCCCCCAGCTCCGCCAGTACGCCCGGGGGCGCAACGCCGCCGCCACGGCGCAGTGGAACGCGTTCACCTACCAGGCATGGCGCGCCATATACTGGCTCTTCGCCGTGGAGTACGCCACCCGCAACTGCCAGCTGCCCTACAACGCCCAGCCCACCGCCGAGGGCTACCGCCAGGGCGGCCTGGGCCCGGGCGTGACAACCATCGCTTGGGGCGACAGCTCCGTCCCCTTCGACACGCAGAGAGCCGCCGGCGTGGGGGCGTACACGGGCTGGGCGGTGATGTGCTGGTACAACCCATTCGTGCCCTGCGGCCATACCGACTCGCTGGGCAACGGCACGGGCGTAGTCTCGTACACCCTGCCCAAGTGGTACGGCGTGGAGGGGGCGGCCGTCGAGGTGCCGCGCTACCGCGGGCTGGAGAACCTCTTCGGCCACCTGCTGACCATCCTCGACGGCTGCAACATAGTGGAGCGAACCGACGGCACGGGGCTGGACGCTTACGTGACCGACGACCCCTCGCTCTTCAACGACACGGGGACGGACGGCTACGCCCTGGCCGGCACGCTGCCCCTCTCGCCCTCAACGGCCTACATCAAGGACATACTCCTTGGCGACGACGGCCACATTCTCTGCAAGGAGACGGGCGGCGGCTCAACCAGCTGCTTCTGCGACGCGTACTACGGTTCCTCCATCGGCACGGTCATCGGCGCATTGCAGGTGGGCGACTTCGCCAGCGCGGATGCAGCCGCCGGCCTTATGTTCCAAAGCGTAAACAAATACACCGCCCTGAACCTCCAATCAGGCTCGCGCCTCACGTTCCACCCCTAAAAGGGGCGCGAACAGCCTTTTCCGGCGAAAAACCGAAAATAAATTCCCCCAGCCGGGGCGAAATTGGCACATAAGCCCAAGTTCCGCCCGAAGTATAGTTGTTCACCAACCCACAATCCCCCGAGCCGCCGCGCGCCGGCACCGCCGCCTCTCCCCCGTCCCCACGGTCTGTTACCCCTCACGCCCCGGCCCGTCGGCGGCGGCGGCTCACCTTTTTTTTTACAACATACAGCATCCCCCAATGAAAGCCACATACACCGAACGCCCCGAGACGTTCGCCCCCGTGGGCAACGGCTCAACCCTCTACCGCTACCGCATAGCGCAGGAAACCGTTGCCCGGCACGTCCTGCCCGCCGACGAAGACACGCAGCCCACCGAGACGGAGACCCGTACCCAGTGGACGGCGAGCGAAGTGACCGTTTGGCATCCGCTCACCGCCAACAAGGTAACGGAAGCCGTAATAGCCGCCGAATACCCCCAAAACTACGAGCAGAAGCTCGTCAACGAGTACAACGCCGCCCAAATGGGCGTAATCTCCGACGAGCAGGAACGCCAGAGCCGCGTTGAGGCTTACAAGCAGTTCCTCGCCGAACGCGCCGCCCTCAAGGCGCAGGTAGACGCGGACTGCCTCGCCGCAGGGATAGCCTAAGGGGCAACGCCCCACTCACGGTTGAGGCTGCCCGTAGGTGTCCGCAAACCGCGCCCCGACGGGGCAGGGTATTCAAAATGCGCCAAAAAGGTCATTGAAATATCATGCGCAAATTGTCCGCAAACCGCGCCCCGACGGGGCAGCTCTCAATAGCCCAGGGCAAAGGCACGAACGTGCCGTCACCCTGGGTACTCCCCGAGGTTAAATTGTCCGCGCCCTGAAAGGGCAGCTCCCTACCCGAGGGGCAACGCCCCGCCCCACCCTGCGCCCGTCCCAACCGACACCCACGCCCCCGGGGGGACGAAGAAAGAAGAAGATTACATTGTGTTTTTCATAGTATTAGTTGTTAGATTGTTGGAGATTTTCGCACAATCCGTTTGAAATCCCACCAGCGCCGGGCAGTCCGCGAGGATAGCCCGGCGTTCTTTATGCGCCCCCGTCCCGCTTTCGCCCGTATTATATAGACCCACTAACAAACCGCACGCACCATGGCAAAAACCATAAAATTCAACGTAGAGTTCAACATCGACGGCAAAACCGTCCTCGCCGCCTGCACCGCCGATGCCCGTGAGCTGGCGAAGCAGTTGGGGCAGGTGCAGACCGCCGCCCAAAAGGCCTCCACCTTTTTCGAAAAGTTCGGCAAGGTAAAAGACCAGTTCGACAAAACCACCCAAGCCCTCGACGACCTCACCGCCGAAAGCAACCAGTTCGCCGCCGCCATGCGCGAGGCCAACACCATGGCCGGAAAGAGCGGAGCGGACTTCGACACGCTCAAGGGCAAGGTCAACGACCTCTCAAGGGACATCCCCGTGGCGCGCGACCTGCTCGCCAAAGGCCTCTACCAGGTAGTGTCGAACGGCGTACCCGAAAACAACTGGATCAGCTACCTGCAAGCCTCCGCCAAAGCCTCCGTCGGCGGCCTGGCCGACCTCGAAGAAGTCGTTAAGGTAACGTCCACCGTTATCAAGAATTACGGCCTCGACTGGTCGGAGGCGCAAAGCATTCAGGACAAGATACAATTGACCGCCAAAAACGGCGTAACCTCGTTCGAACAGCTGGCCCAAGCCCTGCCCCGTGTCACGGGTAACGCCGCCACCCTCGGCATCAGCATCGACGAACTCATGGCCTCGTTCGCCACGCTGACGGGCGTTTCGGGCAACACGGCCGAGGTCAGCACCCAGCTGGCCGCCGTAATGACCGCCCTCGTAAAGCCCAGCTCCGAGGCCGCCAACATGGCCAAGGAGATGGGCATACAGTTCGACGCGGCGGCCGTCAAGAGCGCCGGCGGCCTTAACGACTTCCTCCAGCAGGTAGACCAGGCCGTGCAAGCCTACTCCCAAAAGACCGGACAGACCGCCCAGACCATCTACGGCAAGCTATTCGGCTCGGCCGAAGCCCTCCGCGCCCTCATCCCCCTGACCGGCGAGCTCAAGGACAAGTTCACCGAAAACCTCGGCGCAATGAACGACAGCTCCGGCACCATGGCCGAGGCGTTCGAAACCATGAGCGGCGGCGTAGGGGCTACCGTGCAGAAACTCAAAAACTACTTCGGCACGTTCACCGACACCGTAGCCGCCGCCTACAACACCATAAAGCCCCTCACCTCCGGCCTGAGCATCGCCCTCGGCGCAATGGCCAACATCGGAGTAGTTACGCAGAGCGTCCTCGCCCTCAACACCGCCCTCAAGCCCCTCGGCGGCCTGGTGCAGGTAGCCACCAAGCAGTTAGGAATGTGGATAGGCCAGGCCAAGGCCTCCGCCGCCGTCAACTGGCTCTTGCACGGCAGCGCAAAGGGCGTGGCCGCCGGAACGACAGCCGCCGCCGCCGGCATCAACGTCATGAAAGTAGCCGTCCGGGGCCTCATAGCCTCCCTGGGCATAGGCGCAGTGCTTGCCGGCCTGGGCGCGCTCGTAGGCATGCTCATCGAAAAGTTCAGCCAGTGGCGCGAGGAAACAAAGAAAACCGCCAATGCCCTCACCGACGAGGAGCGCGCCGCCCGTTCCGCCCAGCAGGTACACCAAGCCCTTGCCGAGGCGCAGGCCGACGGGGCGAAGCGGGCCGCCGACGAAACCGTCAAGATTAAGACCCTCGCCGACACCGTACACAACGCCAACGCCTCCTACCAAGCACGGCGCAACGCCATAGCCGAACTCCAGAAGATAGTCCCCGCCTACCACGCCTCCCTCACACGTGAGGGCAAACTCATGGAGAGCAACGCCGGCAGCATCCAGACGTACTGCAACGCCCTCAAGCAAAAAGCCATCTACGAGGCCGCCCAGGACAAGCTAAAAGCCCTCGCCGGGCAAAAGATGGAAGCCTCCCAGGCGCAGGGCTCGTGGCGAGGTGCCGTCGCTATACGCCAAAAGCGCATCGACGATGAAAACAGAAGGTACCAAGCCGCAATTAATCAAATAACCGACAACGGGAAAAAGGCTAACGGTTATATTGGGCAAGCCGTTTCGGGCATCATGCTCGACCACGAGCAACGCATCAACGCCCTTAAAGAAAGCCTCAAAGAAGCCCAGCAAAAAGTCCTCGACTACGGCGACAGCTGGAACACCGCCACCCGTGCCGAGGAACAGCTGGCCAAGGCAGCCCAAGAGGCCTACAACTCCATGAGCAAACTCATGAAGCTCGACACCGGCTCTACGGGCGCAGCAACGGGCGGCGGCGGCACTAAGAGCGGCGGCGGCACTGCGTCCGTCCCCAAGACCGACTACACCGCCCTCGAAGCCCTCAACCAAAACATGAAGCCCATCGACGGCGTGGCCGCCTTGAAGTTCACCGTCGACGAGCAAAACCTCCGCGACCAGATAGCCCTCATCAACCGCGCCCTGCAAGAGGCCGGCAACGCCCCCCTGCCCCTCACCGTCAACGCCCGTACCCAGCTCGCCGACCGCCGCGACGACCTCCAGCGCCAGCTCGACCAGCTCACCGGCAACACCAAGGGCGGCGCAGCGTCACCCCTGCGCCTCACCGTCGAGGCCGTCCCCGACCTCCCCTCCACCGCCTACGGCTCGACGGAAGACAAGTACCAGAGCCGCCAAAACGCCCAAAGCCGCGCCCAGCGCCTCACCGAATACGTCGACCTCGGCATCATAGGCAAGGACGAAGCCCAGCGCGAACTCGACGAAATCAACGCCCGTCTCCAGAGCATAGGCCTGAAGCCCGTCACGCTCGACATCGATGTGGACATCGAGCCGACTATTTCCAAAATGGAAAAAGTCACCGCCTCCATGAACAAAATGAGCGGCACGTGGTCAGCCATCACCAGCGTCAGTTCCGACATAGAGAGCCTAACCGAGACCCTCGAGGGCAACGGTACGGTATGGGAAAAGGTCCAGGCCGTCATGAACTCCTTCTTCTCCACCTTTTCCAACATCAGCCAGCTCCTCCAGCAGTTCACCCCCCTCACCAAGGCCGCCACCGCCGCCACCCAGGCCTCCACCGCCGCCACCCAAGCCCAGACCGCCGCCAACTCCGCCGAGGGCATGTCCGCCGCCGGCGCAGCCATGGGACACGCCGCCGCCAGCGGAGCGAAGCTCCCCTTCCCTGCCAACATCGCCGCCATAGCCGCCGGCGTGGCAGCCGTGGTCAGCGTTATCACCACCATGGCCGCTTGCTTCGAGACGGGCGGCATCGTGGGCGGAGCCAGCTTCACGGGCGACCGCGTCCCCGTCCGCGTCAACAGCGGCGAAATGATACTCAACCGCCGCCAGCAAGCCACGTTGTTCAAGCTGGCCAACGGCCAGTTCTCCGCCCTCTCCTCCGTCCCCACCGCTCGCGTCGCTCCTGGTGCCGACCTTTCCGCCCCCCGTCTCTCCGACCTCTCCGCCCTCGCCGCCGCCATCCAGCCCCAGCAGGTAGAAGTCACCGTGAGCGGCAAAATCCGCGGTCGCGACATCCACCTCGCCAACGACCGCCGCGCCCGTCTCCTTTCCAAGTGCTGAGCCGCCCTGCCCCTTGCTGTACACTGCCCTAAGCCCCCGTTGAGGCTCTTAACCCCCCGATGCGTTGAGGGCCTCCTGCGCCCGTCCCCTGCCCGGGTGTCGAGGCTCGCCCCATTTCCCCAAGAGAGCCTACCCCGTCCGTTCCCCATCAAGGAACGCCCCGGAGTAGGCTCTCTTATTGTGTTAAATCCGCCGTCCCACAAGCATTTATATTTCTCATTCCGTCAACCAATATTCCACGCCCACCCCCAAACCCAAGAATAGTGTTAATTATTTTGGAATACGTCCCCCCCCTCCCTACCTTTGCAACAGAAAAACCCGAACGCGCTTTATGTTTAGTCATAGAGCGCGTTCGGGCATTTATGAATGTTTGTTTAGCCGCTGTATTTGAGCGGGCGAAAGGGAGGGTTCGTCACAACACCCCTGAGCCTTGGCGCAGCATTTCCTGGGTGGAGCGGAGGGGGCGTTCTTTTGCCTCTATGGTAAAAGGCTTTGAGGCGGCGGAGACTTTTACCGTTTTGTATTCGGGGCGTTCACCCATCATTTGGCCGAAGAGGTCGGGCATTCGGACTACCTGCTGCAGGGTGGCGGTGAATTTCTGCGCGGGGATGGTGAGTTTGCCGGTCTGCCTGGGGGCTACGACGTATTCGTTCCACACGAGGGTGTAGTAAATGTTTCGTCCCTCGCGGACACGCGAGGCGGTTGCGTCGCGGTCGATGGGGAGCTTGCGTACGCTGCACTTTGCGCCCTTAGGGTCGAATTTGCTGTTGCTCTCGGCCTTGGCAATGGGCTGCGAGGCGTAGAGAACCACCGACACGAGCATACTGTCGCCCACGATGAGGTTGTCGCCCTGTGGGACGATGCGCACGAAGAACGTTTCCTTTTCCTCGGCATGGAGGCTGAGCGTGGCTGCAAGGGTGAGGGTTAGAAGCAGCAGAAGTTTCCGGGCAACTTGTATCATAGGGCGGATTCGGTTTCAGCGGTTTTGTCGAGTTTGTCCACGTCGGCGAGCCAAGCGTCGGCACAAGCGTCGGAGGGCATTCGCCAGTCGCCTCGGGGGCTGAGCGAGCAGCTGCCCACCTTCGGGCCGTCGGGCAGACAGGAGCGTTTGAACTGTTGCGTGAAGAAGCGGCGGAAGAACGTGCGAAGCCATTTGCGTATCACCTCGTCGGCGAAAGCCGTGCCGTTGCCGTTTCCGCTGAATGCGCGCCGTGCCAGCTCGTAGATTTTCTGCGGACGGAAGCCGAAACGCAGGGTATAATAAAGGAAAAAGTCGTGGAGTTCGTAGGGGCCCACAAGGTCCTCGGTCACTTGCTGTATGTTGCCCTGTTCGTCGGCCGGGATAAGTTCGGGGCTTATCGGGGTGTCGACGATGTCGAGCAGGGTTACGCGGCTTGCCTCGTCGGCCATGTTGCGCGCCGCCCAGCTCACGAGGTGCTTCACGAGGGTTTTGGGAATGGAGGCGTTCACGCCGTACATGCTCATGTGGTCGCCGTTGTAGGTGGCCCACCCGAGAGCCAGTTCGCTGAGGTCGCCCGTACCCACCACGAAGCCGCCCGTTTGCCCAGCCGCGTCCATGAGGATTTGCGTGCGTTCGCGGGCCTGCGAGTTCTCGTAGGTAAGGTCGTGCACGTCGATGTCGTGGCCGATGTCGACGAAATGCTGTTGCACGGCCGGCACAATGCTAATCTCGCGTATGGTCACGCCGAGCTGCTTCATCAGGTTGGTGGCGTTGGTATAGGTGCGGTCGGTGGTGCCAAAGCCGGGCATCGTGATGCCCACAATGCCGCGGCGGTCGCGCCCAAGGCGGTCGAAAGCGTGTACGGCCACGAGCAGGGCGAGCGTAGAGTCGAGTCCGCCGCTTATGCCCACGGCGACTGTCTTGGCATGGGTGTGTTCCACGCGCCGGGCCAGGGCCTCGCTCTGAATGCAGAGTATCTCCTCGCAGCGTTCGTCGAGTTCGTCGCCCTCGGGTACGAAGGGGTGGGCATCGACAAAACGGGTGAGGGTAAAGGGCACGTTGCTGCGGAACGGGTCGAGTTCGATGGTGCGCACGTGGCCGCTGTTTTCCAGGGCTACGGCGGTGGCGAACGTAGTGTTCACGCGGCGTTCGGCGCGGAGGCGTTCCACGTCGATTTCGCTCACTACAATCTGCTCCTGCATGGCAAACCGCTGCGCCTCGGCAAGCACCGCCCCGTTCTCGGCTATGTAGGCGCGTCCGCTGAACACCACGTCCTGCGTGCTTTCGCCGTAGCCGCTTCCGGCATATACGTAGCCGGCAATGAGGCGCGCGCTCTGGTTGGCCACGAGGCTGCGCAGGTATCCGGCTTTGCCTATCAGTTCGTTGCTTGCGCTGAGGTTGAACACAATGTCCGCGCCGGCTAGGGCAAGGCGGTTGCTCGGCGGAGCCGGCGCCCAGAGGTCCTCGCATATCTCGATGCCGAAAGTGCAGTGCGACGTTTCAAAAAGGAGGTTTTTGCCAAGCGGTACGCTCTGTCCGCAGAAGTGCACTTCCACGCCGTCCTCGCCGAGGGCTGTCGAGGAGGTGAACCACCGTTTCTCGTAGAATTCCTTGTAGTTGGGCAGATAGGTCTTGGCCACGAGACCGTGAATCTTGCCGTGCTGAATCACCGCCGCGCAGTTGAAGAGCATGCTGTTGTAGACGAATGGCACGCCCACAAGGGCGGTGATGCTGAAGTTGCGGCTGAACTCGATGAGTTTCAGCAGCGAGTTCTCGGCCTCGTCAATCAGCAGTTGCTGCTGAAACAGGTCTTGGCAGGTGTAGGCGGTGATGGAAAGTTCGGGCAAACAGACAATCTCCACGCCCTGCCCGTCGGCCGTGGCCACAATGTTTTCGATTTGCTGGATATTAAAAGAGCAATCGGCCACCTTCACTTGGGGGATGGCCGCCGCGATCTTGATAAAACCGTTTTGCATAAAGGGAATTGTGTGGTTCGCGCCTCGGTGAACGGGCTGCAAGGGCAGCCGCCGGTTCTGTGTGCGCATAAAAAGGGCTGTACCAGTGATGTGATGAAACTCCGAGCAAAAAAAGATTTGAGCTCCAGCAGATCTTTGTAATCCGACCCTACAACGAGTGCATATCGGCACGCCATTGAAAAACTGGTTGACTCGGTTTCACGTATCTAATTGATGAGTATCCCAATCTAACCGGTACAGCCTTATTTCTTTATGGTGCAAATATACGGCGCGGCTCACTACACGCCAAGCGTATCCCCTGCTTTTTTTGCCGAAACGGGCTTTTTGGGCGTTTTGCCGTTTTTGTGCGCCGTGTCTCAACAATTCTTGTTAAGTTTACCGCTCAAAGGGCTTTTTTGCTTGCCGCGTTTTGCAAAAAGGCCGTCTGTCGTACACTTTTCTCCCCCACCCTGACCATGAAGACACTCTCTTTCCACATTGAATACTACATTGCGGGCAGCGAATGCGTTGAACTGTCTTATTCTGTTGACGGCGGTTCGCTGCAGCACGCCCGCTTGCAGCGCGGCGAGGGCAACGACTGGCACGCCGCCTTGTCGGTGCCCGACGGCAGCCGCCACCTGCGCCACGCCTACCGCATACTGTCGGGCGAGGACGGGCGACCGCTCCGCACGGAGCGGAACAGCTGGCGGCAATGCCGCTTGGACGGTCTTGCAGACGTGGTCTTTGCCGACAGTTGGGCAGACGAATGCCTCAGCACGGTCTATCACACCAAGGCGTTCAGCGAATGCCTGTTCGCGCCGCGCGAGGGGGAATGCCAGACCAGCGGGATGTCCGCCGCCTCTTGCTTTCTTACGCTTCACGCCCTGCCGCCCAGCCCCGGCCGCAAGTGGGCTGTGGCGGGCAGCAGCAAACGGCTTGGGGAGTGGGACGTGCGCAAGGCTCTTCCCCTGCAGCGCACCGGCACGTACGAGTGGACGGCGGCTCTCGGCCTCGACGATTTTGAGCAGGGGGCGGAATATAAGTACCTGCTCGTGGACGAAGCCGCCCCCGCCAACGCCGTTTGGGAGGAGGGCGACAACCGACGGCTTCCGACGGCCGTTTGCAAAGCGAACGCCTTTATTATTAGGCAGGACGAAACGCCCCGCATGAGTGTCAGCCCCTGGCGCGGCGCGGGCTGCGTTGTTCCCGTGTTCTCGCTCCGCAGTGAGGGGAGCTTTGGCGTGGGCGATTTCGGCGACTTGGTACGGATTGTGCGCTGGGCTTCCGAATGCGGCATGAAGGCGGTGCAGCTGCTGCCCGTCAACGACACTACGCGCACTGGCTCGTGGCGCGACTCTTACCCCTACAACGGCATTTCGGTGTTTGCCCTCCACCCCATCTACCTCGACGCGCGCCAGTGGCGCGACACGGCCGCTTTCGCTCAGTGCGAGGAAAGGGGCTGGGAACTTAACCAGCTTACCGACCTTGACTACGAGCGGACTTTCGCCTTGAAGATGGAGTTTGCCCGCTCGCTCTTCAAGGAAATCGGAAAGTCGGTCACGGCAACGAAGGATTTCCGCCAATTCGAGGCCGACAACAAAGATTGGCTCGAGCCCTACGCCGCGTTCTGCACCCTGCGCGACCTTTACGGCACGGCGGACTTCCGCCAGTGGCCGGAGGATGTGCGGACCTACTGCGGCGAGGCTGCCTCATACAGTCTCCCGGCCAAGGAGAAGCGGAACGTAAAGTTTTGGAAATTCGTGCAATACCTGCTCCACCAGCAAATGCTCCGCGTTCACGAAAAAGCGGCTCGCCGGGGCGTGTTGATAAAGGGCGACATACCCATCGGCATAAGCCGCGACAGCGTGCCGGCATGGGTAGACGGCCGCTTGTTCCACTTCGACGGGCAGGCCGGTGCGCCGCCCGACGCTTTCGCCGTACACGGGCAGAACTGGGGCTTCCCGACCTACAACTGGAAGGAGATGGCCAAGGACAACTACCTGTGGTGGCGCCGCCGCTTGCAGCACATGGGGCTCTACTTCGACGCATACCGCATTGACCACGTGCTGGGCTTTTTCCGCATTTGGGAGGTGCCGACGGAGCAGGTCTACGGCGTTCTTGGCCACTTCCGCCCGGCATTGCCGCTGAGCCGCGGCGAAATTGAGGCGTGGGGCTTTCAGGGCGATGCGGAAGTCTATTCGCGTCCGGCAGTCGGCACGGAACGCATGGCGGAACTTATAAAGCAGACGGAATGCCCGGACTTTGCCTCGCGCTATTTCACCCCGGCGCAGGACGGCACCTACTTCCTGCGACGGGAGTACCTTTCGCAGCGAAGCATTGAGCGGACAGTAGCCGACGCAAAGCAGCGCGCCGCCCTGATGGAAGCGGCTTGCGAGGTGCTGTTCGTCCGCGACGGCGGCAGCCCCGAACTGTTCCACCCAAGGGTGATGCCGCAAGGCACGAGCCGCTTCAAGTCGCTTGCGCCTTCGGAGCAAGAAGCTTTCAACCGCTTGCACGACGACTTTTTCTACGTGCGGCACAACGATTTCTGGGCAGCCGAAGCCATGAAGAAGATGCCCGCGGTGACGGGCTGCGCCGCCCCGACCAACGAGGCTGTACAGCTCTGTCCGCTGCACGGGGCCGCCATGCTGCCTTGCGCCGAGGACCTCGGCATGGTGCCGGCATCGGTCAAGGGCGTGCTGGAACGGCTGCAAATCCTGTCGCTCGAAATCCAGCGGATGCCCAAAGCCTACGGCGTGCGCTTTGGCCGGCTGGAGGACAACCCCTACATGTCGGTCAGCACCATAGCCACGCACGACATGCCGCCGCTCCGCCTCTGGTGGACGGAGAGCCGCGAACAGACGCAGGCTTTCTGGCACGAGGCCTTGCGCCACGAGGGCGACGCCCCCGCTCAGGCCACGCCACAGGTGTGCGAAGAGGTGGTCCGTCAGCATCTCGAGTCGCCCTCCATGCTCTGCCTTCTCGCCTTGCAGGACTGGTTCGCCATCTCCCCCGAAACCGCCGGCCGCAACCCGGCGGAGGAACAGATCAACGTGCCGGCCAATCCCGACCAGTACTGGCGCTACCGCATGCACCTGACGCTCGAAGCCCTCATGTCCTGCACCGACCTCAACGAAAAGGCGCGCAGCCTCATCGCCCTTTGCCGGGGGTGACGGGCTGTGCCGCTTGGTTTCTGCCTGTTGACATACGCTACGCAAAAAGCGGAACTCCTTGCGTAGAAGTTCCGCTCTGTAAAAAAGGCAGGAAGAAGCCCCTTGCCCATTATCCTTGTTACGGTTTGCCGGGACGGCATTGCCCTACGAATGCGCCCCTGCAAGCCGCCGCAACTGAGTGTCGGTGTTTTCGAGCCTTTTTGACAAGAACTCAATGGCCGTTTCAGCCAGCTTAAGCCTCGAAGAGAGCTTCTTTATCACCTGTTCCGTTTCGCGCTGTTGCCTTGCAGCGTCGTCGGGCGAACACAACACGCTGCTCCTCATCTTTCTGAAAACGCTCTCCTCAAACTGATTGCGGCAAGCGTCGAGCATCAGAAGCATTCCCTCGCGGCTTTTGATAGCCAGAATCATCTTCCCGTTCGATTCCGAGGGCATACACCCGTTTTCGTACTGCCGCCACTGATTTTGCCCAAAGCCCACGATTTTCGTTATCTGCGAATATGACAGCCCGTAGCGTTCCCTTATCTCTCTGATTTCGTCGGGAAAAGGTATGCCGTGCTTCGTGCGGTAACTGTTGTAGAGCTGGCTGCACAATTCCTCGTCTTGCTCTTCTGTTGTAAATTTCTCGCCAGTGTCCTTGCATTCATAGTAGTGTACGCATACGGTGAAACTCTCCTTGCGGAATGTTTGAACCTCTGTATCTTCAACAAGGTACACCTCGCCCCCCGTAAAGGGGCTGATCACGCCTTTTGCAATTTGTTTGTCCATAATGCCCTCCTCTTTATTTGAAAGCGTACGCCAACGGATGTTCGGCCGTGTGGAAAGATATGCAAACCGTATTGGAGTTCGGCCGGCCAAGTGCTATTTTCACGTAGACCTCTACGCCGTCACAGTCTTTTCCGAACACCCACATATCGCCAAACGACATTTCGTCGATAATTGTCTCGATGTAGTCCTCGGATGTGATGTCCTTGATTATTTCTTTTCTCACCGAGGGAGTTATGCCGAGCATCTTCAACGCCTCAAGATTCTTCTCCCTATTGAGAAAAAACACGCCGAACACTTCCATCTTCGGAAAAAAGCGGCGGAGAAACTCCTCCACGTCCTTTTTCGCTTTCACTGAACGGTTTCCCATATATTCATCGCTTCTTTCTGATTTTCGGCAAAGATATGAACTTGCGTTCAAAGCAACGAAGCATTTGCGTTAAAGTTGCGTTTCTGCCATATTTCACACTAATTCGTGCCGCATACGGCATAGAGGCAAACATAAGGTCATTCGTTTTCACCCCCTCAACACTATCCTGCCCGCCCCATGGCCTTGCGGCCTCTACCCCCCGGGAAAATTGGCGCACACCGTACGGGCTACGTGTGTCACTCGTACGGGTGACACACGTGAGGCGGACGGGCTACATGCATCATCCGTACGGTTGACGCGGATTGGGTCGGGACTACGGGCTACCGGACGGCTTGCGGCGAGGGCCGCGAGGGGCGCGAAAAGCCAAATATCCGGGTTTGGGGACGTACGTACGATTATAATGCGTAAATTTGCCCTATAATATATAACTACTTTAACCATACGCACATCCATGAAATTTGTATTGTCAAGCACAGTGCTCTCGTCGCGCCTTTCGACTATCGGCCGCGTAATCGCCCCCAAGAACGCCATACCCATCCTGGGATGCTTCCTTTTCAAGATTGAGGGCAACACACTCACCGTGACCGCGTCGGACAACGACGCCACGTTCATCGCCACCATCCCCCTCAACGAATGCGACGCCGACGTGCGCTTCGCCATCAACGCGAAGACCATTCAGGACGCAATCAAGGAGATTCCCGACCAGCCGATTGACTGCTACTTCAACACGGAGAACAACGAGCTGACAATCGACTACCAGAACGGGCAGTACAAACTGATGGGGCAGAGCGCGGAGGAGTATCCCGAGATGGTTGACGGCGAGGACGAGAAACTGCGTTTCACGATAAACTCGCAACAGCTGCTTTCGGGCATCAACCGCTCGCTCGTGGCCGTGGCCGCCGACAACCTGCGCCCGCAGCTCAACGCCATCTGCTTCGACATTTACGAACGGAGCGTGTCGATGGTGACGACCAACGGCAACCAGCTGGCCCTGACGAAACTGCCCATGGAGAGCGTCGGCGACGCCACCTGCCGCTACCTGCTCGGGGCACGTTCGGCCGGCCTGCTCAAAGGCATGCTCTCTAAGGAGGAGGGCGACACGGTGATTGGGCTTGGCTCGCGCATCTCGGCGTTCACCACCGACAACTACACGTTCACGTGCCGCATGGTGGAGGGCAACTTCCCCAACTACCGCAGCATCATCCCGCAGAACAATCCCCACGTGGTGGTGCTCAACCGCCAGGCGTTCATCAGCGCGCTCCGCCGCGTGCTTGTCATCGCCAACAACGCCCAGAGCATACTCGTGAAACTGCGCATCGGCAGCAACGCCATCCGCCTTTCGAGCCAGGACGTGGAGTTCGGCAAGTCGGCCGAGGAAACCCTGCTCTGCGAATACACCGGCACGCCCATGCAGATAGCGTTCAAGGGCAACGTGCTGCTCGACATCATCAACAACATCGAGAGCGAGGACGTGACGATAAAGCTCTCCGACCCGAGCCGCGCAGGCCTCGTCACCCCGACGCAAAAGGAGGAGAACGAGGACATTATCATGCTCATCATGCCCTCGGTATTCACCGAATAACACACGGGGGCACACACCCCTAACCCTCTACGCAAGCGAACAATTACCATGCAACTCGCACTGAACAAGCCCATCGTTTTCTTCGACATCGAAGCCACGGGACTCAACGTGGCAACCGACCGCATCGTGGAACTCTGCTACATAAAGCTCACGCCCGACGGCAAAGAGGAGGTGAAAACCCTGCGCTTCAACCCCGAAAAGCACATTTCGGAGGAGGCGTCGGCCGTGAACGGCATACACGACGAGGACGTAAGGGACTGCCCGACGTTCAAGCAACAGGCGGCCACACTGGCGCGTGCCTTTCAGGGGTGCGACTTCGCCGGCTTCAACTCCAACCACTTCGACATTCCGCTCCTCGTGGAGGAGTTCATACGCGCCGGCGTTGACTTCAACATAGCCGGGGCGCAGTTTGTCGACGTGCAGGGCATATTCCACAAGATGGAACGCCGCGACCTGACCGCCGCCTACCAGTTCTACTGCCACAAGGACCTGGCGAACGCCCACACCGCCGAGGCCGACACGCGAGCCACGCTCGAAGTGCTCGAGGCGCAGCTCGACCGCTACAAGGACACGCTGCACAACAGCGTGCCGTTCCTGGCCGAGTTTTCGCGCCGGAACCGCAACGTGGACCTCGCCGGAAAGATTGTCTACAACGACCAGAACGTGGAGACAATCAACTTCGGTAAGTACCGCGGACGGAGCGTCACGGAGGTACTGCGCCGCGACCCGGGCTACTTCTCGTGGGTGATGCAGGGCGACTTTACGCAAAACACGAAGCAAACGTTTATGCGCATAAAACTGAACGCAGGCATCTGACCCCGCGTTCACAACGATGCACAAACACATGATGAAAGGAAAGAAAATCGTCGTAGGCATCACGGGAAGCATCGCGGCCTACAAGGCCTGCACGCTCATCCGCCTTTTCGTAAAAGCCGGAGCGGAGGTGCAAGCGGTGATAACGCCCGCCGGAAAAGAGTTCATCACGCCGCTCACGCTCTCTACGCTCACGTCGAAACCGGTAATCTCTGAATTTTTCTCGCGCCGCGACGGTTCGTGGCACAGCCACGTCGACCTGGGGCTCTGGGCCGACGCAATGGTCATTGCCCCCTGCACGGCCTCGACCATCGGGAAGATGGCCAACGGCATTGCCGACAACATGCTCGTGACCACCTACCTGTCGATGAAAGCCCCCGTGTTCGTAGCCCCGGCCATGGACCTCGACATGTACCGCCACCCGTCCACCCAGAAGAACCTCGACACGCTGCGCGCCTACGGCAACCACATCGTCGAGGCAGCCGAGGGCGAACTGGCCAGCCACCTTGTGGGCAAAGGGCGCATGGAGGAACCGGAGAACATATTCCGCGCGGTGGACGGCTACTTCCGCCAGCAGGACCTTGCCAAGCAGGGCAAAAGCCTCGAGGGGCAGCGCGTACTCATCACCGCCGGCCCTACGTACGAAAAGATTGACGCCGTGCGCTTCATCGGCAACTTCTCCACAGGCAAGATGGGCTTTGCCCTGGCCGAGGAGTGCGCAATGAGGGGCGCCGACGTGGAACTCGTGGCCGGGCCCGTAGCCCTGACGGCCACGCACCCGCGCATTCGCCGCACCGACGTGACCAGCGCACGGGAGATGTACGAGGCCGCCACAAGGCTCTTCCCCACGTGCCAAACGGCCATACTCTGCGCCGCCGTGGCCGACTTCGCCCCCAAGCAGGTGGCGCACGAGAAAATAAAACGCGAAAAGACGCAGGGGCTGATCCTCGACCTTGAACCCACGCACGACATTGCGCGCGAACTGGGCCGCATGAAAAGGGAGGGGCAACGCCTCGTGGGCTTCGCTCTCGAAACCAACGACGAAGAGGCCAACGCACAGGGAAAACTCCAGCGCAAGAACCTCGACTTCATCGTACTGAACTCGCTGCGTACCCCGGGAGCGGGCTTTGCGCACGACACAAACCAGGTGACGCTCTTCTTTGCCAACGGCGAGGAAAAGCGGTTCGGGCTGAAGAGCAAGGCCGAGGTGGCGAGCGACATCGTGGACTTTCTCTGACCCCGACCCTAAAAGAACTCCATCCGCACTATGAGAAAGCTTCGTTCACTCAGCAGATTTACCATCGGGCTTGCCCTTGCGGCGGCCTGCCTTGCCCTGCCCATCGGGGCGGCAGCGCAGGAACTCGACGCACGCGTGACCATCAACCACCAGCAGGTGCAGGGCACGAGTACGTCGGTGTTCGAAACGCTCAAAACCACGCTCGAACAGTTCCTCAACGACCGCCAGTGGACCAACCTGCAATTCAAGAAGAACGAGCGAATAAGCTGCAGCTTCGCCATTACCGTAAAGAAATACTCGCCCTCGGAAAACACGTTCCAGGGCAGCCTCTACGTGCAGTCCACCCGACCCGTCTACGGCTCGGGATACACCACCACTACCTTTGCCTTCAACGACCCAAACTTCAACTTCACTTACCAGGAGTACGACCAGCTGGACTTCCGCGCCGACATGGCCGACAACAACCTGACCGCCATGCTGGGCTACTACGTGTACCTCATTCTGGGGTACGACATGGACAGCATGTCGCCCCTTGGCGGCACGGAATACCTCAAGACGGCGCAGACCATCGTGACCAACGCGCAAAGCCTGTCGGAGAAAGGGTGGAAAGCCTTTGAGGACTCGAAAAACCGCTACGCCATTATCAACGACCTGCTCGACGGCGGCATGACGCCACTGCGCGAAATGCAGTACACCTACTACCGCGAGGGACTCGACGTGATGAGCGAAAACACCGAGCGCGGGCGCGCCGCCGTGACAAAGGCTCTCGAAAAACTCAAACAGGCGCACGAGAACAAGTCGCTCTCTTCGCTGCCGCAGATATTCACGGAGTACAAGCGCGACGAGATAATGAACATCTACAAAAAGCACGGCTCGGCGAAAGAAAAGGAGGACGTGGTGAACATCATGACGAAAATCAACGCCTCGCAGAGCAGCTACTGGCGAACCATCAACGAGTAGACCGTTCCACATTCCCCGCGGCATCCGCGAAACACACGCAACACCATGCTTCAACACCTGACGATTTCACACTACGCCCTGATAGAGCGGCTCGACATCGACATAGAGGGCGGTTTCTCCGTCATCACCGGCGAAACGGGCGCGGGAAAGAGCATCATACTCGGCGCGCTCCACCTGCTATTGGGCGGACGGGCCGAGGCAAAGAGCATACAGACGGGCGAGAAGAAGTGCGTCGTCGAGGCCACGTTCCGCCTCGACCGGGAAACGTTCGCCCCTTTCTTCGCCGACAACGACATCGACTTCGACACGGAGGAGTGCATCGTGCGCCGCGAGGTGATGCAAACGGGCAAGAGCCGGGCTTTCATCAACGACACGCCCGTGCCGGCAGCCAAGCTCAAGGAACTGGGCAGCCGCCTCATTGACATTCACTCGCAGCACCAAAACCTGCTGCTCCACGACGAGGCTTTCCTCATACGCACGCTCGACGTGCTTGCCGGCAACGCTGCCGCCCTGGAAACCTACCGCGAGGCCTACCACAAGCACCGCAAGGAGCAGCAGACGCTGCACGCCATGGAGGAACAGGCGCGCAAGGGACGGCAAGACGAGGAGTTCATGCAATACCAACTGTCGCAGCTCACTGAGGCGCAATTGCAGGAGGACGAGCAAGAGAAGCTCGAACAGGAACAAAACACCCTGGCGCACGCGGAGGAGATAAAGCAGTCGCTCTTCGAGGCGCAAAACCTGCTCAACGGCGAGGAGGTAAACCTGCCCCAAAGCCTGAGGACGGCCATAGCCAGCCTGCAGCGCATAGCCCCTCACCTGCCTGCCGCAGAAGAGTTGGCCGAACGGCTGCAAAGCGCGCGCATAGAACTCGAAGACATTGCCGCCGAAACAGACAGCGCACTCTCGCGCGTGGACTACGACCCGGCGCGGCTCACCTATGTGGAGGACAGGCTCAGCCTTATCTACGAACTGGAACGCAAGCACGACGTGCAGACGGTGGCGGAGCTACTTGCCCTGGCCGCTGACCTGGAACGCAAGCTCGGCGAAATAGAAAACATTGACGAAAACATCAAGCAGCAGCAAAAGCGAGTGGACGAAGCCCTCGCCCAGCGCACCGCCCTGGCCGCTAAGCTGACCGCCACGCGCCAAAAGGCGGCCGCCACGCTGCAAGAGGAACTGGCAGCCGCCCTGCAAACGCTCGGCATGCCCAACGCCCGGGTGGAGGTGAAGCTCACGCCGCGGAAAGAACCCGAGGCGTTGGGGGCGGACAACGCCGAACTCCTGTTCTCAGCCAACAAAAACGTGCCGCTGCAAAACGTGGGCAACATTGCCTCGGGCGGCGAAATAGCGCGCGTAATGCTCTCGCTCAAAGGCATCATCGCACAGCGCACGCAGTTGCCCACCATCGTTTTCGACGAGATAGACACAGGCGTGTCGGGGCTCATTGCCGAACGCATGGCGCAGACAATGAAGCGCATGGCCAACCGTTGCCAGGTAATCTGCATCACGCATCTGCCGCAAATCGCCTCGCAGGGAAGCTGGCACTTCCGCGTTTACAAGGAAGACTCGCAGGACACCACACACAGCCACATCGAAAGGCTCGACCGCGACAGCCGCATAAGGGAAATAGCCCACATGCTCTCGGGCGCGGAACTGACCGACGCAGCCGTAAACAATGCGAAAGCTCTCCTCGGATACGGGGATTAACCCCCTCGCCCCACCCACTCACACGAAACCACACGACATGAAGACCTACAAGATATACCCCACCCTGCTGCTGGCTCTTGCGCTCAACGCCCCCACAGCCACAGCTAAGGAAGTGGGCGCAAAGGACGCGCGCAAGGCACTCCTGCAACTCACGGCCTACGGCGAAGACGGACAGAAACTGCGCCAGACGATTGCCGTACTGATAGACGGGCAGGGAACGGCCGTAGCCGCCTACCACGCCCTGAAAGACGCGGCGCGCATTGAGGCCGTCGACGCAAAAGGAAAGACGTACACGCTCAGCCGCGTGCTGGGAGCTAACGCCACCACAGACCTTGTGAAGTTCAGCCTTGCGGGCATGACAAAGTCCGACTACCTCGCTCTGGCAACCAGCGGAGCGGCCGCCGGCGATATGCTCACGCTCGTCACCGCCACAAACGACAAAAAGCAGCAGCCCAAGCTCTGCGACGTGGACAAGGTGGAGCCGTTCAACAGCTACAACTATTATTATATGCGCATAGGCAACGACAGCGTGAACTTCTCGCTTCCGTTGCTCAACAGCGAGGGGCAGCTCGCCGCCTTTGTACAGAAAAACGTGCAGCAGAACGCCACGAAGGCCTGCGCCATCGACGCGCGCTTCATTAACGAACTGACCATCACGGCGGCCTCGGCCCTGAGTTCCGACCTCAACGCACTGCGCCTCACCCGCGCCATACCGGCGGACAAGCGCGAGGCCCTGAGCTACATCTCGCTCCTGCAAAATACCGACTCGCTGACCCGCCTCAACGCCTACAACGACTTTATCGCCGCCTACCCATCGTTGCCCGACGGCTACGTGGAGCGGGCTTCGTTCCGTGCCGCCAAGGGCCTGTTCAACGAGGCCGACGCAGACTTCACCTTGGCGGTGGAGAAGGCGAAAACGTCGGCCGACTCGCTGGCGCAGCCCGAGGATGCCATACACTACACGTGGAGCAACCTCATCTACCGCCGCATAGCCGCCGAGGGCAGGGACAGTCTGCCGCAAAGCGACTGGACGCTGGCTAAAGCGGAAAAGGAGGCAGAACTCGCCTACCAGGCCCACCCCTACACGCTCTACCTTGTGCAGAAAGGCAACTGCCAGTTTATGGCACGCAACTACAAGGGGGCGTACGACAACTTCAAACGGGCGTGCGACGACACGCACTTTGCTTCGTCGGAGACGTTCTTCTCGGCCGCCCGCTCGCTCGAACTCTCCGGCGGCAACGCCGACGACGTGCTGGCACTGCTCGACAGCTGCGTGGCGCGCATTCCGAGCCAGAGCGCGAAGTACGCCAACTTCTACCTTGAACGCTCGCAGAGGCTGCTCAAAGCGGAGAAATACCGCCAAGCCGTAATGGACTACAACGCTTACGAAAAGCTCGTAGGCCCGCGCAATCTCAACGACTACTTCTACAGTCTACGCTCGCAGGCGGAGGAGAAAGCGCACATGTACCAACAGGCTCTCGACGACCTGCACACGGCCATCTCCTTCTCAAAAGAGCCGCTCCCCTACAAGATTGACGAAGCCGCCCTGCTGCTCAACGTGGGCGAGTTCGAGCGCGCCATCGCCGCCGCCGAGGACGTGCTGAAACAATTGCCCGAAAACCCCGACTGCTACAAGATTATCGGCGTGGCGCAAGGCGAACTGGGCAAAAAGGCCGCCGCCCTGAAAAACCTAAACAAGGCCAAGCAGCTCGGCGACGACACGGTGGACACCTTCATCGCAAAATACAGCAAATAACCCTCCTCTGAATGATGAACAAGCTTTACGGTCTGCTCCTTCTGTGCCTTGCAGCTCCTACAGGGAGCGCAACGGCGCAGGCTCTGCACACGGACGATCCCTACGGCCTGAACGGACAGGGACGGAGGAGCGGATTCTCGAACGACAGCACCGACACGGAAACCGTCAACGTGCCGGAAGGGCTTTACGCGTGGAAGGTGTCGCCGCGCTTCGGCGACATACGCCCGGCGCAGTACGACACCATACCGCACCGCTTCCAGAACGCCAACCAGACAATGGGCATACTCGGGCACTACAACTATACGGGCAACCTGGGGTCGCCGCGCATCAGCCGCCACTTCAACGAGCAAAACGCCAATATGCAGGAGAACCCGTTTATCTTCAAGCTGCCCTACAGCTTCTTCCTGCCGCAGGTGGGCGACCTGCTCTTCACCAACACGAAGTCGCCCTTCACCAACCTCACCTACAACTCGTGCGGCAACAAGCAGAACGGCGAGGACAGGCTCAAAGCCCTCTTCTCCGTCAACGCCGGCAAAAAGCTGGGCATGGGCTTTCTGGCCGACTACCTCTACGGGCGCGGCTACTATACGGGGCAGTCAACGGCTCACTTCAACGGCACGCTCTTTGCCTCCTACCGCTCGGACCAGTACCAGATGCACGCCTACGTGCAGCACACCTACCTGAAAAACCGCGAGAACGGCGGCATTGAAAACGACGAGTACGTGACTCGCCCCGAAGCCTTTCCCACTCGCTACGGCGAGAGCGACATGCCCGTCAACCTGTCGGCGGCGTGGAACAAGATAGGCGGAAACATGGTCTACCTCAACCACCGTTACAGTCTGGGCTTCCACCGCTACCGCGACGCCAAGGGGAACGTCATCAAGAACCTCGACGAATACCTCGCCGCCCACCGCCCCGCGCCCGACAGCGCAGCCGTGGCCACGACCGACTCGCTGGCACCCGCCAAGCAGCCCAGACTGCCGCGCACGGCCGGACTTGAAAAAAGGGAGGACACAAGAAAGGCGGAGAGCGACT
The DNA here is from genome assembly GCA_963632215.1 of Clostridiales bacterium. Taxonomy (GTDB): domain Bacteria; phylum Bacteroidota; class Bacteroidia; order Bacteroidales; family Bacteroidaceae; genus Alloprevotella. The sequence continues at coordinate 28,895 of CAVGTD010000014.1, forward strand.
CGCTGAAAATCACGGCGGAGTTCGTGCCGGTGAGCAGCTTCATACATACGCTGAAAATCGACGACAACACGCGCAAGTTCATCTCGAACGAGAGCAACAACACCGAAACTCCGGGCTACTTCAACGACTTCTACCTGCCCGGAGACTCGGCTTTCGACCGCACGCACCATCTTGGCGTGGAAAACACCTTTGCCGTGGAACTGCACGAGGGGATGAACAAGTGGATGAAAACGGGCATCCGCCTCTACGGCAAGCACGAACTGGCGCGCTTCGACTTCCGTCTGCCCGCCGCCGAGGCTCTGCGCCAAAAGACGAAGTTCACGGAGAACTACTTCACCGTGGGCGCGCAGCTCATCGAGCAGCAAAACCGCATATTCCGCTACAACGTGTTGGGCGAACTGCGCACAACGGGCACCGACTGGGGAGAGTTTAACGTAGAGGGCGACCTTGCGCTCACCATTCCGCTCAAAAAGGACTCGCTGCAATTCACGGCCAACGGCTTCGTGCGCAACGAGCGTCCCTCGTTCTACTACCGCCACTACTACGCGCGCAACGCCTGGTGGGACAACGACAACCTCAACAAGATGTTCCACGCCCGCATCAACGCCACGCTCAGCTACAAGGACACCCGGCTCAGCGCATCCGTCGAGAACATCCAGAACTACCTCTACTTTCAGGAGAGCCTCGTGCCGGCAGAGACCAGCGAATCGTCCACCTACACCACCTACCGCCATACCGTCGGCGTGGCGCAAGCCAGTAAAAACACGCAACTGCTCGCCCTCACCCTGGCGCAGGCCTTTCACTGGGGCGTGTTCAATTGGGAAACGGAACTCACCTACCAAGCCTCGACAAACAAGGACGTGCTGCCCGTACCTGCATTCTCGGCTTACAGCAACGTTTACCTGCTCTTCCGCATAGCCAAGGTGCTTCGTACGGAAATTGGGGCTGACGTGCGCTATTTCACCCGTTACACCGCCCCCACCTACTCGCCCATCATCGGGCAGTACGCCATCCAGGACGCGGCGTACGCCACCAAGGTGGGCAACTATCCCATAGTGAACGCTTACGCCAATTTCCACTTGAAGCGGACCCGTTTCTTCATCATGGCCTCGCACCTCAACTACTCTTCGGGCAAGGGCGAACCGTTCCTCGTGCCGCACTATCCGCTCAACCGCATGACGATACACATCGGCATATCGTGGAACTTCGTGAACTAATGGCGTAGCCCGTAAGAAACGAGGCTTACAAACCGTAAGAAAGGCATTCCGACACCGTTTGAACAACGGACGGAATGCCTTTCTTCTTATTTTGTCCCCAATCGCCCTTTGACCAGGAGCTAAGCTTCGCAAGATTGGTTCAACGCTTCTCAAAGTGTTGATAATCCTTCTTGCTCTTCCAATTGCCGCCCCATGCGAAGCCGTATTTGGCGAACGTTCGGCAGAGCAGGTCGCCCTTTGTTATTTTGTGGGCGAAAGCCTTGCTGCGGTCGGCGTACTTGCGTCCGTTTTGGGGGCTAACGAGGAGTGCGCCCTGCCTTGTACGGCGCACGTAGGGATTGTAGAGGGGATTTACGTCGATGGCTTTTCCGAGGCTGTGGGCGGAGAGTTTTTTGCTTCCGGCAACCGTGCGGAAGTTGAAGCACGACGTGTTGTTCGCCCTCATCGACCGTTCGTCGTCCGCCCCGTATTCGTCCACCAGCACCATGCGTTCGATGGGATAATGCGCCTTGTAGAGCGTGCGGAATACGCTCACAATATCGGCCGCCACGTCCTTGTGGCAAACGAGTTCGCCAAGCTGTATGCGCCCGTCGAAGTTGTAGTGAAGCACCCTGACATAGCGCAAATCGGCTAGCGGAACGGTGCAGCCGACCTTGTAGCTTTTGCCTTTCATACGGGCGTAAACTGCCGAGCCTACAGGTTGCGAAACGAAGCATCGCTCAATGCCGTAACTGTTGACCGTCTGCAACGAAACAACCTGCCCGGCTTGCCACTTGTCAAGCACTTCCGACTGCTCGTCACAAGGGCAAATCGCAGTGCTTTCGGGGGCTAATTCTGCCGCAATAGACATAGGCAAGACCGCAAAACACGCTGTCAGGAGCAAGCCGCACACCTTAATATTATAGTCCAAAACCGTCATTTACTCGAAGGGACGAACGATTCGTAGGTGCCGTTGCTGTAAAAAACGCGTATTTCCTTGATTTTACGAGCGTCTTTGTCAACATTTATTCCCACGGGCTGCGCGTTTCTCACGCTGCGGTTGTCTGCGAGGAGGTCTTTGTGCGTGGCTGCTTGCGCCGACTTTGTTTCGTAGGGTTGGCGCACTGGTGCTGCGGGCTGCTCTGCGGCGGCAAACAATCCGTCGGACTGTTGTTCGGAGTCGGCAACCTCGCTGAACAATCCGCCGGAGGGGACTTCGGGGCTTACGGTTTCGCCGTTTGCGTCGGGCAGATTAGGCATAATACCCGCCAGCATATTGCCGTCACCAAACATAAGCCAGTTAACGTTTATTTCAGGGAAGCCGAAGTGTATGCCCTGAACGGTTTTGGTTGAGGGATTGGTTTTGCCGTTAAGGATATTCGAGAGCGAAGCCGCCGACGCGCTAATACGGGCGGCAAAGTCTTGCTGCGACATCTGAGAGTACTTAATTATCTCTCTTATTCTGTCCACCATGTTCATGATAGTCTCTGTTGATTGTGACATATAGGTAAGTTCAATACGAAACGGGCGAAATGTACAAAGGGGAGAGGGAAAGTCACTGGAAATATTTACCAAATTCCGAGGCACTCTGAAATTAATGCTCCGCAGAAATGCCCCAACAGCAACGAAACAGAAATCTACGTTCCGAGGCAATTCTGAATTTACGATTTAGGTTTAGACGATACAAGGGGAATCCGTCCGCAGTCCCTCTCCATCTCGCAAAATAGTCGTGTTCTATTCGTTTACAAAGATAAAGAGTAATCGGAGAACCACAATCATATTTCTGATTTATTTTCCGATTTACATTTTATATTCTAAATCTACAACCGCTTTATATTTACTAATTAAGATTACACACAATATTTATACTTCCTAAGTTCATCCTCGTTTATCACCCAATTTACATTCGTGTAAAAGCCTAATATACGTGGCGTATTTATTGGCTTTCAGTGCCTTATAGATACACAAAGCCCGAAAACAGCCCCAAAAAGTGGCGTATGCATATTTTATCTGCTATTTACAGGAGCGAAACGGGAGTACGCAAGGCAAAACGATTGGCTTTCAACTATATATATACGCTTACACAAGCGGTATATATATGAATAAACTAAACTGATTTACATTTCACTATTGCACATTATGAATTTTCATACCAATAAAACATAAACGGGATAGCCGAGACGTTTTAGTGATATATGGCTTTGTAAATTTACTATTTACCATTTACATTGCGCAACCACACAAAGGTAAATGCAAACAAGTCCTTAATGTAAATACCAGGGAAGTTCGGCAGACGCGTTTCGCCACAATTTTCGTCTATCCGCCGTTCTGTGGGGACAGTCAGCTACGCGGCAGCCATGGATGGGCAGGAATGCACGTCTACCACTGATATTCAACGGATTACACCCCAAATAGCAGTCACTGGAAAGCGAGGCATCTAAATCAAGTCGCCATCTATTTTGCCCTATACACATTGCAAAACCGCCGTATTACGGACTAAAACGGTGCGAAAGCCGCTCCTCAAACCTCGAAATTCATCTTTTCAACTCTGGAAACGACCTATTTTGGGCTCAAAGCCGTCCGTTGAAGGGGCAGAGCCATCAGCTGGCGCATAAGTGGTGGCCCATTGGAGCCATACTTCGGATCGTCTGCCCTGCCCTCCGCCTATGGTTATCGGACTACGAGGAGCGGTTTTGTACAAAACTGGGGAGCAAATAGAATCAGCGCAAAAATGAAAAACAGAACAAAACAGCCATTTTTCGGCCGCTGGTGAACGGACGACGAAAGAGTGCGGCGGCTTCGACACAGAAGTGCAGGATTTTTGCGGCGGAGTTAGGGAGGACGGGAAGGCAGCTCCGTGAAAAGAACTATGGTCTGAGAGTGTAATACCACCCTCTCCCACTCCCTTGCAGCCAAGAAAAAGTCTCCGTCGTTTCGCCTATGGACGAAACGACGGAGACCAGATTCGTTCAACTCCGCATATTGCGGAAAAGGAGCGTCGTTGTTAATGTAATATAAAGAAAAGGAGTTCCTTCATCAAGTCTCCGTTTTCGGTGTGCGAGCCTTCCGAGCCCTTCGAGCGTGCATCTGTGCGGCGTATCTCCGAAAGGATTTTCATTGTCTTCACGCCCGAGTAGTGGCGCATCGGGGGAAGCACGTTGTACTTCACCTGCCAGGGCGTCATGCCCAGCCACGAGGCGATGCCAGCCTCCGTTCTGTCGGGAGCGTAGTAGGCGAGCATCAGGTTTGAGAAGTAGCGGAACAAGGCCGGGAGCGTTCGCTGAATAGGATTCTCGCGGGGATTGTTGTCAAAATATTTCACAATCTGGTTTGCCCGCAATACGTTTTTTGCGCCGATAGCGTCGAGCAGTTCGAAGATGCTGAAATTTTTGCTCATGCCCGTTTGCTGCTTCACGAGCTTTGCCGTGACCGTTTTTTCGCCCGCGGGCAGTGCTATGACAAGTTTGTCGAGTTCGGAGGCAACGCGGTTGAGGTCCGCCCCGATGTATTCCGCCACCATCTCGGCCGCGTCCGGTTCAATGGCCGCGCCTTTCGTCTTCAGGTAGTTGCGTACGAAGGTGGGCAGTTGGTTGTCCTTTAGCTTTTTCGACTCAAACAGCACGCCCTCCTTGCCGATGAGCGTGGCCAGCTTGGTGCGGCGGTCCAGCACGCCGTTCTTGTGGCAAAATATAAGGACGGTGGAGGGCTGCACCTGTTTGAAGTAGTACTCCATGCGCGCCACCCCCTTCAAGGCCTGCGCCTCCTTGACGACGATCACCATGTGTTCGCCGCCCATCGGGTAGGCTTTGGCCGCCGTGATGATGTTGTCCACGTCTGCCTCCGCCCCGAAAAAAGTCATCAGGTTGAAGTCGCGTTCCTCGGGTTTGAGCAGCGCGTTTACGATAAAGTTCTCTAAGTAGTCTATGTAGTAGCTCTCCTCCCCCATCAGGTAGTAGACGGGCTTGAGCTTGCCGGCTTTCACGTCGCTGCAAATCTGCTCCACGGTGATGCCGGCGGGTTTCTTGTAGAATGATGAGTATCCAGCCATAGGGTTCGGGCAGGGGGTACGCGCGCCGCGGGGCTAAAAATCCGGGCTTCCCCGTACGGGGCGGCCGCCTTGTCGGGCAAATTCGTAAATTTGCCCTGCCGCGTTCGCCGCGGCGCGCCTGTCTGCCGTGCAAAGATAGTGCAAACCGCGCTCAAAGGGCAGTCAAAACCCCATTTCGAACCGAAAGATATGCAAAAGCTCCTGTTGCCCCCCTTCGACGTGAAGACGAGGGACGAGGGCGGACGGACGGCCGTTTACGACTTTCTGCGCCGCCGCTACGTCTGCCTCACGCCCGAGGAATGGGTGCGCCAGCACTTCACCCACTACCTTGTGGACCACAAGGGCTACCCCGCCGCGCTCATGGCCAACGAGGTGACGGTGAACGTGGGCGGCGTGGCCCGCCGCTGCGACACGGTTCTCTACAACCGCGTCAACCTTGCGCCGCGCATGATCGTGGAGTACAAGGCCCCTCACGTGGCCATCACGCAGCACGTTTTCCAGCAAATCTACGCCTACAACAGCGCGTTGCGGGCCGACTACCTTGTGGTGAGCAACGGCCTCGTCCACTACTGCTGCCGCGTGGACTACGCCCGAATGAAAGTGGATTTTCTGCAGGACATTCCCGCCTACGGCGAACTGGGCTAAGCTCCTGCCAGCTAGAACATACGCAGATCGTCCAAGCGAGGGGCTGCGCCGACACTTGCATCGGCACGAGATACGCCTTATATACAAGGTAGTCACTCAATCGTATCATCCGGTCAAGTTCGGTCTGGATGACATTCATCCGGTTGACGATGATAAAGTTCAAGCTCAGAAGTTTTCCCTCAGCACGCCCCATATTTTTCTTGTCCAAAGTTCGCCCACGGCATTGCCCCAGATGCTCACTCTGACAACATTATCTTTCATGTCTCACCCTTTCCTTTTTCCGGTACAGTTTTTTCGGCACGCTTGGCGGCATGGGCAGAGACGGGAGCAGCTTTTCGGCCTCTTGCAGGAAGCCAATGCTCCGCAAGAGCGAGAGGATTGTGCCGAAACCTATGTTGCCGGCTAAGCCTTTTTCAAACTGACTGATGGTGAACACGCTCACGCCCGACTTCTCGGCCACCTCCTTTTGCGTCATGTCGCTTAGCAGCCTGTACTCCCTAAAACGTCCGCCAAGCTCGGCTATGATTTCGTAGTTCGACTTGGCTTCTATCCCATATTCCGTAATCATGCTGCAAGTATAGGTATTTCTGCATTTACGGCCAAATACGGGCTTAACTATTTATATATCAATAGTCCGCCATCATAATTGCGGTCCCGTTTCCCCACCCCGCCGTCGGCTTGCGCTTTCCCCCTTTTCCGTCCGCCCAGACCGCCTCGAAGCAGGCTGCCGCCCCGTTGCGCGGGGTCGGGACCGCCATGCTGTAAAAATACTCCGGCGGCGCACTCGAGTGCGCCGCCGGGAAAACTCGAGTCCGCCCACGGGAGGACTACAGTGCGCCCACGGACGTACTCCAGTGCGCCCACGGACGTACTCGAGTGCGCCCGTGGGCGGACTCGAGTTTTTGGCAAGCGTACTTTGGCCCACTGTGGGCGCATTCCGCCCGGACCGCTTCTGCCTGCCGGCTTGCGCCCCTCGCCTGGACGGATGTCAGTCGTCTGCCCGATGCTGCTCCTTGTTTCTGTCTTTCAATATCCCTGCCATATTATCTTGCGCCCAAACTAACATGTTTTCCACCAACGGCAGGAATGAGCGGGCGCGGTCTGTTAGCGAATACTCCACTCTTGGAGGGACTTCCGCATAGATTTTTCGAGTGACAAAGCCATCCGTCTCCAGCGAGCGGAGGGTGGAGGTCAGCACCTTTTGCGAAATATCGGGAATGGCCCGGTTGAGGGCATTGAAACGGATGCTGTCGTTTTGGCGCATCACGTAGATGACGAGTAATGACCACTTGCCGCAAATGTGCGCCAACACGTTGCGGATGGGACAGTCTTGGAATACCGTGTCTTTTATCTGATTGCTCATAATGCTGTTTCGTTCTGTTTTCGGGTTTGTAATCTGCTTGCTATCACTAATAGTATGCAAAAGTAACCAACATCCCCAACGCAAAGCAAGCCTCAAAGTTAAAGTATGAAGAATCGCTCAAAACTTAGCTTCTGATAATCAGCAATAGTTACCAGAGAGTAAGCAGCGCACGCCGGAGTGCCTTCTTGTGAAGAATTAAAAACCGCCGCACCTTTGCATCGTCAAACCAATAAACGTACGAAGAAAATGAAAGAGACAAAGACAATCGTCAAGACCGAGAATGTGACAGCCGTAGACTTCGGCAAGCTGGGCAACCTCAACGAGTATATGCTGGAACTTGCGCCCGAGGTCAGAATACCGGGCAAGGTGTTCGGCGGCGCATCGGTTGGAGCTACTGGCGGGGAATTCTCCTTCCAGTCGTTCGCCCCCGGCTCTGAGACAGGTTTCCTCCATACTCACAAGACCCACGAGGAACTGTACTTCTTCCTTAGCGGCAAGGGAGAGTTTCAGGTTGACGGCAAGGCATTCCCCGTTGCAGAAGGAAGCGTCGTAAGGGTTGCCCCCAACGGCAAGCGTTCCATTCGCAACAACGGCGCAGAGCCATTGGTGATGCTCTGCGTGCAATATCGCGGCGCCACGTTTACGGCAGAAGACGCCGCGGACGGTGTCATCTTGAATGAGAAGGTGGAATGGTAAACCGCTCATTCCTCCTTGTTTCCTTATAATCGGAATGCCGCGAAACGTCTGCCGTTTCTTGTCCAAAGGGGCTTGAAACGGCAGATTGCATTTCATGGCTTTTTATCCGCGTAACACGAAATATTCGTAACTTAGCGGCATACAACATGAAAGGCTTTGAGACACTATGGCAGAACGAGTAAATCGCTATCCTGTGGGGATACAGACATTTGAAAAGATACGCAAGGGACATTATCTCTATGTAGACAAGACAAAATACATAGCGGACTTCCGCGCTAAAGGCATGAGCTACGTGTTTCTGAGCCGCCCGCGGCGGTTCGGCAAGTCGCTCTTCGCCTCTACGCTCCAAGCTTATTTTGAGGGGCGAAAGGAATTGTTTGAAGGACTGGCCATAGCCGACTACGAGAACGAATGGGCAAAGCGCCCCGTGCTCCACTTCGACATGAGCGGGGCTAAGCACTTCGACCGGGAGATGCTAAGGCATTACCTTGACATGCAGCTCATCCCGTACGAAGAGACTTATGGCAGAAACGAGAATGAGGTATACCACAACGAGCGGCTGGAAGGCATCGTGAAGCGTGCCTACGAACAGACAGGGCAGAAGGTTGTTGTCATAATAGACGAATACGACGCGCCGCTGCTTGACGTGGTGCAGGAGAAAGAAAACCTTGCGGCACTGCGCCTCATCATGCAGAACTTTTACAGTCCGCTAAAGAAGCTCTACCCTTATCTTGAGTTCACTTTCATCACGGGCATCACCAAGTTCTCGCAACTCAGCATATTCAGCGAGCTTAACAACCTCGAAAACATCAGCATGCTCGACCAATACTCCGCCATCTGCGGCATCAGCCTGACGGAGCTTACTACCACAATGCGCCACGACGTGGAGCATCTGGGCAAGGCGCTCGGCATGACCTACGAGGAATGTCTGACGGAACTGCGCAACTATTACGACGGCTACCACTTCAGCAAAAACCCGGAAGACGTATTTAATCCGTTCAGCTTGATAAAGGCGATGAACGGACAGGACATCTCGTCCTACTGGTTCGGTTCAGGCACGCCCACATTCCTGCTCAAACAACTGGACAAGTTCAACGTCAATCTCGCCTCGCTGGAAAGCCAGGAGGCTGTACTCAGCTCGTTCGACCTCTCGCCCGAGGAGATGACCGACCCCCTGCCGCTGCTGTACCAAAGCGGCTATCTTACGATAAAGAAGTACAACCCGATGTTCAAGGAGTACACCCTCGGCATCCCCAACAAGGAGGTGCGCGACGGACTGCTCAACTCGATGATGCCACACTACGTCAACCCGCGCCGCGCCGACAACGACGCTTTCCTGCTCGGCTTCTGCAAGGCGGTGTACCGGGACAACATCGAGGCGGCTTTGGAACACATGCGCACGTATATGGCCACGATACCTTACGACCTTGAGAACCATACGGAAAAGCATTTCCAGACCATCTTCTACCTTATGTTCAGTTTTCTCAACATCTACATCCGCACGGAGGTGAAGAGTGCCATTGGCCGTGCCGACGCGGTGATGCACATGCCCGACACCATATATGTGTTTGAGCTGAAGGTGGACAAAAGCGCCGACGAAGCCTTGGCGCAAATAGACGACAAGGGCTACATGCTGCCCTACCGCGCCGAAGGAAAGCGGCTGGTGAAGATAGGCATCAGCTTCGACAGCAAGCAGCGAACTATCAGCGAGTGGAAGATTCGGGAGGAGTAAGCGGCAAGGGCGCACCCCACCATACATCGACCAACTTAATAGCATCTATGAGCAACGAAATACAATTTATCCTGTACTCAATGCCCGACGACGAGGGCAAGGTACAGGTTGTGGTCAAAGACGAAACGCTTTGGTGTACTCAAAAGGCTATGGCGCAGCTCTTCGGGGTTGGTATTCCTGCCATAAGCAAGCATTTGAAGAATATCTTTGAAGAAGGAGAACTCGACAAAGGAGTGGTTGTTTCCAAAATGGAAATAACCACGCAACATGGCGCAATGGCAGAAAAGTCGCAAACGCACAACGTGGATTTCTACCACCTTGATGCAATCATCGCCGTGGGTTACCGCGTAAACTCTGCCAAGGCTACACGCTTCCGCCAATGGGCAACGAAGATTTTGAGCGAGTATATCAAGAAAGGGTTTGCCATGGACGACGAACGGTTGAAGCAAGGCACTGCCGTATTCGGCAAGGACT
>CAVGTD010000015.1:0-38372 GCA_963632215.1 Clostridiales bacterium
CACACGCGAGGAAATCAGCAAGCTTGCCGGCATTCCTTTGGGCGGCGGACTGTCGCGCACGCTGGCGGCACTGGCCGAGAGCGACTTCATAATGCGCTACACTCCATACGGGAAGCCGAAAACCACGGTGTGCTACAAGCTGATAGACAATTTCTGCCTGTTTTGGCTGAAATACGTAGAACCTAACGCACACGACAACAACTTCATGAACGACAACTGTACCGCCGACATCATGAGGGTGTGGCATGGCATAGCCTTCGAAGAGGTTTGCTGGCAGCACATGGCGCAAATAAAACAAGCTCTGGGGATAGGCGGAGTGCAAACCAATCTGTCGGCATGGAGCGTGAGAGGCGACAACGGCAATGACGGAGTGCAGATAGACCTGCTGATAACAAGGAATGACAATGTGGTAAACCTGTGCGAAATGAAGTTTGCCAGTGCCCCATACGCCATCAGCAAGGACGAGGAGACGCACTTGCAACGCCGCATAGAAGCCCTAAAAGGCACATTGTCGCCAAAGCAGACCATACACCTCACTATGATAACCACATACGGAGTGGCTACGGGCAAGTATAGCGGCATAGTGCAGAAAGAAGTGATAATGGAAGACTTGTTTCATTAAGTTATTCTTAGAACATTACTAACCTCGGGGTTACGATGCTAGCGAGAGCCGAAAGTCCCGCCAACAATACGCAACAAACGACCTTACCTTCGGTATCAACTACAACTTCTAAAACGCATACGCGTCAGTCAGACGCACCTGCGTTTATCCATAACAAAAGCCGTTGCACTTACATGTCCTGCATGTAGTGCAACGGCTTTTCTGCGCAATATAAACAGTCCTTTTATTCCAAGTCCCTCATAATCAGCGGACGGCCCGCTTCGCCGCCGTAGCCGCACCAGTAGCCAAGTCCGCCCACAATGTTGGAGCGTATGTTGTTGCCCGATGAGAAGAACGGGTTGCGCGAGAAGGTTACGGTCGACTCGTAGTCGTTCCAGAAGTTGTAGCTGGCTTCGTCGATTGAGGCGAGCTTGATGGACAGTGTGTCGTTCACGGAGAAGAGCGGCGTGAAGTGCTTCGTGTTCATCGAGTGGCCCACGCTTACCGTGAGGTAGGGGTTGGCATCGAGGTGGGCATTGCTGTACACGCCGAGGTACGACGACTTCAAATAGGTGTCCTTGTTCTTTCGCTGCACAAGGAACTTATAGCCGTACGCCCCGTTGGCGCGCCCCGACACGTAGGCGTGGAGTTCGCGGAGCGTGTCGTTGCCGGCCACGCGCACGCTGCGGAACGAATCGACCGACACCGCCTCGGGAATGGTGGTTCGGGCCGTAGCGTGGTAGCGTTGGTAGTGCACATCAAGTCGGTAGGTATGCCCCGCACGGCCGCGCATATCTGTAGAGGTGTAGCCGAAGGGCAGGGCTTGGTTGTCCACCTTTCCGCCTTTGAGCGTCACGGAGTCGCCCGCGGTCTCGTCGGTAATGGTGACGCGTCCCCAGCGTATCAGGAGGCTGTCGAGGCGTTCCATGCCTTGCTCGTCGCTTTGCGGCGTGACGGTCTGCGTGAGGAATACCATGGGAAATCCGCCGTCGTCAATCCACCCTTCCACCACAATCTGCTGCTCAACGTACGGCGCGTCGGTGTCGGTGCAGCTGGCCAGTGTGCCGCCGGCTGCGAGCGTGAGGAAAAGAATTATAAAATGGTATATCTTGTTCATGATGCGTCAGAATTTTATGGAGTAGCTAAGCGAGGGGAGGGGATAGCGCAGGAAACTTACCGCCCGCATTGAGAAGCCCGATTCTTTGAGCCTCAGGCGGTAGAACAGCACGTTGCGGCAGCAGAAAGCGTTGTAGAGCGAGAAGTTCAACCGCTGCTCGCAACGGGTGCGGCGGCGCAGTTTGAAGTTCACGGCGAGGTCCACGCGTTTGTAGAGCGGCAGGCGGCAAGCGTTGTGTTCGCCGTACTGCGACACGAGGTAGCCGTTGACCAGGTAGAACGCTTCGGGCATGGTAAACGGCGTTCCCGAGGCCACGATGCCAGTGGCGGCCACGTCCCACTTGGGCGAGATGTGCCAATTGACCACGGCGTTGAACTCGTGCTTGCGCTCGTAGTTCGAGGGGAACGTGCCGTGCAGGTTGAGCGAGTTGTAAGTGCGCAGTGAGCGTCCCCACGAATAGCTAAGCCAGCCGTTGACGCGGCCGCGCTGCTTGATGAACTGTACGCCGAAGCCGTAGTTGCGGCCGCGCCCTTCGAGTAGCGATTCGTCGAGGTTGTAGTTCGACGTTAGCACGTCGAGCATGCTGCCGTTCGTCTCCTTTTGGTGGTGCAGCCACTTGTAGTAGCCCTCGGCGGTGAGCTTGTAGCCGCCGTCGAAGAGTTCTGTTTCGTAAAGCAGCGAAAGGCTCTCCGCACTCTGCGCCTTGCGCTTCGACGTAGACACGAACCAAAACTCGATGGGGAAGCCCGTCGACGTGAACCCCGTTTGCTGCAAGTACTGGTGGCGCATGGCTCCCTGCAGAGACAATTTTTGGCTGTCGCTGATGCGGTAGGAGAAAGTTACTTTGGGGTCGAAGGCGAATAAGGCGTTGTCCTCAACGGCCTGGTAGAGCGTGGCGCGCGCCCCCACCTGAATGTTGAAGCGCGAGGAGGGTTTCAGCAGGAGGTATTCGCCGAATACGGCTGCCTCGTGCGCATTCTCGTACGACTGCGGCTCTTCGTTGGTGGAGTAGCTGCCGTCGATGCGCGGCGACTGCGGCAGTGTGTGGTGGTACTGATATTGTGCGCCCGCGTTGAAACGGTCGGTGGCGTAGCGGAGCAGGTAGTTCCACGTGGTGATGCGGCTGGGCATGCTCGCGTCGGTGGTGCCTTGCGTCACGTTGAGCGAGTTGCGGTAGGACGAAAGCGTGACGCTCTGTTTCAGTTCATGGCCGGGACGCGGCGTATAGATCCACGTGGCTTCGCCGGCAAGGTTGCGCCAGTTCATCGACAGGTCTGAACCCACCTCTTGGGCGTTGTACTTGATGTTGTCGCTGCCGAAGTAGAAGTTTGCGAGGAACTGGTGCTTGTCCGAGGCGCGGTAGTGCAGCGTGGCGTTGTAGTCGCCGAAGTTGTATTTCAGCTCATTGTCGTCCATTTTCAGCCAGTTGCCGTAGAGCAGGTTCATGTAGGCCTGACGGGCTGAAAGGGCGATGCTCAGCTTCTCGTTCGGCTGAATGCGCACCGTGCCTTGCGAAGAGAGCGGCCCCACTTCGAGTTCGCCGCGCCAGGTGGTGTGGCGCCACGTGTTGCGGTTCTCCACCTCGGGCAGGTGCATTTTGAGCAGTCCGCCCAAGCGGCTGGGAGCGTCTGTGCGGATGAGTGTGGTGAACTCCATCGTACTGAAATGCAGACTGTTGAACGTAGAGAATATGCCCATGAGGTGAGCCGGGTTGTACACCACGGCTTCGCCCATCAGCACGGCGTTCTGTCCGTTGTTGCAGCCCTGCACGTGCAGACCGGCGTCGGTTTCGTTGGACGTTTGCACCATCGGCAGCAGCTGGGCATAGCGCATGGGGTTGGCGTCGCCGAGTATCTGCGGCATGTACTGAAGCTGCTTCATGTCCCACTTCACGGTGCCGACATCCGACTTTTTGAGCAGCGAGCGGTTGCGTTTCACGGCGACAACCGCTTCGCCCTCAATCTGGCGGTCGGCCAGGGTGTCGGCAATCTGCGCGGAGGCGCTGACACCGCAAAGGGCAAATAGGGGAAAGATTAACTTGCGCACCTTACTGTATATAATAGGAGTGATAACACAAAAATCTGACTTTGCCCCGCGTGCGCAAGGCAAAGCCAGATGGAATTTACAATATGAATGCTTGGGTACTCAATAAAGTACTTGTTGCGTAGTTGTAGGGATAAAACAGAGCAGTCTGCCCGGTGGCAGACTGTCCCTGGTAGTATTTATTTCACGAGATCCGCGAACGACTGCAACAGGTCGGTGAAGCTGTTGATGAGCGGCTTGAACGAATCTTCGTTGAAGTAGTCGCCGAAAGAGTAAGTCGTGTTGTCGTCGAACTTCAAGAGCGGCTCGTAAGTCCAGTAGCCCTTGCTGCTGCTCCAAGGCGTTTCAACGAATTTTGCGCCGAGAATTACGTCGGTCTGCTTCGTTGAGTTGTTGTCGAAGTAGGTGCCGAGGTGCAAGAACTCGTTGGCGAGTTTCAGGTTAGCCTTGAAGTTTGACTCGTCGTACATATGAGCGTCGCAGTTTTGGAGGTAGTCCACCACGTCGCCGAGGTTGTCGCAAACGCCTTCGATGCGAACCTTGCCGAGTACGTTGAGGCTGACGTTCACGCCGTCGCCGCTCGTGAGGATGTCTGCGTCCTCATCCTCGCTGTCGAGGTTGAGCTTCACGTTCTTGGCGGTGATGCTGCCAGAGAGCAGGGCCTTGTTGCCCTTTGTGAGGCTTACGGTCACTTCGGCGTTGCCCGTTTCGAACGAGTAGGCTACGCGGTTCACTTGGAGGGTGTAGCCTTCAATCTCGCAAGTGGCTGAGGTGGAGAGAGACAGTTTGTTGAGGTCGAGGTTGTCCATGTCTACCTTGCTGAGGTCTGACTTCACTGTGGCGGCTGCCAGTGTCTTGCCGTTCTGCGTGAGCGTCAGTTCAATGTTTTCGGGCACTTCAATGTACTCGTCGAAATATTCCTGCGTGATGTAGAAGTCGTTGCCGTCAGGGCGGTAGCTGTAGTCACCCTCGCTTTCGCCCATAGGTACGGTAATCGTCTTGCCGCTCGTGGTGAGCTTGAGCGTACAGGGATTGCCGTCCTGATCGGTGAAGTTGAACTGTAAGTCGTCTGCGTCGGTCTTCGTCCAGCTGTTCTTGCCGGCGGTGAAGTGACCGGTGAAGTTCGAGAGAACGTAGAGACGGTTGTAGTAGTTCGTCGTGTAGTATCTTGTGTGAGTGCCATTCCAGTCCTCGTAGCCGTCGCTGTCCGGTTTCGTATGGTCAAGCTCGGTGCAGGCGTCGAGAGCCTCTTCAAACCATTTGCTCACTACGGAGTGGTCGAAGTCGGGGTCGTTGATGTAATTGTCATTTACGTGTTCGCAAAGGTCAGTGAGTTCCGTGAAGTTCTTTGCGCTGAACTCGTTGATGAGTTCCTGGCCCACGGTCTCGAACTTCGCCTTTTGCGCGTCGGGGCTGAGTTTGCCGGTGTCGGTGCCCGAATCGTCACCGCCGCCAGTGTTGCCACCGTTGTTTCCGCCGTTATTCTCAACGGGGTCGTCGTCGCCGCACGAGGTGAGCGTTACGGCAGGGGCTGCTACAAGGAGCGCTGCAGAAAGTAGGTAAACAAATTTCTTGTTCATAAACGTTTGTGTTGTAAGTGTTAAGGCAATCCGTTGTACTTCAACGGACACATGGTTGCCGCCTTTGCGTGACTTCCGCTGCAAAATTATGTAATTTTCTCCGTTCCGCTTTGCCTTTTCCTTGACATTCAAGGCTTTCGATGCAAAATATGCGCATATCGGGACGAAATGCGTGCATAAACGGCAGAAAATCATTCGCAGAAGTTCACGGGCGGCAGCCGCGGGGCGGGCGAACCGCCCTTTTCACACAAACGTCGCACAAAAAGCGGGGCAGGGGAGGGCAAGAAAATGTTTTTTAGGTAATTTTGCCGCACATAATCCAATCTCAACAACTGTATAATGGACGACTATCACGCGGAATGCAGAGCGCACGATGTCGCCGGCACGAGATAGCGAAGCCTTGGTTCGTACGCCTTTCCGGCTGAAAACCCTCGACTTGCGTCCGCCGGCGAGCAATGACGCTCTGCCTGCCCGCTACGAAAGATTTCAGCTTCTTTTTTATGCGTACCTATTGGAACTACAACAAAACGCTGCGAACCATTGACGAATGGACACCCGACTGCTGGGTGCAGGTGACTTGTCCCACCCCCGAGGACGAAGACTTCCTCATCAACGAACTGAAAATTCCCGACTACTTTCTGGACGACATCCGAGACAAGGACGAACGCTCCCGCTACGAATACGACGAGGGGTGGTCGCTCATCATTCTGCGCATACCCTACGTCAAGGAGGTGGCCTCGCGCACGCCGCACACCACCATCCCTATGGGCATCATCCTCAACAAGGGCGTTTGCGTCACCGTGTGCAACTACGAGACGAACATGATGATCGACTTCGTTTCGTACCAGCAAAAGCGCAACCAAGGCTTCACCGACTCCGTCGACCTCGTGTTCCGCCTGTTCCTCTCCTCGGCCGTGTGGTACCTGAAACGGCTGAAGCAAATCAACATCCTGCTTGAAGAAGCCAAGCGCAACCTCGACCGCCAGATCGACAACGAGGACCTCATCGGCCTGTCGCGCCTGCAGGACAGCCTTACGTACTTCATCACCTCCATCCGCGGCAACGAAACGCTCCTTTCGAAACTGAAATTCAAGCTCCCCGTCGACGAACTCGACGCCGACCTCATCGAGGACGTGACCATTGAGATGAACCAGGCGCGCGAAACGACAAACATCTACACCAACATTCTCGACTCAACGATGGAGACGTACGCCAGCATTATCAACAACAACATGGCCGGCGTCATGAAGCAAATGACCTCCGTGTCCATCATCCTCATGTTCCCCACGCTCATAGCCAGTATCTTCGGCATGAACCTCATCAGCGGCATGGAAACCGTCTGGTGGGGCTTTCCCGTAGTCATCGTGGCCAGTATCGTAGTGACCGGCGTGTTCTACTGGCTCTTCCGCTGGAAAGCGTGGATTTGAGCCACTTGCGGCAAGTTTTGCGGCAAACGCTTTGTGGGGAAGAATAAAATAGTTTCATTTGCAAAGGGTACGGAGCGAAAAGCCCCGTGCCGCCACATACTCTAACACATAAGTACACCGAACGATCCTATCCTATTGTTATGGACGAAATGAACAAGCCCGCTGAAGAGATTCAGGAAACCGTTGTAAACGAAACCGCTGAAACCGCTTCGAGCGAACCTCAGGCCCCGGCCGACGCGCCTGTGGCCGAAGAGAATGCCGAAAACACTGAAACAACCGCTCCTGCCGCCGCCGACCCCACCACAAAGGGCGAGGTGGTTGACCGTTTGAAGGAGATTGTATACAATGGCGGCAACGTTGAGCGCACTGAACTTGAAAGGCTCAAAATGCTCTATTACCGCTTCCACAACGCTGAGGCTGCCGCCGCCCGCGAAAAGTTTATCGAAGAAGGCGGAAATCCCGAAGACTTCATTCCCAGCGCCGACTCCGAGGAGGAAAACTTCAAGGCGCAGCTTTCGCTCATCCGCGAAATGCGCAGCAAGGCCGCCGAGGAGGCCGAAAAGGCCAAGCAGGCCAACCTGAAGCGCAAGCAGGAGATTATTGAGCGCATCAAAGCCCTTTCCGCCACCCCCGAGGATGCCGACAAGGGCTACAACGAGGTGAAGGAGCTGCAGGCGGAGTGGAAGGAGATAAAGCTCGTGCCGGCCGAAAACGCCACCGAACTTTGGAAAAACTACCAGCTCTACACCGAGCAGTTCTACGACCAATTGCGCCTCAACCACGAGATGCGCGCCTACGACTTCAAGAAGAACCTTGAAATCAAGACCCACCTCTGCGAAGCCGCCGAGAAACTGGCCGACGTGGACGACGTGATTTCGGCTTTCCACCAGTTGCAGAAGCTCCATCAGGAGTACCGCGAAACGGGTCCCGTAGCCAAGGAACTGCGCGACGAGGTGTGGAAGCGTTTCAAGGACGCGTCTACCGTGGTCAACAAGCGTCATCAGGACCACTTCGAGGCTCTCAAGGCGCAGGAGGAGGAAAACCTCGTGAAGAAGACCGCCCTCTGCGAAAAGGTGGAGGCACTCAACTTCGACGGACTCAAGACCTACGCGCAGTGGGAGGACATGACGAAGCAAATTCTCGCCGTCCAGGCCGAATGGAAAACCATCGGCTTCACGCCGCGCAAGGTCAACGCCGAAATATTCGACCGTTTCCGCAAGGCTTGCGACCGCTTCTTCCAGAGCAAGACGGCCTACTTCAAGGCAAGCCGCGAGAAACTCAGCGCAAACCTCGCCGCCAAGAACGCACTCATCGAAAAGGCTGAAGCCTTGAAGGAAAGCACCGACTGGGCGGCCACAACCAAGAAGCTCGTAGAGCTGCAAAAGGAGTGGAAGACCGTTGGTCCCGTTGCCCACAAGGTGTCCGACGCCGTGTGGAAGCGTTTCAACGACGCTTGCAACTACTTCTTCGACCGCAAGACAGAGGCTAACGCCGGGCAGCGCAAGGAGGAGGAAGCCAACCTCGAACTCAAAAAGCAGGTTATCGCCGAGCTTGAGGCTCTTGCCGAAAACGGCGGCGACAACACGTTGCAAAGCGTGCGAGACCTGCAGGCCCGTTGGAACGAAATCGGGCACGTGCCTTACAGCAAGAAGGAGAAGATGTACCGCCGCTACCGCGAGCTTTGCGACAAAATTTACGATGCGCTCCACGAGACGGCCGGCCGACGCCGCATGGACAACTTCCGCCGCACGGTAGCCGACAAGGGCGGCTCAGAACTCACCCGCGAACGCAGCCGCCTGCAAAACGCCTTGGAGGCCAAGAAGCAGGAAATTCAGACCTACGAGACGAACCTCGGCTTCTTCCGTACAAGTTCAAAGAAAGGTAACTCCCTCGTGGCAGACATCGAGAAGAAGGTCGCTCGCCTCAAGGAGGAACTCGAAGAACTTGCCCAGAAAATCAAAGCCGTCAACGTGCAGATAAAGGCCGAGAAAGAGGCGCAAACGCCCGAAAAGTAAAGCAAATTTCCCGAAAGCAAGTTTTTTCATACAAGCCTTGTTTGGCAACTAGTCACATTTCCCGGTGATTAGTCAATTATCTTCCTTGGTTGTCCTTGACTATATGTCAGGGGCAACCTTTTTTTGTGGCTCCCGGGCCGCGCTTTGCATCGGGCAGCCCGGGGCTGGGCGGAGTGCTACGTCGGCGCACTCCAGTTTTCCGTTGACAAACTCGAGTCCGTCCGCCGACAAACTCGAGTACGTCCACGGGCGGACTCGAGTGCGTAGGCGGACGTACTCGAGTGCGTCCGAGGTAAAACTCGAGTGCGCCCGTGGGCGGACTCGAACAAGCCGCCGGAGAACGAAAATGCGCTACGGGCGCATCTGGTTCATCTCGCGGAACGCGCTCATGGCAATGGGGACGCAAACGGCAAACGAGCAGACATCGCTCACTGCCTGGCACATCTCCACACCTCGCAGACCGAGATAGTGGGGAAGGGTAAGAATGAGGGGAATGAAGAAAAGTCCGCTGCGCGCGGCGGCGACGAGGTTGGCGCGGATGGGCTTGCGGATGGTTTGCATGAGCATGTTCGTAAGCCCGATGGTGGGGAGCAGTATAAACGTGAGCATCTGCCAGCGTAGGGCGTTCACGCCCACAGCCACCACCTCGGGGTCGTGGCGGAAAAAGCTCACTATCTGCGCCGAAAAGACAGTCCCGACAACGGCGCAGCAAAACAGGAAAGCCGTACCCACGCGTATGCAGAAAAGGTAGCCCTCCTTGACCCGTGCGTAGAGCTTTGCGCCGTAGCAAAATCCGCAGAGCGGCTGAAAGCCCTGGCCCAGGCCGATGATGATGGCGAAGATGAAGAAACAGAAGCGCGTGACGATGCTCATGCCCGCAATGGCCGCGTCGCCGTACGCGCCCGCCGCCACGTTGAGCGCAACGGTGGAAAACGCCGCCAGACCCTGGCGCGAGAGCGAGGGCGTGCCGCCGAAAATAATCTCCTTGACCAGCGACAGGCGGGGCGAGAACTGGCTGAGGCGAATGCGTATGCCGCCGTTTTTCCGCGTCATGTAGAGCAGAACGAGGAAGCTGCACACTTGGCTGACGACAGTGGCCCACGCCGCGCCGCCTATGCCCATGCCGAAGACGAAGATAAACAGAGGGTCGAGCAGCACGTTGAGCGCGGCCCCGGTGAAAATGCCGTACATGGCGTAGGCCGCATTGCCCTGCAAGCGCATCTGGTTGTTGAGCGTGAGCGAGGCGGTCATGAACGGCGTGCCGAGAAGTACCGTGCCGAGGTACTCCTTGGTGTAGGGCAGGATGGTGGGCGTTGAGCCGAGCCAAAGGGCCGCTTTCGTGAGCAGCAGATGTCCCGCGAGGGCGATAATCGCGCCAAGCGAAAAGCTGTACACAAAGCCCGTGGCGGCCATAGCACGCGCGTCGGAGGTTTCGCGCGCCCCAAGCTTGCGCGAAATGTAGTTGCCCGAGCCGTGGCCAAAGAAGAAGCCGATGGCCTGAATGGCCGACATCACCGAAAACACCACGCCCACGGCCGCCGTGCACTGCGTGTTGATTTTGCTCACGAAGTACGTGTCGGCCATGTTGTAGAAGCTTGTAACCAGCATCGACAGTATGGTCGGCACGGCCATGGTGAGCACCACGCGGTGTACGGGGGCTTGCGTGAGAAAGGTGAAGTTGTCGCGTTTCATCGGGCTGGGGCTGTGTGCTTGGTCAGGCGTTTTCGGCTGTCGCCTCCCGTGCGGCTACGGCCTTGCCTACGGCGTGCTGCATGATGAGGCCGGCCAGCGTAAATCCGAACATGGCGGTCATGTGCGCCAGACTGCCGTTTATTTGCGCCTTCGAGCTGCACCACTCGTGGTTGAGCAGCTCAGGGTCGCCCGGGCCGTTCTCGGCCTTGGGGCAAAGGCAGGCCGCCGTGCCGCAAGCGTGGCTGCGCCCGAGGTTGGGCAGGAGCTCCTCGCTGTAAACGCACTTGAACTTGCGCGAGGGAAAGGTCTTTCGGCTCTTGAACCGCCGGCGAAGAGCCGCGCCGAGGGGGCAGCCCCTTACCTTCCAGAACTCAGCCACCGCCACCTTAGTTGGGTCCATCTTCAACGCCGCTCCCATCGAGGAGAAGAAAGCCGACTTTGTGCGGCAGGCGTTGAGAATGAGCAGAGCCTTGTCCTGCAAGGAGTCAATGGCGTCGACGATATAGTCGTATTGGGCTATGTTGAACTCCTCCGCCGTGCTGTCCGTGTAAATCTTCTGTATGGCAGTGATTTCAGCCTTGGGGTTGATGCTCAGCAGCCGCTCCTTGAGCGCGTCTACCTTGACCATGCCCACGGTTTTCATGGTGGCCATGATTTGGCGGTTGACGTTGGTGATGCAAACGCGGTCGGAATCGACAATCGTGAGGCGGCGAAAGCCCGAGCGCACGAGGCTCTCGGCGCACCAGCTGCCCACGCCGCCTACGCCGAAGATGATGACGCTCTTCTCAGCGAGCGCGTCCATCGTTTCCGCGCCCAGCAGTCGCTCCGAACGGTTGTAAATGGCTTTTTCTATGCTTCCCATGCGCGGAGTAGGGGGTTGAATTGTTCTGCTAATGTGGTCATATTGGGGAACAGGTGGTTTGCCCCCTCGTTGAGCAACGCCGCCTCGGGCAACGGGCCGGTGTTGACGGCCAGCGTGAAGATGCCGGCGGCCACTGCGGCGCGAACGCCAAGGGGGGCGTTCTCCACCACCATGGCCTCGTGCGCCTCGCATTGCGCCTTTGCCAGTCCTTTGAGGTATGGCTCGGGGTGGGGCTTGCCGTGGGTTACGTCCTTGCTCGAAACGATGAGTTCGGGCGTGAAAAAGCCGGGATAGTTGTGCTCCAAGCGGTCGAGCAGGGAGTGCTGCCCGCTGCCGGTCACAATGACGATGGTCAGGCCGGCTTGCTTCACCTTTTCAAGCACCTCCAACGCGCCCGGCATTTGCGGAGCTTCGGGGCATTCGTTGAACAGGCGGCACTTCTCGGCGTAGATGCGTTCTATTTCCTCGGGCGTGGCGTCGCGGTGCCAGTGGCGCTGAGCCAGCATGTTGATGGTCGAGGATCCGGTGCGACCCTCGTGCATATAAGCCTCCTCGGCTTGCATGGGCAGGTTGAACTCCGTGCATACCTTTTCCCACGAGTCGGCGTGGTTGGGCATGGAGTCGAACAGCACGCCGTCCATGTCGAACAGTACGGCGCGCAACTTGTGCGGCCGCTGCTGCCCGGGGGCGTGCTGTGTGAAGTATGAGTTTACTTCTTCTTCGAAAGTCATGTGAGTGATTTATAAAGAAAAAAGAGTTTAGAAGTGCAGCCCGTCAAACGATGCGGGCTGCACTCGTAAACTCTTGCAGCCGGGGCGGACGCAGTGTCCGCTCGCCGGCGAGTGAACGTGTTTGTTAGAGTTTCTTGCGAATCTCCTCTGTCTCCTTTTCGTAACCGGGCTTGCCGAGAAGGGCGAACATATTCTTCTTGTAAGCCTCTACGCCCGGCTGGTTGAACGGGTTCACTTCGAGCAGCAGACCGCTGATGCCGCAGGCGCGCTCGAAGAAGTAGATGAGCTGGCCGAGGTTGTACTCGTCGAGCTTCTCCACGCTGATGCGCATGTTGGGCACACCGCCGTCTACGTGGGCAAGCTGCGTGCCAAGCTCAGCCATTTTGTTCACCTCGTCCACGCGCTTGCCTTCGAGGAAGTTGAGGCCGTCGAGGTTCTCGTCGTCGTGGGGGAACAATACCTTGTGTTCGGGAGTCTCCACCGAAATTACCGTCTCGAAAATGGTGCGTTCGCCCTCCTGAATCCACTGTCCCATGGAGTGAAGGTCGGTGGTGAAGTCGACAGCTGCGGGGAAGATGCCCTTGCCGTCCTTGCCCTCGCTTTCGCCGTAGAGCTGCTTCCACCATTCGTTCATGTAGTGGAGCTTAGGCTGGAAGTTGACGAGGATTTCAGTCTTCTTGCCGTCAGCGTAGAGCGCATTGCGTACGGCGGCGTACTGCTCGGCGGGGTTTTCGGCGAAGGGAACTTCGGGAGCGGTGAGCTTCTCCATGTCGGCTGCGCCCTTCACGAGTTTCTCGATGTCGAAGCCGGCGCAAGCGATGGGGAGAAGACCTACGGGAGTGAGTACGGAGAAACGGCCGCCCACGTTGTCGGGAATGATAAAGCTCTTGTAACCCTCCTTGTCGGCGGTGACGCGGGCTGCTCCCTTCTTGGCGTCGGTCACGGCTACGATGACCTTGCGGGCTGTCTCGATGCCGCGCTGCTCCTCGCACTGCTTGCGGAGAAGTCGGAAGGCGAGAGCCGTCTCAGTGGTGGTGCCGCTCTTGGAGATGTTGATTACGCCGAACTTGCGGCCTTTGAGGTATGTGGTAAGCTCGTAGAGATAGTCCTCGCCGATGTTGTTGCCGGCGAAGAGCATCACGGGGTTCTTTCCGTCGTTGGTGAGCCACTCAAAACTGTTGCCGAGAGCCTCGATCACGGCGCGTGCGCCGAGGTAGCTGCCGCCGATGCCCGCTACGACGATGGTGTCGCAGTTGTCGCGCAGCACCTGTGCGGTGGCTTTGAGGTCGGCGAGGTGTTCGGGGGTGATGCTCGATGCAAGGTGCATCCAGCCAAGGAAGTCGTTGCCGGCGCAAGTACCCTCTTCAAGGGCTTTCTGTGCGGCTTTCACTTTGGGTTCAAGTGCCTCGACAGCACCGGCTGCCGCAAACTGGGCGGCTTTGCTCACGTCTAAACGAATGGAATTGCTCATAACGCGTTTATCTAAGAATGTGTGTTGGTTTCAGTGCGGATGCGTCCCGCAAGGCTGCAAAGCGCAGTTCATAATGCCTTTGCCCGTGGGGATATCCTCTAAGAATGATGTGGTTGGGAATGGTCGAAAGTCTTCGTGTTCCGCTTGCAAAGTTACACTTTTTTGCCGACATCCTGTTTGCACAAGAATTCCAAGGATTTTCAATACAAAACTCCAAAGATTTTCAACTTTTGCTCCACTAAGCCGTTAGTCTGCAATGTGCAGGTCGCAGAATACGGTGGTACATTTAGGCAGATGCGATAAACTTGTAATCAAACGGCACGTTGCAATTTCCCCTCCTCAGCTTTTCCGTAATATATGTAACCCTATCCGTAATCCGTATACAAGGGCTTGGACGAAGCGGCTCTAATTTTGCACCGTGAACAAACAGTACGGTAACATGAGGAAAATGATTTGCGCCATGGCTCTGATGGCGGTTTCTTTGGTGAGCGTCATCGCTTGCGCACAGGGCAAAAACGGTAACGGACAAAACGAAAACTCAAAAGAGCAAAGCGACATGAACGGAAACAAGAAAGTATTGGTAGCCTATTTCTCGCGAACGGGAGAGAACTATAGCGTAGGACGTATCACAAAGGGCAACACGCAGATCGTAGCAGAAATGATAGCCAGCGAAACGGGCGGCGACCTCTTCCAGATAGGACCCGTGGCGGCTTATCCCGACAAGTACGACGCTTGCGTGGAACAAGCCCAGAGGGAACTCCACGCCAATGCCCGTCCGGACGTGAAGGGCGACGTGAGGACGGAGGACTACGACGTGATATTCATCGGCTATCCCAATTGGTGGGGCGATATGCCCATGGCCGTTTACACCTTCCTTGAAAAGCACGATTGGCAGGGAAAGACGGTCGTGCCGTTCTGCACCCACGAGGGCAGCGGACTGGGCAGCACGACAGGCCACTTGCAGACGGCGTGCCAAGGAGCGACGGTCTTGAAAGGACTTGCCGTCTACGGACACACGGCTCAGAACGACCGCAAGAAGGCGGAGAAAACTACCCACAAATGGTTGGAAACGATGCAATAAGGAATAATCTCACTACAAAACCCAAGGCTTATTTCGGATGGTTAAGGTAACTTTTTTGTCACAGTCTGATATTCGACTTTTGTTCAATATTTTATCTCGAAGTAGTCGAGCAGGGCTTTGTAGTGGTCTTGTGCAGTGAGGCAGGTGTCGGTAAGGTAGCCTGGTAGATGATTCCATTCGTGCAGACCTCGGTAGTAGTACATTTTTAGTTCGTCGGTGATGATGAAGGGGACGATGCCGTGGTTAAGGCATTCCTTGAACATCAGTAGCCGACCTACGCGTCCGTTGCCGTCTTGGAAGGGATGAATTGTTTCAAAACGCTGGTGGAAGTCGAGTATGTCCTCAAAGCTGACCACCTGCTTTGCTTTGTAGTCTTTTAGTAACTTACGTATAGCTTTGCCTACCTGTTTTGGTTCAACAGTCTCGACGCCGCCCACTTCGTTGGGCAATCGTTTGTAGTCGCCCACGGCAAACCAAGAACGTGTCGCATCAGACGTACCAGACTTCAACAGGCCGTGCAACTGCTTGATCATTGCTTCCGTAAGGGGGGCTTTCGCCTTGTCGATGATGAAGTCGATGCAGCGGAAGTGGTTTGTCGTTTCGATGATGTCGTCCACCTTGATGGCTGCATCGGATATGCCGATTGTGTTGGTCTCGAAGATAAAGCGTGTCTGCTCTTTTGTCAGTCGGTTTCCCTCGATGTGGTTTGAATTGTAGGTTAGTTCAATTTGCGTGCGGTGGTAAATGCCTCCTTTCAGTTTGCACTCCATTTGTTCCCTCAATGCAAAAAGAAGCGGCGAAACGGCGTTGCGAGCGTACTTCTTAGAGGGGAGTGACGCATCGGCAGGCACGTTCCACGTTTTCCCCACCAGTTGCGCGCCTTGTATTTTGCCTTGTGCACAGTAGTTGCGCACGGTTCTTTCGGACAGTCCGTGCGCCTCGGCGTAGATTTTAGTGGATACGAACTCCATAGGTTATCGGCATAAATGTGATGAACTTGCTGCAAATCTACCCATTTCTTGCCGATGTCGGCAAGAAATGGGGGCTTGGGAGGAAGTTTCGGGGCTTTTCGTGCCGTTAAGGCTCTTCGTAGTAGGCGTTGCGCTCCTTGCAGAAGTCGATGAGACTCTTGAACGTGCTGTCCACAGCGAGCAGGGGCGCGTTGCCCACGAGTACGAGCCTTTTGCGTGCACGGGTGAGAGCCACGTTGAGCTTGCGGTCGATGACGTGCCCGCTGCGAGGGTCGATGTAGGCGGTGCTGGTGAGGAAACGCAGTTGGTATTTGCGCTTCACCGTGAAACCGTAGATGATGTAGTCGCGCTGCGAACCTTGGTAGCGTTCCACGGTGTCGATGGTCAGCGTTTCCAGTTCGGGAATGCCTAATTGGGCAATGGCGGCACGCACAGTGGCTATCTGGTTGCGGTATGGCACAATCACGCCGATGGAACCGCGTGCCTCGAAGTTCTCCTTGCCGATGTGGAGATACGCCTGACGCGCAAGGGCGGCTATGACGTGCGCCTCCTGCTCGTTGAGTTTGTCGGGCGTGTTGTCGTCGGGGGGCGTTTGCACCGACACGAAACTCATGCGGCTTCGTTCCAAAATGAGCGCGAAGCGATTGGGCGACGGCGAGGCGCAGTCGGTTGGCTCCACTTGGTGGGGCAGGGGGACGGGTTCGAGCCGCCCCTCGTAAAACGCCGTGCTGGGAAAGTTGGCAATATCCGTGTGCATACGCCCTTGGTGGGTGAGCATGTGGCACACCTGCTCGTTGAGCGTACCGTCGGGGTTGTAGCCGTAGAGGCGCAAGAGGCGCTCGAAGAGCGACAGCGCGCAGCTGGTCAGTCCGGCGCGGTGTAGGAGTTCGTCGCTGACGGCTGCCTCCGCCTCGCTCTGCTGCACCACTGCCGGCAACTGCTTTTCGTCGCCGATAAGCACGAAGCGGCTGATGGCGCAGTCGCCTTTGGGCGTAACGGCACTGAGCAAACCGAGAATTTGCGGTTCGAGAATTTGCGACGCTTCGTCAATGATGGCGAGCGAGAACTGCTTGATTTGAAATAGGTCGGTAGCCGCCGTGAGCGAGGTGGTCGTTCCGCAGAACACGCGTGTCCGTTTCAGCAGTTGCGCCACCTTCGTGGCACTCACGTCGCCCATCTCTTCAATGCGCTTGCTGAGCAGGTGGGGACGGAACGCTTCGTCGCAATTGTAATCGTTGCCTATTCGCAGGTAGTCAATCTGTTCTTCTTCGAGCTTGCTGCAAATTTCGTCCACGGCGCGGTTGGTGTAGGAGAGGAGCAGCACGTTTGCACCCTCCTCGCGCAGTTCTTCGAGCAGCAGATTTTTCAATCCGTACGAGGTTTTGCCCGTTCCCGGCGGTCCGATAACGAGGTAAAGGTCCTTGGCTTGGCGAGCGTGCCGCACAAGTCGGTTGAACTCCTCCGTGCCGTAGTCTCCGCTGAGCTTCACGCCCGTGTCAACCTCAGGACGGCGTTGACCCAGCAGCAAGTCGCGACGTGCCTGCGGGGCGGAAAGGAATGCGTGCAGGCTGCGGTATTGGGAGAGGAACGACGAGTCGAGAAAGTCGTGTTCCATAGCCCACACCACGTCCTCGGTGCGCTGGAAGTAGCGGAATACCCAAGTGCTTGTCTGCGGGTTGCGGAGGCGTACGTCAATGCTTTCGGGCGTGAGGCGAGTGATGGTGCAGCGGAAAACAATGTGGGCGGTGGCATCGGGTGTCGTCCCTCTTTCGTAGGCGTAGAAAAAGGCGATGTCGCCCTCGCGGAAGTTTGCCAAGTCGGCGTTGTGGGCAGTGTCGTCGGCGGCAAAGGTGAAATGCACGTCCTCCACCTTTTGCGCCTTGCCGTCGGCCGTGGGCGGAATGTGCATGTGCAGGTTCTCGAAGATGTTGCCGGCTTCGCGTTTTTCCTCGATCAGAGAGTTCCACACCGAGGCGAAACCCGAGTTCTCCTTGGTGTGATTGCCAATCTTCGCCAGCACTTGCTCGTTTGCCACGAACTGCATAAAGCGGTAGTAGTAAGCGCGTTCGAGCGGCGAGGCCTTTCGGAGCGGTTCGAGCAGGGCGTTTATTTGCGGCGCAATGCATTTTTTCCAGAGTGCGCCGTGCGCATTGGGGAAGAGCTTTTGCGGCGTAAGGGTTTCGAGCAGACGCATTCCGCCTTTGGCGTACCACGTTTCGGCATAGGCCAACTGGTTGCGCAGTTTGAAGAGGACGAAAAGCAACCGGGGCGCGCTGCCCACCTGTTGCAGTCCGTCGGCGTAGCGCGAGTAGAGCAGAAACGAGTGCATCCCCTCGGCGGTGTTGCGCCGGTAGTCGTAGTGCATCAAGGCGCGGTAGAGTAGCATCTGGGCGAAGTGCTGTTCCTGATAACCCGTGTACTCGTCTTTTCGCGCACCTGCCTGCCAGCGGCACTTGCCCGACTTTTGCTCGATGATGCTGCGGTAGTCGAGCGTGAGGAAGTCCATACGCCCTTGCAGTCCGAGCAGGTCGGAGAAGAACGAGGGCTCGAGTATCACCTCCTGGGGGCGGAATGGCTCGCCGTTGGCTTTCTCGTACACGTTGCCCATTAGGTGGCGGATGTTTTCGTACTGTTTCTGCGCCTGTGCGTGGAAATCTGGCTCCATCGGTCCGTGCGCCGCAAGGCAGAGGGCGTTGCGCTTGAAAAACTCCGACGCACTCCGCCGGTAGTCGGGCTTTTCGCCGTAAACAATCTCGTCGAGCAGTTGCCCGGCGAAGTTTCCCAAAAGCGTGGCATCGGTTTGGCTGTACGGCTTGATGCGCGAAAGCAGGTCGAGGTAGGGCGATGCGCCTTCTTCCGACAGGCAGCCCGTAATGGCCGTGACGCTCACAAGATAGTCAGGCGCATAGATGAGAAGCTCGGGCAGAATGTCGCCGTTTTCGTCCGTTCGAGGGCGCACCACGTTGAGCGTTTCCCCTTCCACCATTGACCGGCGCAGGTAGCTCCAGTCGCCCGGCACGTAGGGGCTCTCCCGAACGTAATTGATGCGCACTTCCTCGTCCGTGTCCTCGCGCGTGGCATATATATAGGTATTGTCCCAGCGGCGGATGAGGCAACGAAAGTGATCCACTGGCTCTTTGCCGTCGGCGGTGAGACGTTTGGGAGTGGCTGCCGTAGTGCTTGCGGGGAACAGTGCGGCGAGTTCGCCCGGTACGTCGCTGTTGTAGGTGAGGGCGATGAACTGCGCCAGGGCCTTGCGGTCGGTGGGGTAGTGGGGGGCAAGTTCTTCCTCGCTTGTCTGTCCGATGTTTTTCAGACGGTGGCGGAAAGCGTTGAGGGCGAACGAGAGCGAACGGTCAATCTGGCTTCGCGTGTGCTGTTTGAGCAGGTAGTCAATCTGTGCGTAAAGGCCGCTCAACTTTACTTGCGTGCCGATGAGCCGCTCGTTGACGCAGAGCGTGAGCGTTTGGCGCAGGGCGGAGTACTTGCGGTGCGCAGACCATTCGTCGCGAATGTTGAGGAGCGAAGAAAACAGCTCCGTTGCTGTTTCGAGCAACGGAGCTTGTATGGTGTCGATTGTTGCGGACATTCTCGGTGTTTGTGTGTGGGGGATTGTTTTAGCGCGAACTGTTTTGCGCCTCGTATTCCGCGCGTCCGTCCTCGTAGCCCGTGTCGTAGCCTTCGCGGTAGCCCGTTTGGTAGTCTTTGGCTTCCGCCCCTTCGTGGCTCGTGTTGTCGTTGAAGCTGGCCAGACGGCTGCGGTTGTACTGCCCGTCTTCAAGTCCCGTGCTGTATCCGGCATCGTGCCCCTCGTTGTAGGCGGCGGATATTGAACTGCTTTGGCCGGACGCTCCGCTTTTGATTTCTTCCATCTTTTGCTCGACTATCTTTTCCGCCAACGAGTCTCTGCGCCTTTCGTATGCCTCGCGTTTTGCTTTCTGCTCGGGTGTCTCCGCCTTTGTCGGTTGCGCTTGCTCGGTAGTTTCCTCGTGCTTGTCCTTGTGATTGCATTTGTACACGAAACCGCAAATCAGCGCAAGGTTCAACACGCTGATAAGGAGCATTTTGATCATGCTCGCCGTAGTGTTTCCGTCGCCGGGGGCGGGTTCGGGCGCATCGGGGTTCTGAATGTTTTTGGGCTTAAAGTCAACTTCCATAGTTCTGTATAGATATTAATAGGTGTCGCCTCGAAAGTCTGGCTACGGGGCAAATCTACAAAAGTTCTTCGTAAAAGTCGAGATAGCGCTGCGTCATTTTCTCCACGCTGAATTGCTGGGCGCGTTCGTGGCAGCGTTCTTCCCACTCGTGCCGCTCTTCGGGATGGGTCATAAAGTAGGCAATTTTCTCGGCAAGTTCCGCGTCGTTGTCGGGGGCGAAGAGCAGTTCGGGAGCGTTGACCACTTCGGAGAGTCCGCTCACATCCGAGGCCAGCACAACGCGGCGGCGTGCCATGCCCTCTACGGCTGCAAGGCCGAAGCCCTCCCATTGCGACGACATTACGCCCATGTCCGCCGCTTGCCACAAGCGGTCCACATCGTTGCGAAGGCCGAGGAAGTGGGTGCGATGGACTACGCCTAACTTCTCGGCCAAGGCGCGGTGGGCATTGAGTGTCACGCCATAGCCGGCAAAAATGGCATGGACGTTTTCGGGAAGCCGTTGCAGCGCGCGCAACACGCAGGCTTGGTTCTTCTGTTCGGTGAAGCGGGCCACTTGCAGTACGGCGAAGTCGTCTTCGCCCAGTCCGTCCACCAGTGAGGCTCGTTCCTTACGCAGCACAGTGCCGTCGGCAACC
The DNA here is from genome assembly GCA_963632215.1 of Clostridiales bacterium. Lineage (GTDB taxonomy): Bacteria > Bacteroidota > Bacteroidia > Bacteroidales > Bacteroidaceae > Alloprevotella. The sequence continues at coordinate 20,384 of CAVGTD010000015.1, forward strand.
GTGGGCAACGCCACGCCGTTCTCAATTACGCGAAGTTTTACCCCTTGGGGCGTGCGCTTCTCCATAAAGTTCTTTGTTCCCTCGGAAATGCAGATAACGCCGTCGTACATCCCGTAAATGCCATTGTCGATGAGCGTGGTTATCCAGTGCCGCCCCCTCGTGTTGAACGTGGAGTGTTCGGTGGTGACAAGCACGCTTCCCTTTTTGCCGTAGAACTTGTGCGCAAAGGCTGCCCAATATTGCGAGGGAAAAAGGTGGGGATGCACCACGTCGGCCGCGCGGACAAACTCTCCCAGCCGTTTCACCGCCAGCGGATTGTAGCGGCCGCCCGGCAGGTTAAGCGTCACCACGTCGATGCCGCTCTTGCGCAAGGGCTGCTCAAGGTCGCCGCCGCCTTGCAGCAAGGCTACCTTGACGGTGTGTCCCATGCGCTGCATGATGGGCAGGAAACTGACGAGCAACCGCTCTGCGCCGCCTACGGCAAGGGCGTTGATAATGTGGAGTATGTGCATGGCGTGTGTAGTTTGTCGGTGTGGTGCTTGCAGGTGTCTCTCAGCACATTTTGCGGAGCAATATTTTCGCCAGCAGAATGTGGCGTTTGCCGAAGAGGCGGTAGTTGCCTCGCAGGGCGTGGATGAGGCTCTTAAGCTTTCCCTCGTTGCTGAACTTGAAGAAGTCGAGGAACGTTCGGCGCGCCTCGTCGGACATCAAGGGCTCGTATTTGTCGTAGAAACTGCGGATGGCTTTCAGGTGCTTGTCGTCAATGACCGTCTTGCCCGGGGCGAAGAAGTGGCGCAGACGTTCGGCGCGGCTTTTGTAGGTGGCTCCCGTCACGGCTGCTCCGTGGCGGCGGTAGAGCATCAGCCGGCGCGGCACGCTGTGCAGTTCGCCGAAGGTGACGACCGCCAGCGTGAACAGGTGGTCGTGCATGGCGATGAACTCCGGAGCGTCGGCGCAGAGACGGCGCAGAGGGGCGTTGAACATCAAGGCGCATCCCTGAATGCCGGCGTTGGCGAAGAGCAGCTCGCGCAGGTTGGCGGGATGCCAAAGCGTGGCGTATCCGCTGATGTCACCCGTGTCCATGGAGTAGACGTAGGAGTTTGACCACACCATCTGCGGCTTGCCCTGGTCAAGTCTGGCGATGGCTTCGTGCATCCTCGCGAGTTTGTCTTCGAGCCAAATGTCGTCCTGGTCGCAAAAGGCGCAAAAGGGGGCTTCGGCATACCTGAGCAGGTACATGAAGTTAGCAGCAGCCGAACCGAGGCGCACGCCGTCTTCCGCAAGGCAGATGCGCGGGTCGGCAGCCTGGAAACGCTTTACAATGTCGGGCGTTCCGTCGGTTGAACCGTCGTCGTGCACGATGAGCCGCCAGTCGGTGAACGTTTGGCTTTGCAGCGAGCGCAGTTGCTGGGCTATGTAGTCGGCCCCGTTGTACGAAGCCAGCAGAATGTCTATTTGTGCCATGGACGGAGGGTGGGTAGGCTATTTGAGGGCGGGCAGTTGGTCGTTCTGCCTATTGCCCACAAGGAAGGGAATGGCTGCAAAAATGATGTATTGAAGGTATTGCGAAAGGTTCGTGAACACAAACTCGCCGATAAACTCCATCAGCAAGAACGTCAGCGAGATGGAGTAGAGGATGAGTTCCAGCTTTCCGCCCGTACGGCTCTTTTTGTAGAGAAAACCGTAGAGCAGTCCGTAGAGTACGGAGAACACCGCGATGCCCACTGCGCCAAAGTCCACGTAGAACGGATAGAGGTTTGTGTAGGTGTTGGTCTCTTCCGGCACGTGCACGAACGTAAGGATTGTGTCGAGCGGCTTGCGGTCGGTCAGGCCGAGCGAGTAGCCTATGGCATAGAATATGCGCAGCGTGTTGCCGCCCCACATGGGAGTAGAACAGGCTTCGGCGCAATAGTCGAACGCCACCATGCTGCTCGACAGGTAGAGGGCGAGAAAACTGTTTGTTTCCACCTCCTCGTCTACGGCGCGGGCGTTTTGCAGCACGAAACTCAGGGCAACGAACGCCGCCATACCGTAGAGCAGGTGCTTGATGCGCACGTACTTCTTGGCGTAGCAAATGTAGAGCGACGAGAAAATGATGCTCAGAAACGTGGTCTTCGACATCGTGGTCAGGGCGTACAGCAGGTTCATCAGCAGAATGGTGACGGTGAGCCGCTTGCTCTTGAAGTATGTCAGACTGAAAAAGATAGACACGAACGCCAATGCGGTACAGTAAATCAGCGGACCGATGTTGGGACGCTCAATGTCGTCGTCGAGCCCCGTGTTCATAATGCGCATATAGCGGAACATTGTCTCAGGCTCGGTCACGAAAGCCTTGTAAAGCACCAGTCCCGCCACGACGGGCATGGTTACGATGGTGATGGCCATATAGGCTTTCAGTACGGTACGATTGGGCTCGCGTGCCACGGCAGTGGCTGAGGCTGCCGTCGTGATGCGCTCGCACAGCAGTGCCGTCCCCGAAAAACCTATCACCCATAGCAGCAGCATAGGGGGGAAGTTGTGGCAGACGGGGTAGAAGTTGTTGGGCAGAAAGTACAGAATGAGAATGGCTACGCTCCACACGCCGGGGCACGCCACGTAGGGGGCGAAAACGTCGTGCGAGACGTAAAGCCCTATCAGCGTGAGCATTATGGTGACGGCCAGTACAGCAACGAGCATAAGCGTAGGATTGTGTTTCTTGTTTCTTGGGGGAAGGGAGGGGCGGATGTCAAACTTGGCTGCGTGCGTAGCGGCGGTAGCAGCAGGCCATGAGCAGACACACCACCACCTCGGTGACGGTCACGGCGATGCAGGCTCCCTCGGCGTGCAGCCAGGGCGTGAGCGTGAACATCAGCGTGACGGAAACTGCCGCTGCCGCAAAGTACACGTTGCGAAACTGCCGTGCCGTGCGGTCGTTGCCCAGGGCTACCAGCCCCATCTGCCCGTATACGCCGCCAATGCCGATGGCGAGGGGGGCGAGGGCGAGTATGCGCAGGTAGGTCTCAATGCCGGCGTAGTCGCTGCCGAGCAGCAGGGGCAGGAAGCGTCCGCCGAAGAACAACGCCACGCTGACGCTGCCCATCACCGCGGCCACGAGCAGCCTCACCTGCGCGAAGAGCCGTTTTGCGCCGCCAAGGTCGGTGGGCGCAAGCGCGCTTATCTTTGGGAAGAACACTTGGTTGAGCGGCACGTAGAGCAGGAAGCACACGGCGCGCATGATGCGGTCGGCCGAGGAATAGGCGCCCACCACGGCGGTGGTGCAGAAGAAGCCAAGCACGATGACTACGAGTTGCGTGTAGACGCTCGTCGAGGCGGTGGAGAGGAAGAGCGGAAAACTCTTGCGCACTTCGTCCCTCACGCCCTTCCACGTGGGTCGGGCGGCCGTCACAATTCGCTTGCGCCAAAGGTATACGTTGGATATGACGGCGGTGCTGACGAACACGGCGGCTTGCAGAAAGGCTGCCAGCACGTAGTCGTCGGGTGTCCTTACAAGGAGGAATATCAGGGGGAGCAACGCCACCTTTGAGAGGGTGTTCATCACGGAGAACATCCGCACCTTGCCCACGCCCTGAAACAGCCACATGAACGTGAACGTGCTGCCCACCGCCATTGGGAACGTGGCGAGGATGGCCTTTCCGTAGAGCCGGAACGTAGGCACTGCCGCAATCAGCGCGCCGAGAACGATCGTTGAGAGCAGCAGAAGCAGCGTCTTGGCAGCTACCACGTTCCAGAATACGCGGCTCATCTCCTCGCGGTTGTCCCTGACCTGCGCAATGTGTTTCGTGGCGGAGAGGTTGAACCCGAAGTCAACCACGAGCATCACGTACTGCACCACCGAGAGTGAAAACCCCACGTAGCCGTAGCCCTCAGCCCCCAGCCGTACAAGCAGGTAGGGAAGTACAAAGAGCGGCAGCAACTGGTTTACCCCTTGCAGCAGCATGAGGTAGAGCGAGTCGACCAACTCGCCCTTGTTCTCTTTTATTGTGGCTATTCTTTTCAATGTGGGGGTGTGGACTGTGTACGTGTGAAAGACGATTTCTGAATACGGGCAACCTTTGTGACCGCATACTCAAATTGGTCATCTTGCTATCGCATGTGTGTCCACAAACCGCGCCCCGACGGGGCAGTTCTCCATAGCCCAGGGCAGAGTGAGGGATGAAATCCCGAACGTCACCCTGGGTATCCCGGGCAAGGTCGTTGTCGCCCTGCAAGGGCAGCTCTCTTAACGAGGGGCATCGCCCCGCAATGTTTCTTTAGGCGTAGTTGAACCCGGGCGTTGCCCGGTATCAAGGGAGCTGCCCTTACAGGGCGGCATTCGCTTCTGTTTGAGATCCCCAGGGTGTCGTGCCGCCGTTTTGCGGCGTCACTCTGCCCTGGGCTATGGGGAGCTGGGCTTTCAGCCCGTGGTTTGCGGACATTATTCTTCTGATTTGCGATTGGATATTTGTGGGTTCCTGAATAAATCGGTTTTTCAAATCCCGGCTTCCGCCCTCTCCGCCATCTGCCGTTTGGCTCTCCGCACCGAACCGGCGGCGAGCAGCCCGACAATGCTGCCGAAGAACGACAGGCAGAAGGCGGCAGCTACTGTGAACATACGTTTCGGTCCTGACGGTTTCAGGGGGACGGTGGCTGGCTGTATGGTGGTGTAGACGGGGGTGCGTTCCTGCAATTTCACCTGCGCGAGTTCAAGCTGCTGGGCGTATTGCGAATAGACGTTGAACGCAAGCTGCATCTCGTTTTCGAGGCGGTCACTCACCTGCTGGTACGAGGCGAGGGCGAGATCCTCGTGCGAGTCGCAGTAGGCGGCGTACGTCTGCTGCGCCTTGACGTATTTGGTGTGCGCCTCTGCTGCAATTTTCTTGCTGTGTTCCACGTCCTTGCGCGCCTTGTTGGTGCGGTAGTTCGTGATGTAGGTCTGGAGGCGGTTGCAAATGAGGTCGGCTATCTGCTGCGCCACTTCGGCATCCTGTGTTTCCACCTCGATGCTGATGATGTCGGTCTTCTTGTCTACGGTGCAGAAGAGCGCACTTTTAAGGCTGTTCATCACGCGCTGCTGCGCCTTGGTCAGCCGCTTAGGGTTGATTCGTTCGTTGTCGCCAGCCTTTTCGTCGTCCTTCATCTCCTTGGGTAAGTTATACCAGGCGTGCTTCTGACGATGGCTAAGGTAGTCGTAAACGCTTACCTTGCCTTTGAGGCGGCGGCAGTCCACCTTGTCGGTAAGCACCTCGGCGAGGAATACCGTAGAGCCCACTACCTTGGGGTAGAACTCGGGCGAGATGGCATCCTGCGAGTCGCCGCCCATCTTCACCCCGGCCAGGCTGGCCAGCGAACTGAGGTTGCCCGATACGCCGGGCGACGACGAGGACGTTTCGGGGAGCATGACGGCCTCGGACTTGTACGTGCGCGGCTGACTGAACGACACGAGGGCTGCCAGTGCCGTCACGACAATGGTTGTGGCGGTGACGAATATCCAGTGGCGGCGCACCGTCCGAAACACTTCGAGGGCGCGCAGCGTGATGGCGTCGGCGGCGTTAGCCGACGGCTGTTGAGGTGTGGTCATGAGTGGGGAGAATGTGTGTTTTCTTCTTTAATATTACAATCGTCAGGGCGTACAGCGCGATGTCGGCAAGCACAATGAGTGTGCTGCCCACGTTGCAGCCCTTGAAGAGCAACAAGTTCAGGCCGTCGATGGCTACCTGCAAAAGCAACACGCAGAGGAGCGCGCAGCGCATGGTCATGCCTGCGGCTAGGCAGAGGTGGTGAATGTGCGTCTTGTCGGGCGTGAACATCCCCTTGCCCCGGAACAAACGGCTCACGGCCACGCGCACAAGGTCGAACACGGGGACGGCCACGAGCGTGAACGATACGAGGATGGGGCAGCCCTGCGTTTGGAATACGGCGGGGTTGAACATGCAGTACTTGATGCAAAGGTACGTCAGCGAAAAGCCCAGCACAAGGCTTCCCGTGTCGCCCATAAACGTCTTGGTGAACTTCTCGGCCGACCCGAACAGATTGTAGTACATGAACGCCACGAGTGCGCCGGACAAACCGAGCGAGAAAACGGCGAACACGGGCGACCCGAGTTTGATGAACAGAAATGAGAAAACGCCCAGCGCAATGACTCCCAGCCCCGAGCTGAGGCCATCGATGCCGTCAATCAGGTTGATGGCGTTGATAATCGTCAGGGCAATGAGCATTGTGAGCGGATAGCCCACCCATACGGGTATTTCGTAGATGCCGCAAAAGCCGTAGAGGTTGTTGATGTAGAGGTTGCAAACGGGCATGAAGGCGGCCGCAATGAACTGTATGGCGAACTTCACCTTGGCGTCGAGGCCCAGCACATCGTCAATCAGTCCGATGGTGTACACCATAATCAAAGCCACGAACATCAGCACGGAGGAGAACCCGAGCGAGAAGTAATCGTCGCCCTGCCAAATGGAAAGCGCACCCACTGCAAACATTCCGGCAAGCATGGCCGGAACGAAGAGCGTGCCGCCCAAGCGGGGAATGTGGTTGGTGTGCACCTTGCGGCTGTTGGGCATGTCGAACAGACCGCGCTTCCTGCAAAAACGCAGCAGCACGGGCATGCACACAAACGTGACCGCCATGGCCACCGCAAAGGATATGTATGGATAGAGTTGCTTCATAGCGATTTGTTTGCTTCGTCGCGCCCCGCCGGGCTTGTGGAAATGACGGTTGCCCTACGTAGCTAAGCAGGTTAAAGTCATAACGGCAAACGCCGCGCAATATTGCAAACGTTGCAAAATTATAAAACTCTCTCCGAAAGGCAAAGCACCGCCGCAGTGGCGGGCAAAAAGAAAGGGATGCGGAGACACCGCAGTGCTTCCGCATCCCTCGAAAATGATGGAACTTGTAGTTCTTAGAAGTAGAAGTTCAGACCGAGGTTGCCGCCGAACTGGCCGGTCTTGAACGTAGTTTCCTTGTAATCCTTTTGGTTGTAGCTGTCAGCCTCGCTGTCTACGGTTAGCTTCTGGCGGTTCATGGTGCGTGCTACGCCGAGGTCGACCGTTGCGGAGAGGGAGATGTTGCGGCAGATGAAGTACTCAACGCCTACGTTGCCGAGAAGGCCGATTGTGTGCGAGGGAACGCCCGTTGTCTTGTCGAGCTTGCTGTCGTCCTCGTTGCTGTACTTGGTGAAATCAGAGTTTCCGTAAACGTAAACGAGGTTCAGACCGAGAACGGGCTGCAAACGCTTGCCCGGACGGAGCAGGTACTGACCGCCAACCATCACCATCACTTCACGGGAAGCTGTTTTGGTGGTGGACTGTACTTTTTCGTCGGACTTGTGCTCCTCCGACTTGTAAGAGTAACTGGTTTTCGAACTGTTGTCGAAGCCGAGGTTGAGGGTAACAGCCCACTTGTCGTCCACCATGTACTTGCCGGACATCGTCAGGCCGCCGAAGAGGTCAGAGCTCAGACCCTTGAAGCCTTCGAACTCGTTCTTGGTGTTGCCGTTGAACAGGTTGCCCACGAAGTTGATGACGGGAGTGGCGCCGAAGCTAATGGCGAAACCGCCCTTGCGGCTGCCGTAGTAAACGTCGCTCTTCTCTGCGCAGCAGCCGTCTTTCTTGGCTTTTGCGGTCATAGCGTCGGAGGTGTTGGCGAACATTGCGCCCGCAGCCATGGCGAATACGCCGAGGAGGGCTGCTTTCTTTGCGAAATTGAACATAATTGTAAGTTGGTTTATGATAGGTGAATATAAAATAAGGCAATGCTTTAAAACCGCATGGCGTAGTTTACATCCTGCCACAACTTAAAAATTGTTTTCGGCTGCAAACGGCTGTTTCAGTTTCTGGGGGGTGGGGTTTCGGTGATAGGGTAGAAAAGAGAGGTTGTAAGGCTTGTTAAGGTAATCGTGTAACTTCTTCTTGTCTACGAGATACGAACGTCTTATGCTCTCTCAGTTCGCATCTGCGCTGCAAAGGTATGATAATTTTTACAAATGTACAAAACTTTGCAAATCAGATACCGTGCGCTATGGCACAGATATACAAAACGTCGTGCGCCGACTGACAGCGACAAGTCCGGGCGAAAACGTCGTACACCGTATGGGTGACGTGTGTCGCTCGTACGCCTCACGTGTGTCACCCGTACGCCTCACGTGCGTAGCCCGTACGGTGTGCGGCAATTTTCCTTGGGGTAATGGAAACTCCCTCGCGTGTGCGCACAATATCTGCTACGGTCCTTGCTAAAGGCCGCCTTGTGGGCAATGTTTCGTCCGTTCAAAAAACTACAACTTTCGGTAAAATCAGGCGCAAAAGTTGCACGGTACGAAATAAGCCCTTATATTTGCAGCAGAAACAAAGTTGTAATAATTACAATCTATGCAGACCGAAGCCAACGAAGCCCTCTCGTGCCTTGAAGCGCACGGCGTGAAGCCCTCCGTGCAGCGGCTGGCCGTGATGCAGTACCTGCTCGATCACCGCACGCACCCGGCGGCCGACGAGATATACCTTGCGCTGCACCCGGCGATGCCTACGCTCTCGAAGACCACCGTCTACAACACGCTCAAGCTGCTCACCGAAAAGGGGGCTGCCCAGCACCTGACGATAGACGAGCGCAACAGCTGCTTCGACGCCGACACGGAGCCGCACGCCCACTTTCTGTGCCGTGCGTGCGGACGGGTGTACGATGTGGCGTTGGCCAACAAAAGCCTTATGGACGACGCCCTGCTGCCCAGCGGCTTCCGGGCCGACGAGGCGCAGCTTTACCTGAAAGGCGTATGCCCGGACTGCGCCGCCAAAGGCAAGGGACAATGAAACAATGCGCCGCCCGGAAAACCCTCCCCGCGGCGTAAGGACAACCACATAACTCACTCAAAAAACTTACACTCACTATGAAAAAGAAATTCATCTGCACCGTTTGCGGTTACGTTTACGAAGGCGAACACGCTCCCGAGAAGTGCCCCATGTGCGGCGTGCCGGCATCGAAGTTCAAGGAACTGAACGAAGGCGGCAAGATGGAATTTGTAGCCGAACACGAACTCGGCGTGGCAAAAGGCTGCGACGAGGAGATGATAAAGGACCTCAACGCCCACTTCAACGGCGAATGCACCGAAGTAGGCATGTACCTGGCCATGAGCCGCCAGGCCGACCGCGAGGGATACCCCGAAGTGGCCGAAGCCTTCAAGCGCTACGCCTGGGAAGAGGCTGAACACGCCGCAAAATTCGCGGAATTGCTCGGCGACCTCGTGTGGGACACGAAGACCAACCTTGAAAAGCGCATGAACGCCGAAGCCGGCGCCTGCGAGGACAAGGCCCGCATCGCCAAGCGCGCAAAGGAACTCAACCTCGACGCAATCCACGACACCGTGCACGAGATGGCTCGCGACGAGGCCCGTCACGGCCGCGGCTTCGAGGGGCTTTACAACCGCTTCTTCGGCAAATAACATCCCTTACTCACTACTTAACCCAACCCAGACAATGAAAGAACTGAAAGGAACGCAGACCGAGAAAAACTTGCAGGCGGCTTTTGCCGGCGAATCGCAAGCTCATACAAAGTACCAGTACTTCGCCTCGAAAGCCAAGAAGGACGGCTACGTGCAGATGGCTAACATTTTCGAGGAGACCTCGCGCAACGAGAAGGAACACGCCAAGATGTGGTTCAAGTACCTGCACGGTGGCGCAGTGCCCTCGACCACGGAGAACCTGGCCGACGCTGCAGCCGGCGAAAACTACGAGTGGACCGACATGTACGCCACTTTCGCCAAGCAGGCCCGCGAGGAGGGCTTCGACGAGATTGCCGCAAAGTTCGAGATGGTGGGCGCCATTGAACGCGCCCACGAGGAGCGTTACCGCCGCCTGTTGAAGAACATCGAGGATGCCATCGTGTTCAGCCGCGACGGCGACAGCGTTTGGCAGTGCTCCAACTGCGGCCACATTGTGGTGGGCAAGCAGGCTCCCGAGGTGTGTCCCGTGTGCAACCATCCGCAGAGCTACTTCGAGCTTCGCGCCGAAAACTACTAATCCGCCTCTCAGACGATCCAAAGAAAAAGGCTTCCGCATTCTTGTGCGGAAGCCTTTTTCGTACATCGGAGTGACCTCGAAGGGATTCAAACCCTTGACCTTCAGAACCGGAATCTGACGCTCTATTCAGCTAAGCTACGAGGCCTTTTTCGGGGCGACTTGGTGCGGGCTGCTAAGTTGTTGAAGCTTTGCGGCGCATGCCTGTGTGTTGCCCTGATTGCGGTGCAAAGGTAAATATTATTTTCGCACTACGGGGCTTTGCCGGGGATTTTTCCCTTGGGCTGCTGCGGCGGAGCGGGGCGAGGGGGGATGCGGTATACGTGACGAGGAGCATTGCCCCGCTTGTGGCGGACAATGCTCCTCGTGAGTGTTATTGGGATTGGGCGGGGCTATTCCTCGCCCCAGCTATCGCCGGACCAAATGCGGTTGTTGCTCTTGTCGCTCTCGTCCACGTTCTCGGAAGAAGAGGGCTTGAACGTAGCGCTCTCGGCAAGCACCGATTGGGGAAAGAGCATCAGAGCTTGCGAGCGCGGGGCTGTGTATGTTTTCTTTTGAGTCATGTCAATTTGTTTTGGGTTGTTATCGAACAATCTTTTTGCCGTTCACTACGTAAACGCCGCCTTGCTTCATTCGCTGCACGCGACGGCCGCAGAGGTCGTAGACGGGAGCGTTGGCGGGCGTGGCCTGGATGGCGGCTGCGCCGACTGCGGTGGATGTGCCGCCGTGGCTGACTAGGAACGACTTGGGCGCGCTGCTGCCCTCGGTGGTGGGGAGGATGTAGCAGCGGAAGGCCGTCACTTTGCCCTTGTCGGTGGTTACGCCGAAGGCTGTGCCGCTGGCGTTGAGCTTGTAGCGGCCGGTTCCGATGGTCTCGTTGGTGAAGCTGCCTTGCAGCGTTGCGCCCGACACGCTTACGGGGACGGGCGAGGCCACTACGGCGGCGTTGGTCTTGGAGACGTTCCACTCCGTCACGTCGTCGGGGCAGTAAACGAGGCAGGGCTGACCTGCGGCGTTCTCGCCTGCGGTGGCGTTGAAGCTGAGTGTGGTTGCGCCGTCGGCAGTCGAGACGTTGCTGAACTGTTCAAGGCTTGCCGATGTGCCGAAGTCGGAGGCCGACACGGCGAAGGGCAGGCAGACACTGTTCCATCCGGCGGTGTTCGAGCGTGAGTAGGTGAGTGTCTCGGCGGTGAAGTTGCTCGGCGAGTAGAAGTCCGTCTTGTCGGTCAGGACAACGTTGTAGGCCGAGGCGGTCGAAGCGTCCACCACGTTGGTTGTCTGCACGAGCGTTTCGGGCAGCGTGGCGTTGCTCGTCGGCTCTTGGATGAACGCAAGTGCGTTGCCCTCGAGCACGGGGATGGTGGCTGCCGTGCCGTCGGTGTAGACCGTGTTGCTCTTGTCGTCGGTAAGCGCGTCGGCGTGGTAAACCTTCAGCGTGTAGACGGTGGCAGAGGGATTGGGGAGCACTACGTCGGTGCCGTCTGGCTGCGCGGCTTTCAGCACCATTGTCTTGCCGCTGAGAGCGGTGACAACGGAGGTAGGCAAGGTGAACGTGTTCGCGTTCGAGAAGTAGAGCAGATTGCCGTCGCTGTCGTACACCTTGTAGCCCACTGCGCCTTCGCCCGTCATGGTGATGGTGTTGTCGGTTTGCGAGTAGGTGTAGCCGCTGGCGTAGTGACCGGTGGTGAAGTCGGAGTAAGAACCTACGTCGCCGCACTTACCCACGGCGTCCTCGTCGTTGTAGTCGGTGCGAAGTACTTGCGAGCCGTCGGAGTTATAGAGGTAGTTGCCGTCGTGGTCGATGGCGGGTTCGTGCTTGATGTGGTTCTCGATGAAGAGGATGTTGCCCTTGGGCTTGGCGTAGGAGTGCATCTTCTCCTTGGCGGCGTCGATCATCTCCTGCGTGTTCTCGGTCCAATAGTTGGCGTAGTCGCCTATCATGCGAGTTTCGAAAGGCACGAAGAAGCCGTAGGCCTCGAAGAACTCGCTAAGGTCGTCGCCCGTTACTTCGCAGCATTTCAGGGCAAACTTGAGGAAGTCCTCGCTGGCGGGGGTTGGGTTCGATTGTGAGCCCGTGCTATGGTTCAAGGGGTCGCGGCGCAGCGCGCGGAAGAGCTCACGGCAGAAGTCGGGCTTGAAGCCAGCCACTTCGTAGTAGAGGTAGAGCTTGAGGTAGAGCGTGTTGCGGTCCCAAAGGTTGTAGTCGTGCCATGAGGTATTGGCAGCATAGAGGTTGGCTATGTCGGAGAACTTGCGACCATTGAGGCGGGTGGAGGTTTTGCCGTTGAGGTGTACAATGATTTGCGAGAAGAGGTTGTTGGATATCTCCGTACAGCCAATCATGTTGATCATGCTTTGATGGTTGTGCCCGTTTTCGTGGGCCGGACCCCAGAGCGAGCCGCCGCCTGCTGCCATTTTGTCGTAGTTGAGCACCTCGCTGAGGGTCGACTCGTTGTAGTACGTGCCGTAGGTGGTGGCGAACATATAATTATAGGTGCACGAGTAGAAGCCGTTCACATTGTTCCAACGGTCGTAGTAGTCGTTGATGGCCATCTTCTCGTGGAACACGTCCATCATCCAGTCCCAGAAGTCTACGATTTCTCGCATCTTCTCGGGAATGTATTGCTTGGTGAGCGTGCCGTTGAGCTGGTAGATAAGGTGGCGGCCCTTCATCATCACAAACGACTTTTGGAAGAGGCCGTCGCTGACCATCTGCTTCCAGTTCTCATCGGTGTTGATGCCCTCACGGGTGGCGTCGAAATAGCCGTCGACCGTGCCGCCCTCGATGTGGATGGGCAGTGTGGCGTAGTCGGCGAGTTTTTTCGAAGTGGAAGTGGTGTCGGTCGCTACGGTATAGATGAGGTAGAGCGCACCGTCTTGGCTTACGGTGAATGAGTTAAGACCTTTCGTGAGGGTGGCTACCGTAGAACCTTGACTATCGGTCTTGCTTACGGAACGCACGCTGAGCGAAGCACCCGAAGGCACGTCGTCGCCCACGAAAATGTAGTGCACGTCGCCAGCATTAGCCCAGATGCCTGTCGGGTTGCTCAGGCTTGTGTACTCGTTGCCAATTTTCAGGAGGTTGTTCCACGTGCCTGCATTTGAGTAGGGTTTCACGTCGCGTACGCGGAAGATTTTTTCCCACGTTGCCCACGAACTATTCTTTACCTTGATGGCTGCGGCTTGCAGGGTTTCAGAATCTATGCCAGCCGAGGTGAGAGCTTTGGTCAGCTCATCGTCGGTCATGGCCTGATACGTGCTGGCGAGTTCGCTGCAAGTGGCATCGGTGAAGAAAGCAGTGTAGGCCGTGTTGTAGGTGTCTTTCTTCGCGAGTTCGCTTTGCGTATAGTTGTATTTCGTGACGGCTTCGGCTATTTCGTCGTCGGTCATGTCTGTGGAGCATACAACCCACTGCGATGCTCCAGCTGCAGTAGTCCATGAAATGACGTTGCCGTTTGAGGCGTGCAAACCGTTCGAGGTGTTGGTGGGGAGGATGAAGTTGTAGACGGTAGCGAAACGTTTTGAGGTGACGCGCTGCACGAGGAAGCCGTTGTTGCTGGCCTCGTCGTCTTGCGTATACCCAACGCTGCTGTTGCTAATGTACTTTCCGCTAATTGCGTTTTTGAGCTGATAGTGGCCTTCGCTGCCGCTTACGGGGGTGAGTTGCCAGAGTTGCGAGGCATCCTTGCTGCGCGACGCATCTACCGAGAGACGGCCCGTGGTGTTGTAAGTGATGACCGTGCCGTAGTGGGCGTTTTTCACTTTTACGTACGTGGCTTCTGAGGGGAGGGTAGACTCGTTGCCAGCCATTTCGTCAAAGATTTCGCGCACGGCATCGTCGGTCATATCTACGCTTTCGAATGTCCAGTTTGAGCCTGTGCCGGCCGACGGTTCCCATGGTACGATGGCGTGCCCGTCGCCTTGTGCGTGGATTGCGCCGCCGTTGGCTTTGTTGCCGTCGCCGGAGAAGTCACTGTTGGCGGAGATGTTTACGTAGTACTCGTCCGTGCCATTGCTCGGGTAGTAGCGTACGTAGAGCGTCTTAGCAGAGGAGTTGGAGTTGTTGAAGTCGAGGTATTTTCCCGTAGCCAGATTGCGGAAGGTGTAACCGCCGCCGTCCTGTGCTTCGACAATCCATATTTGCTGGTTCTCTGCGTCGCCCGATGTCAATGTCTGTGTCTTTTCGGTTGAGCCGTTGTCGGTGATATACCATGCTGCATCGGTGAAATAGCCCGAGTTGGTCGTGGCGTTGCGCGCTGTGCGGATGCGCACTTTCCCGTTGGTGAGTATGGTGTCGAGTGCTGCTTGTTTCTTGTAGGCAGCCTGTGCCGTAGCGAGAGCCGTTTGCTGGTCTTCGGTGAGCGTTACGGCCTTGAAGTTCCAGAGGGAGTTTGCATCGTTTGAACCGTCGTAGAATGTCCACGAGTACACGTCGCCCTTGCTCGTGCTGCCGCCGAGGTTCGTGGCGTTTTGGTTCTTGTCGGTTGAGTTGAAGCCGATGGTCGTGTTGTCGCGTATGTCGTAGGAATACGAGAGGTCGTTGCCGGCAATGGTGAATCCGTAGGCATCCGTGCCTGTTTTGTACTGCGTGTTCTTTGTGCCGGAGAGGCTCTGCACGTAGTTTCCGCTAAGGGCGTTTTTCAGGGCTGTCGTGCCGTCGCCTTGGTCAATTAGGTACCAGTATTGCGAAAAGTCGCCGTCGTTGTCCGATGAGGTATAGTCGAGCGTGGTCACGCCATTGCTGGTGTTCTCGGCCACGGCGTAGGTGGAGTTCTTATAGTTGACGATGCGGTAAAGCTGCGTTGCGCTTGCCGTGGGAACGGAAAAGCCGTTCGTAGTCATGTAGGTCTCTCTGTCAGGCCAAAAGCCCCATTCCGAGTTGGAGAGTTTGTTTGTCCCGCCGTCGTTGGCCGCATAGCCGGCTATCTTCGAGGCATTGTACCAGTTGTAGCTGATGGAACTTGAAGAAGAACTCTTGATGTTGAACCACGTGTTGCTCGTGTCGCCCGTGTTGTCGTTCTTTCCGATGTACACTTCCGAACTTTCGCTCGACAGTGTGGCGACTGTGCCGTTTGCGCTCACCGCCACCATGTAACGGCCCGTGCTTACGTTTTTCACCGTGTAGAAGCCGTCCTTGCCGTCCACGGCAGTTACTACCCACTTTTGCGCATCGGAGCTAAGGCTGAGGGCTTGCGCATTGAGCGAGCCGTTGTTGTCGTAGAGGAAAGGACTGGCTTCCGAGCCGTTGCCTCCGCATTTAATGTAGTAGGTCGTTCCGCTGACAAGTTCGCTTACGTTTTGCGCCCATGCGCTTTGCGCGCATAGCAGCGCGCCGAACGCAAGCAGCCACAAGAAGAGATGGTGAATCCTGTTTTTCATGCGTGTTGTATTGTGTGATTGTTGATTGTATGCCAAAGAGTTCTGTCGGGGGGCATCTGCGCAAAGCCGCAGCTTAGCGCGCCCCCAAAGGTACGTGTTTTGCGGCTGATTTTGCAAACTCTGCTGCAACTTTTCCTAATTTGTCTTTACTGCGCCGCCGACGCGGGCGCATGGCGCAAATGTCCAGAGAAGCCATCAAAAGCCGCCTCAAAGTGTTAAAAACGCCCGAAATATATGCTGATTAACATATTTACCCCCCCTGTTACGCTATGTTAACGCAAACTTCCTACATTTGCAACGCCCCTTTGCGAGAGAGACTTTGCGCAAGGGACGGCTTGTCAGAGCGGAAACTTGCGGTTAGACACTAAACAATCACAAACATATACGTATATGATTTTCAAAACATTACTCCTTTCGGCGGTTGCGGCGACGTTTACCGCCACCGCCACGGCGCAAACCAGCACGGTGGTGGACAACGTGAACTCGCTCAACACGTCGAAGACGTACCTCATCACCAACGGGCGCGGCGGCATCATCACTACCGGAACAGACGCAACGGAATGTTCGCTCGACGCAAAAGCCACCGGCGACACGAGCGACCCTTCGACCGACGACAACAACAACCTCTGGGTGTTCGTAAAGTCATCGCTCGACGAGTCAACGTACTATATTTATAATGTAGGCGCACAGAAGTTCCTCTACCCCGCTACCGACGGCACCGCCAGCCTGAGCAGCACGGTGGATTGCAGCACGCAGCGCTTCACCATCACAAAGGACGCTAAGAGCGAAACCCTCTATGGCGTAAGCGGCACGTACAACTTCCAGATTGTCCCCGTGGCGTATCCGGCTAAGTGCTTCGCCATTTCTGACGCATTTTCAAAGAAGTTCGGCTTCGGCGTAACGACCACGTATGGCAACGACGCCGGCGGTCGCTTCAACTTTACCGAGGTAGGCACGTTCGACAATACCTCCCTCTCGACGGTGAACGGAGCAATCTCTACTGCCGAGAATTCCTTGATAAACGCTCTGTCCACTACAATCAACAGCATCAAGACTGCCATTGGCGAAAATGCCGGAACTATTGGCTATCCCACAACCGCCGCTTACTCGGCGTTCACCACGGCTGTAGATGCAACAGACGCAAACTACGAAACGAAGAGTACAGCCGTCAGCACCCTGCTGAGCAAGGCCAACATGACGCTCCCCACCGACGGCAAAGCCTACTACATCCACCCCGTGAACAAGGGGGCTTCGAGCAAGACGGCCTACTACCTCTACACAAACGCCAACGGCAAGCTCCACTTCGCCACGACCGCTCAGAGCAGCGCCATCTTCTACGCGCACAAGGTGGGCGAGAAGTTCATTTTCACCAACAGCGCAGGTAAGTACATGACGTTCCGCTCGGACGGCAAGGAAATTGGCGGTCAGTCAAACGGCGCGCTGAGCGACTACGCCGCTTGCTGCCAGTTTACGCTCCTTCCCTTCAATTTCAGCGGGACGGGCGACAATTGCAGCATATCCAGCATCACAAGCATGTCTGCCGACTACCTCGGGCTGCTGCTTATTCAGGGCGCAATGACCGGCGCAGCCACCAACTCTACCAGCGATTTGCACTACCTGATGGCAAACACCTCGCAAACGACAAACGATAATCCTTTCCACAATGGACCAGAAGCAAATATCTACTACACCGCAAGCGGCAACACCTGCGCCTACTACTTCGAGGAGGCCAGTCAGGAGAACGCTTTCAAGGCAACTGAGATGAAGGTAGGCGAAGAAACGCTCTATCTAGGCAGTTACAGTTCGCCCTTCCCCGTGGTTCTTCCCAAAGGGCTGACCGCCTACAAGGTGAGCCAAGCCGGCGAAACCGCCACGCTCAGCCCCATCGACGGCCAGGTAATCCCCGCCGCCACGGGCGTAATCATCAAAGCCGACGACGCCACTCAGGCTATCCCCACCGCACGCACCACGGAGGACATCCCCACGGTTAACGACAACAAACTCGTGGCAAGCACCGGCACGGCCGTAGAGACGAGCGTCAACGCATTCATCCTCGGTTGCGACAACTCTACAAAGGAGGCCAACTTCTATAAGCTCAGCAGCTCCGACCGCACCGTGAAGCTCTACAAAGCCTACCTCGACCTCACGTCGGCAAGCGCAAACAAACTGTCGCTCAACTTCGGCGGCGTAATCAGCGGCATTCAGTCAGCCGCCACGGGCGAAACAACCCAGGCTAAGGCAGTTTACGACCTCAGCGGCCGCCGCGTGAACAAACCTGCGCACGGTTTCTACATCGTCAACGGCAAGAAGACGCTCGTGAAATAATCCATCCCCTCTCACACTAACAACAAAAAGACCAACCCACATGAAGAAATCATATATAAGCCCCGAGAGCCGCGCCATCAGCTTCGCCTACGAAAGCAGCATCCTTACGGGGAGCATCACAGGTATCGGAGTAAAAGACAGCGACGACGACGCCCGCAGCGGCTCAGAAGCAGCCTCAAATCACAGCATCTGGAACAACAGCGACTGGCTCAAAAACGAGGAATAACCCTTTCCGCCAGCGGCAAACAAAAGCGGACTGCCCGACACGATACACCGTGAGGGCAGCCCGCTTTTTGTTTGCGCTT
>CAVGTD010000016.1:0-36505 GCA_963632215.1 Clostridiales bacterium
AAAACTCCTTGCCAATGAATGGGCGGCGGACAGCATTTACATCAATCCCGACAACATTGCGCAAGAACAGTTTGGCGAATAGAACTTTGGAAGCAAAGCGCAAAAAAAGAGCGTTGAAAGCAGGAGCGACCTCCTTGCTTTCAACGCTTGACGTTTTTATATAGTCCGTGTAAGCCTTGGCTTAGTTTATGCCAGCTGCGAGTTCTGCACCGGCCTTGAACTTAACAACCTTCTTGGCGGCGATGGTAATCTTTTCCTTCGTGGCGGGGTTGATGCCTTCACGGGCGGGACGTTCGTTTACTGCGAAAGTACCGAACCCGAGGATGGCTACTTTGTCGCCCTCAGCGAGTGCGCCAGAGATTGCGTCGAGTGCTGCGTCGAGTGCTTTCTTTGAATCGGCTTTAGTCAAGCCTGCTGCTGCAATAGCATTTACGAGATCTGTCTTGTTCATAAGTGTATTTTTGAATGTGTGTTTTGTTGCGTCGCGTGTGCCGCATCCCCTATGTATGCACGGGGAGAGCAACGTTTCAGCGGCAAATATAGAGCAAGACCGCATACGGCGCAAATATTTTCAGCCTTTTTTTGCCTTAACCCGTTGGAAATGGGCGAATTAGCCCTTTCGGACGGCTCTTTTCGCTGCCGCGGGGTGTATTTACGCTCCTTTGATGCCGTCGAGCGGACTTTGCAGGATGCGTCCTACGGTGCAGCAGCAAGTCTCGGCGGACAGCGTCAGTTCGTCGCGGAAATGGTAGGCCACGCTGCCGGTGAACGATACGGGCAAATCGGGGCGGTGGTAGAGCAATACGTTGCGGCGGAAGAAGCGCGCGAACTCGTCGAGGAGCAGTTCCCTGACGGCCGGCTCGTTGCGGTGCGCATGGAGAAAGGGCGCGAACGAGGCCAGAAAACGGTTGCCGAAGGGCTCGCGGTACACGCGGCGGATTATTTCATCGCCCGTCAGGGAGTAAGCGTCGAAAAACGCCTTGCGGACGTGTTCGGGCAACTGCTCTTTCAGCACGTCTCCCACGAGGCGGCGGCCCAGTACGGCTCCGCTCCCCTCGTCGCCCAGCACGTAGCCCAGGGGCGACACATTGGCCACTGTCCGCCCGTCAATCACCAGGCAACTGTTGCTCCCCGTGCCGAGTATGCAGGCTATGCCGCTGCCGTCACCGATGAGGGCTTGCACCGTCCCTTCAAGGTCGGAGGCTACCGTCACTTCGACAGCTGTGGGCAGGAGCTTGCGGAAAATGCGTTCCATGCGCTCTGTGCCTTCGCCCCGGCATCCTGCGCCGTAGAAGCGCACGGCGGTGGGCAATGCGAAGCCCTGGGCTGAGAGCAGTTCGTCGCGGAGAATTTGCTCCACTTCGCCGTCGCTGAGCATAAAGGGGTTGATGCCCTGCGTGCGGATGCGCACCGGCGCGCCGGTTTCCGATGTGATTAGCCAGTCGGTCTTCGTACTGCCGCTGTCGGCGAGGAGCAGCGTGTGGGGATGAGTTGTCATGGGGCGGAACAGAAAAAGGCGGACACGCGCTTCCCGTCAAGGAACGAGCGTTGTCCGCCGTGTTTGTACGCATTTGTTAGCTGTGAAGTTCGGTGAGCAGGGCGTTGAGCTGGTTTTCGTCCTGGCAGAGCACCTCGCGCGGTTTTGAGCCACGGGTAGGACCTACTACACCGGCGCGTTCCAGCTGGTCCATCAGGCGGCCTGCGCGGTTGTAGCCGATGGAGAACTTTCGTTGAATGAGCGACGTAGAGCCTTGCTGGTGGATAACGATGAGGCGGGCGGCTTCCTCGAACATCGAGTCGAGCGGTTCGTCGCCCAGTCCGCCCTTGGGCGTTCCGCCCTCGTCGTCCATGATGGGCTCGGGCAGTTCGAAGGCGGCCAGATAGCCTTGCTGGTCGGCAATGTAGTCGTTTATCTTTTCCACTTCGGGCGTGTCGACAAAGGCGCACTGCACACGCGTCGGCGTATTGCCGCATAGGAAGAGCATGTCGCCCTTGCCCACGAGCTGGTTCGCGCCGCTTTGGTCGAGGATAGTGCGGCTGTCGATTTGCGACATCACCTTAAACGCCATGCGGGCGGGGAAGTTTGCCTTGATCGTACCCGTGATGATGTTTGTCGTGGGTCGCTGCGTGGCGATGACCATGTGGATGCCCACTGCTCGCGCCAGCTGGGCGATGCGTGCGATGGGGAGTTCCACCTCCTTGCCGGCGGTCATGATAAGGTCGCCGAACTCGTCGATAATCACCACGATGTAGGGCATAAACTCGTGGCCGTCGCGCGGAAGCAGCTGGCGGCTCTTGAACTTGGCGTTGTACTCCTTGATGTTGCGCACCTTGGCCTTTTTGAGCAGGTCGTAGCGGTGGTCCATCAGCTGGCAGAGGCTTTTGAGCGTCTGCACCACTTTCGTCACGTCGGTGATGATGGGGTCGAGGTCGTCGTCGGGAATTTTGGCAAGGAAGTGCTTCTCAATGGGGGCGTAGATGGAAAATTCCACCTTCTTCGGGTCGACCATGACGAACTTCAATTCCGACGGGTGTTTCTTGTAGAGCAGCGAGGTGATGATGGCGTTGAGGCCGACCGACTTACCCTGACCCGTTGCGCCGGCCACGAGCAAGTGGGGCATTTTGGCGAGGTCTACCATAAACACCTCGTTCGTAATTGTCTTGCCCAGGGCAATAGGGAGTTCGAAGGTCGACTCCTGGAATTTGCGCGTGTTGATAATGCTCTCCATCGACACG
This sequence comes from Clostridiales bacterium, assembly GCA_963632215.1. Taxonomy (GTDB): domain Bacteria; phylum Bacteroidota; class Bacteroidia; order Bacteroidales; family Bacteroidaceae; genus Alloprevotella. Next base: position 2,737 of record CAVGTD010000016.1, read on the forward strand.
ATGCGGGGCCTTTTGTTCGGCACTTCAATACCGATAGTGCCTTTGCCGGGTATGGGGGCGATGATACGGATGCCCAGAGCCGAGAGCGAGAGGGCGATGTCGTCCTCAAGGTTGCGTATCTTGTTGATGCGCACGCCCGGGGCGGGCGTCACCTCGTAGAGCGTAATCGTTGGACCAATGGTGGCTTTGATGCTCGATATTTCCACGCCGAAGTTGCGCAGCACGTTGAGGATGCGATCCTTGTTGGCGTTTTGTTCCGTCATGTCCACGTTCGGTCCGTCTTCGTCGTAGTGTTTGAGCAGGGGGATGGTGGGGAACTTATAGTATTCCAAGTCTTTCCTCGGGTCGTAGGGTTCCATGGCAAGCACCTCCTCCACGGTTTTCCCCTCGGCTTTTTCGTCCACCACGGGCGGCGTGATGTCGAGTTCCGTCTCCTCGTCCGCGGGGGCGGCTATCTCCATTTCGGTGTCTGTCGTGAGGGGCGGAATGTCGTCGGCGGGCGTGTCGGCGACTTCGCTGCCGAGGTCGAGCGATATGGTGTTGCTCTCCTCCTCGTGCGGCTCTTCCTCTTCGGTCGTGTCGTCGTAGGTGAATACCGGCTCGTTGTCGCATTCGGCCTCGTTCTCGTCGTAGTTGTCCGCATCCTCAGCTGTTCCCTCGCCGTCGGCTTTGTCCTTGCGGCGTGTCTTGATGTAGTCTTGCGGACGCAGGGCCTTGCGCACAGCGCTGGCCGTTTCGCTCGACAGGTAGAGGGCGTAGAATACGAGCGTGACAATCACCGCGAGCCATGCGCCCGTAGTGCCAAGTTCGCTGTTGAGAAAGTGCGCCACGTACGTGCCGTGTCCGCCGCCCAGGCGGAAACTGAAATAGTTTGTGAACGACTGCGGCAGCACGTCGGTAATGAGCGTAACGAACACCGAACCCCAAATCATCACGATGGAGAAGTTCAGAAACCACTTCCAGAGGCGCACGCGGTACGACCCCATCAGCTTCACGCCCGCCAGGAGTGTGAACACGGGGATGAGAATGGAAAACACGCCGAAGCAGCGGTCCATGAAGTAGTTAGAGATATATGCGCCAAGCTTTCCGCCGTAGTTTGCGGCGTGCGTGAGCGTGTCGTTCTGCACGCCCGACTGGTCGATGCGCCCGGTAAATACGTTCGACACGAAACTGATAATCAGGTAGAGGCTCACGATGAGCAGGCACAGCCCGATGATGAAGCGGATGCCGTCGCGTTCGAGGTATTCGCGGCATTCGCGGTAAATCTGGCCCGATTTTATCTGTTGCCACCTCGAACGCTTCTGCGGCGTTGTGCCGGGATTGCGTTTGGGGGCTTTGCTTTTCGCCATAGGGGTGGGGTAGGTTTATGAGGTTGGGTGGGGTAGGGGCTTATTCTTCGGTGTAGAAGCGGATGAGGCGCGTCAAGGCACGCTGGCACACGGGGCAGAACGCCGCCGCCTCGTTGGTTTTCATGCGGCAGTCCTGGCACGGGCGGAACACGCCCTTCGACATATAGCCGCCGCCCTCGAATACACCGATGCTCTCGCGGTTCTTCTTTGTCGGCACGGTAGGCACGGCCGTATTCTTCGGGAGCATGTCCTGCCACTTTCGGGAGAAATCTTTCAGCGTGGTGATGTTCTGCTCCCATGGCTCCACGTCGGGCGAATAGTAGTTCTCGTACTGGTCGTCGTAGTAGTACTCGTCCGCCAGGCCGCAGAAGCTGTGCCCGAACTCATGCACCACCACGGGACGGAACGCCGCGTGGTGCGTTGTGGTCAGCGTATAGGCGTTGAGAATGCCGCCCCCGCCGTAAGTGTACGTGTTGGCAAGGATAATGATATGCTCGTAAGGAATGCGCGCAAGCAGGTTGTGCAGGTCGCGCTGGTGGAGCGTGGTGAGGTAGCGGTCGGAGTAGAACGTCGAGAAGTGGGAGCTAAGGGCGGTGTTGCGCCACAGTCCCTCCTTGGGGATGCTCACGTCGGAGTCTTGCGAGGCTGCGGCCACCGCCACGAAGTTGAAGCGGTCCGCCATGCTGCGGAACGGCTCGTGGGCAAGGATGGAGTTGACCGCCGTTTGGGCGTCGGCGTAGAAAGCCTCGGCCTGGCCGGCAGTATATCCCTCGGCCACGATGGCCACGTCAATCTTGTCCTTGCTGTCGCCGCTGCGGTGCAGGTAGCGGTGGGGCGGAACGGGCTGGTTGTCGAGCGAGCGGATGAGAATGTCCGTAGGCACTACGGTGTGCGTGAGTTCTGCGCTCAGCGTGTGGCGGAAGGTGAAGAGCCTCACCGTCACCGTGGCGGTGTCGGCCGGCATAGGCAGCAGAAACGTGTTTTCGAACGACCGCGTAAGGCGTGTGGCCTCCTCCGTGGTAAGCCATTCCTGGAACAGCGTGGAGAACGACTGGCGGTAAAGCACGCGTCCCGTCCGCTTGTCGCGGAGCGTGATGTCGCCGTTGCCTTTCAGGAAGAGCGAATCCATGTGCACTCGCCGTCCGGCCCAACCCTCGAAGCTGCACAACTGGTTGAGGGCGATGTGCTGCTCATGGGTGTTTCCGCTGAAGTCGTAGTCGACGCGCAGGGTGCGGCCGAAGTTGCACCCCGTTTCTTGCGCAAGGGCGCAGGGCACTGCAAGCACAAGGGCTATCAGCGCCGCGAGTATTTTTCTGCTAAGGTGGTTCATTAATATAGGTCGCCGTGAGGCGTAGGTTAAAAGTGCGTTTGCTGCAAAGTTATGAAACTTTGTCTTTATATGTGTATGTTTTCCGAAATCTGCGATTGCTTCCTCCGTCCTTGCGGTCCGGTTGCCCTTAGCTTTGGGGAAATTGCCGCACACCGTACGGGCTACGCGTGTCAGGCGTACGAGGCACGTGCGTCGCCCGTACGTCCGCCGTGCGTAGCCCGTACGGGTGACACCGTTTTCCTCGGGGGAATTTCAAGAAAAGCCGCGGCTGCCGACAAGCAAAAAGTCTGTCGGCAGCCACGGCGATAGGCATCGGGCATCAGGACCCGGACGGATGGATCAGTGGTTGTGGTTGCAGATTTTCGAGGTATCGACCGTAAAGTCGCCGCCGGCGGCTGCCGGCATGAACTTGCCCCGTTCGGCGAGGAAGTCGACGAGTTCTTCGGCGGTCATGTCGGTGGTGTGGCAGGTGCAGAAGCGTTCGTCCTTGCCGAACCGCTTCACAATGGCCTCCACCAGTTCGGCGCGCGAGGCGTAGGCGTTTCCTTCCATCATGTGGAGAACTTCGTGTCCGTGTGTCATAGGGTGTGCGTGTTAGGTTTCTCAATGTTATATGGTGGCGCAAAGTTACGGCAAAACTCATTGCGTCCGACAAAGAAAAGCGGCAGTTTGTATCCCCGTATGCCGAAAACGTGTAATTTTGCATAGAAGACAAAAAGAAAAACACAACGCCCGGCCGCCCCTCAGCGGGCAGTTCGCCAAATCAGTCGGCGGCCAAGCACTTTGAAAAACATAAACGAAAGCCCATGCTGACACTCGATATCATCTACAAGGCGTCGACCGTGCTGAAAGACGTGGTGCACCGCACGCCCCTCATCCCCACGAAGAAAATCAACCCATTGGCGGAGGTCTACCTCAAGCCCGAGAACCTGCAAGTGACGGGTTCGTTCAAGGTGCGCGGAGCCGGTTTCAAGATATCGCAGCTCACCGACGAGGAAAAGGCGCGCGGCGTGATAGCCTGTTCGGCCGGCAACCACGCTCAGGGCGTGGCTCTCGCCGCCAAGCGTTACGGCATCAAGTCGCTCATTTGCATGCCCTCGGGCGCGCCTATCTCGAAGGTTGAGGCCACGCGTGAACTCGGTGCGGAGGTGTGCCTTGTCCCTGGCGTGTACGACGATGCCTACCAGCGCGCGCTTCAGCTCAACGAGGAGAAGCAGATGACGTTCATCCACCCGTTCGACGACGAGCAGGTGATAGCCGGCCAAGGTACGGTGGGCATGGAGGTACTCAACGAGCTGCCCGGTGTCGACGTGGTGTTCGTGCCTATCGGCGGCGGCGGACTCGCCAGCGGCGTGGCCTACGCCATCAAGTCGCTTAAACCGTCCGTACGCGTCGTAGGCGTACAGGCGAAGGGCGCGGCCAGCATGCTCAACAGCGTGGATCACAACCAGATTGAAACCCTCACCAACGTGCTTACCATAGCCGACGGTATTGCGGTGAAAGCCCCGGGCGAACATACCTTTGAACTCTGCCAGCAATACGTGGACGACATTGTCACCGTGACGGAGGACGAGATTTGCGCCGCCATCCTGGCCCTCATCGAGCACCATAAGCTCATCGCCGAAGGCGCAGGGGCAGTAAGCGTGGCGGCCGCCATGTTCAACAAGGTAGACATAGCGGGCAAAAAGGTTTGCTGCGTGGTGAGCGGCGGTAACATCGACGTGACCATTCTCAGCCGCGTGATCAACCGCGGTCTCATGAAGGGAGGACGCACCACGGAAATGCTTATCGAAATGGCCGACCGCCCAGGGTCGCTCCTCGGACTGTGCGAGGTGATTTGCCGACTCGGCGCAAACATCATCTCCATCCACCACGAGCGTAACGGCGAGAGTCCCGACGTGAACTCGTGCAACCTGCGCATGGTGCTCGAGACGCGCAACCAGAGCCACATCGACGAACTCCACAAGGGCATTACCGCCGCCGGCTACTCCATCCTCAGTTAAACCGCTCCCCCCCATGCTCGCTCCCTTACTCCCACAAGACGAACTCTTCGAACTGCTGCAAACCATCAAGAGCAGCCGCCGCATCGTGGTCTGCGCCCACCGCGCCCCCGACGGCGACGCCGTGGGCTCGTCGCTCGGCTGGGCCGAATATTTGCAGTCGCTCGGCAAGAACGTGCAGGTTATTTTGCCCAACCCCTTCCCCGACTTTTTGCGCTGGCTGCCCAACAGCCAGACGGTGAAGTTCTACGCGCGCCACGAAACCGCCTGCACGGCCATACTCAACCGGGCCGACCTCATATTCTGCCTCGACCTCAACAGTTTGAGCCGCTTGCAGGAAATGCAGGACGCGGTTCGCAATGCCAAAGCCCCGAAGATAATCATCGACCACCACATCAACCCCGACCGCAACGTGGCCAAGCAGGTCATCTCCTTCCCCGAGATGTGCGCAACGAGCGAGATTGTCTTTCGCCTCATTTGCCAACTCGGCGGTTTCGATAGCATGACGCAGCACGGAGCCACCTGCATCTACACGGGCATGATGACCGATACGGGGGGCTTTACGTACAACTCCAACAAGCCCGAAATATACGAGGCTATCTCCATGCTGCTCACCAAGCAGATAGACAAAGACAAAATATACCGCAACGTGTTCAACGTGTTCTCCGTGAGCCGCATCCGCCTCATCGGTTACGTGCTGAACGAGAAACTGCGTTTCTACGCCAACAACAAAGCTTCGATTTACACCCTGACGCGCGAGGAACTGAATAAGTTCAACTATATCCGCGGCGACTCCGAAGGGCTGGTCAATATGCCTCTGCAAGTGAAAGGGCTGAGGCTCAGCATTTCGCTGCGCGAGGACACGGAGCGCAGCGTGGTGCGCGTGTCGCTCCGTTCGGTGGACGATTTCCCCTGCAACAAAATGGCGGCGGAATTCTTCAACGGCGGCGGACACCTCAACGCATCGGGCGGCGAGTTGCCCTTCCCCCTAAGCGAGGCGGTGGCTACGGCCGAACGCGCCATCGAGGCCTATGCCCACCTGCTCTGACCTCGTTGCCGAAAAGGCGCAGAACCACAAAAACAAACCGAACAACAACGCACAAACAAATACACCTGTTTCGTCATGATTACAGAAAAGGACAAAGAACTGCTTGCCCAAAAGGGCATCAGCGAAGAGAAGATGGAGCAACAGCTCAACTGTTTCGTGAAAGGCTTTCCCTACCTCAAGCTTTCGGCTGCCGCAAGCGTGGAAAAAGGCATTTTCGTGCCGACTGACGACGAAGCAGCGCAGTATCTCACGGCCTGGACAGACTACACCGCCGACGCGTCGCACCGCGTGGTGAAATTCGTTCCGGCATCGGGGGCTGCCAGCCGAATGTTCAAGAACATGTTCGCCTTTGCCGACGCTCCCTACGACGTGCCTGAGACCGATTTCGAAAAACATTTCTTCGCCGAACTGCCCCGCGCGGCGTTCTACGCCGACCTCGACAAGGCGTGCAACCGCATTTACGGCAAGGGCGTGGAGGCATTGCTCTCCGAAGGCGCGTACAAGAGCGTGGTGAAAGCCATGCTCAACAAGGACGGCCTGAACTACGGCGGACTGCCCAAGGGCTTGCTCAAATTCCACAACTACGACGAGGGCGCGCGCACGCCCCTCGAAGAACACCTCGTGGAAGGCGCGCTCTACGCCCGCGAAAAGGACGGCACGGTAAACGTGCACTTCACCGTTTCGCCCGAACACCGCAGTCTTTTTGAAACCCTCGTGAAAGAAGTTGCTCCGCACTACGAGGCAAAGTACAACGTGCATTACAACGTGTCGTTCTCGCTGCAAAAAGCCAGTACCGACACCATTGCCGCCAATCCCGACAATACGCCTTTCCGCACTGCCGACGGAACGTTGCTCTTCCGTCCGGGCGGTCATGGCGCGCTTATTGAAAACCTCAATGAGATAAGTGCCGACGTGGTGTTCGTCAAGAACATTGACAACGTGGTGCCAGACCGTTTGAAGGGCGACACCGTGCGCTACAAGCAACTGCTTGCCGGCGTGCTCGTGACGCTGCAAAAACAGGCTTTCGCCTACCTCAGGAAACTCGACAGCGGAAAGTATACCATGGACGAGCTGCGCGAGATGCTGCAATTCGTACAGAAAAAGTTCTGCACGAAGAACCCCAGCACCAAAATGCTCGAAGACACCGAACTGGCCATATACCTTCGCAAAAAACTGAACCGCCCAATGCGCGTTTGCGGAATGGTGCGCAACGTGGGCGAACCCGGCGGCGGCCCGTTCCTTGCCTACAATAGCGACGGCACAATATCGCCGCAGATACTCGAAAGTTCGCAAATCGACATGGCCGACCCCGAAAAGAAAGCCATGTTCGAACAAGGCACCCACTTCAATCCCGTTGACCTCGTATGCGCCCTCAAAGACTACGAGGACAAGCCGTTCAACCTGCCGCAATACGTAGACCCGCAAACCGGGTTCATCTCGCACAAGAGCAAGGACGGCAAAGAACTCAAAGCACTCGAATTGCCCGGCCTGTGGAACGGCGCGATGAGTGACTGGAACACCGTGTTCGTGGAAGTACCGCTCAGCACGTTCAACCCGGTGAAGACGGTCAACGACCTTTACCGCGAACAACACCAATAAACTCCTGAAAACCGACAAGCAGACAAGCCCCGAAAAGCCTGTCTGCTTGTCCGCTAAAAATGCAATAGTCTTGACACTCCTTGAACTCTTCACCACTTTCCTGCAAGCCGGCGGACTTACCGTTGGCGACGGCTATGCCACCATCGTTCCGCTGAGGCGCGCCTTGGTGCAAAAACGCCATTGGATGAGCGAGGACGACTTCGCCCGTCACCTCACCGTGGTGCAGGCAATGCCGGGAGTGTTCAACGTGAACCTGGCCACCTATATGGGCAAGCAGCTCTGCGGGTGGAAAGGCAGTGCCGCGTGTTTGCTCGGCATGGTGCTGCCGCCGCTCGTGCTATTTCTGCTCTTTGCCGTGTTCTACGACGACTTCTGCAACCTGCCCGTCATCAAGGGCTTCCTGCGCGGAGCGCGTCCGGCCATCGTGGCGTTGATACTCCTGCCGTGTTTCCAGATGTGGCGCAACGCCCGTATCAGCCTTAGCACGGTATGGATACCCGTAGGCGCGGCCATCGCCATCGGTTTGCTGGGCATTTCGCCGTCGTACATCATCCTCGGTCTGACGTTCCTCGCCGTGCTTTACGCCTTCCTCGTCCATCCTTCCGTGGAGGAGTGAGGGACATTGTAATACGCATCAACTATGTGGATATACCTATTCCTTTTTCTGAGCTTCTTGCAAGTGTCGCTATTGGGCATTGGCGGATACGCCAGCGCACAGGCTTTGCTCGAACACGAAGTGGTGACACTCCACCATTGGCTCACGCCTGAGCAGATGGGCAACCTCATGGCCTTTTGCCGGATGTTGCCCGGCGGCACGGGCTTGAATACCGCCACGCTCACGGGGGCTTTGGCTGCTTCTGCGCAGTTTGGCGTTTGGGGATGCATTGCTTCCGCCGTACTTTCGGTGCTGGCACTCGTGTTGCCGTCTGCCCTGTGGACGGCAGTGTTTGTGAGGTTGCAGGAAAGGCGAAAGTACAAAACTTTCTACGATTGCGCCATGACGGTGCTTCGTCCGCTTGTGCCTGGCCTGGTGGCTGCCGCCGCCATCCTGATGATGCGAGGCGACAATTTCGGCACGCCGTCCACAACGCCTTGGGACTTTTGGGTGTCCGTGTTCCTGTTCTTCGCCACGCTTATCGGTGTGGGAGTATACCGCTTCAACGCCTTGTTTATGGTGGTGCTTTGCGGCGTTGCCGGGTGGATGCTACTTTGATTACCACAAGTCCACAAGGACCTTTGCCACTATTTTGCGCAAATGTCCCTGCCCGATGATAGGGGCATGAGCATCCTCCGGAAACATTACGTAGAACGTGCCGGGCTGCACCGTGAAATAAGTAGTAGCCTCTTGGGCGTAGAACGCAAAATCGCGCTGCTCGTCAAAAGGTGCGGTGCTTGGCACGGAAACCGACTGCATATTGCGCCACCCCACCTCTTCGTTGCCGCTGAGCGGAAAGTGAATATCCACGTATCGGCGGTGCGCTTCAAGTACTTGTTCTTTCTTTAGGCGCAGGGTCGCATCGTCCACGTTGAGATAGATGCGGTCTCCGTCGAGCGCAATGCGTCCAGGATTGGCTTGCAGCAGTTCGTCATAATGAGTGCGGACGTAATTGAAAACTTGCGAGAGGGCAGGGCAGGCGCGTTCTATCCGAGCCGTGTCGTTCAATGAACCGAGTATCATATATATAGAGTGTTTTTAGAATGAAAAACGCGTTCCTATGCCGCTGGGCGGCGCAGGAACGCGCATTTTGTTTAGTCCTCCTCCATAAAAAGCGGATCCCAAGCGGGAAGAACCGTCGGCTTTTGGTCAAAGAGCTTGAGCGTGGCGGAAGGCACGTATTTTTTGTCCACCACCAAGCGGAACATATACTCGTCGAACCACTCGTCCGTCATGATGAGGTGGCCGTTGTAGCCCGAGGATGCGCCCCAAGAATTTTCCACTTTCCATTTGCCGGGTTTGCCCTCTGCGTCGAGGTCGACCGCCATAAGCGTCATGGCGTGGCTTGAAGCCGAGGCGAACGTGCTGATGCGTTCCGCTTTCGTCATGGGGAACGTGGTGGAGAAGAGCGATTCGTAGTCGTAGTTGGACAGAGAGAGAATGCCCGTCTTAGAGTCGAGGTATTTGCCCACGTCGCACGAGAAGTACATCATTGTGGAATCCTTGATCGACGCAATGGCAAGCGGCTTAATCTCGTCTATCGGCAAGTTGAGGTAGGTCCACTGCGTGCCGTCGTACGAGTGACGGTCGAGGTCGATGGTGTAAGTGCGGTGATACGGGCGCGAGGGGTCGTTCATCACCATCACGTAGCTTGTTTTGAGGTCACGCCCGATGTATTCCTTATAGAAAGACTGCGGCGTGTATTCCTTTGTGCTGACTGGCTTGCCCGATGCGTCCTTCATCGTCCACGTGAACTTCTGCACCGGTTCGCCGAGGCAGACGGTAAGGATGTGGTAGATAGTGCCGAGCATCTCCGTCTTGCGTTTTTCGAGTTCGGTGGCCTTTTTGCCCTGCGCCGAGAGTTTGCGGAGCGTAAGGCCGTACTCGCGCAGTTTCAGCGAGAGAATAGAAGCCATACGCGAGGTGTTGTTAGCGTTGAACGACTCCGGCATCACCTCTGCCGGGACAAGTCCGTACTTGCTCACCACGTCCATCACGCCACAAAACGTGCCGCCGTCAGAGAGCGGATTTTTGAAGAGCCATTCCACCGTCTTGTCGTCCATGGGTTTCGAAGCGTTGTCGATGACCGCTTGCAAGAAAAGGTTCGACTTCTCAAGCTGGTCGTAGAAGAAACAGTAGCTCTGCGAGAACTGGAAACTGCCAAGGTCGTACTTCTTGATCATTTCCGCACGCATCACGTTCAAGCCCGTAAACAGCCAGCACCGGCCCGAACTCTTTTGGTCAGTGATGCCCTTCGACGGCACTTCGTTGCTGAAATACGTGTCGTTGGCGGCGGGGTTGTCGGCCGCTGTGGCAAGTTGGTTGATACTCGTGCCGGCCAGGGCGTTGCGCAAGGCACGGTCGGTGGCCGTAGTGGGGTTTTGCTTCTTTATTTGTTCGAGCATGGCAGGCGTGATGCCGCCTTTTCCCACGGAAGTCTGAGCCGTGAGAGAAAGAGCTGAGAACGCAAAAAGCGAAAGGGCTAAGTGCTTAATCATATAGGAGTAGAAATGTCGTTGGTTGAATATGCGTCAGATACAGTCCGTCTCGGTCTTGGCATAGAGCCTTTGCCAAATCCACGAGGTGAGGAAATAGAAAATGAAAGCCGTGACCAGTCCGCCGAACACGTCGATGAGATAGTGCGCCTGAATGTAAACCGTGGCGCAGCAAAGGAAAAAGTAGAACGGCAGGGCGATGCAGAAGAGGTAGCGGCGGTTGCGCCAAAGCAGCATCATCAGCACCGTACTCATGCCCACGTGGCTTGATGGGAAAGCCGCCGTGGGACGTTCGCCGCTCTTTTGCGTGCCTTCCACCAGTTCGCGAAAGAATCCCTCAGGTCCGGGCGACGAAGCCAGTTCCGTATGGTAGCGGAAATAGTCGCCCAGTTGCGGAAAGTGTCCGCTCTCAATTACCTCGAAGCCCACAGCATGGAAATAGTACTGCGGACCGGCCACGGGCAGGAACAGGTAGATAAGGTAATACAGAAAGAAACTGCAAAGCACCACGAACGCCGTGCGCGCAAAGAGCCGCTTGTCCGTAAAAAGCGGCGCAAGCACCGTGAGGAATATCAGCGGATAGTAGGCGAAGTAGCCCATGTGGAACAGCTCGCTCCACAGCTTTTGAGGCAGCCACAGCGAAAAATGAATGCTCGGCTGGCAGCCAAACAAAGCTCTGTCAGCCGCCGCAAACACATAGTCGAGGTTGGGAAAGAGCTGGCAAAACTCATACGTGTCGGGATACCAGTAGCCAAGGAGCGACAACGGAAAAACGTAGCGCAGCACCAAGAGCCAACGGTTCGGGCGGTAGTAGTGGAACAAACTTAGAAGCAGAATGCCGCCCACGACAAAAGCCCGTCCTTCGAGCAGCATACGGGGCGAAGCCATCCTGTGCCAGAAGAATAGAATAAGCAGTGAAGTGAACGCCGTGTAGAGCAGCGTGACCACTTCCAAGGAGATGAAACTGCGGAAATATTTGGGCATGAATGTGTTATTGCTTTTTAGTGAATGTGGCTTCCACGCCACGGCTCAGAGGCCATTCGGGATTATAACCCAGTTCGCGGCGTGCAGGACCGATGTCGCAGAGCCAGTTGCGCTGGCTCATGATGCGGTATTTGTCGCCGTTGAGCGTGGCAGGTTTGCCAAGCAGGGCTGCCGTCTTCTCCGACACCCAGCAAACGGCACGCAAGAACCATAAAGGCACTTTCAGGTGGAGAACATGGCGCACTCCCAACTGCTGTTGGATGAGGTCGCTGAATGCCCGGCTGCTGTACTCCCCGCCGTCGGAAAGGAAATAGCGGCGGCCGCTCTCACCGTGGGTGAGCGCAAGGAAAGCTGCGTTGACAAGGTCGGTCACGTAGATGAAAGTGAGTACCTGCTTCTTGTAGCCTACGGCAAAGTCTACGTGCTTGCGTATGCTGTCCGCCATCATGGCATAGTCGCGTTCGCGCGGACCGTAAACGCCCGTGGGGCGCAGTATCACGAAGTTGAGTCCCTCTATTTGCGACAGATAACTCTCCGCCTGAAACTTCGACTCGCCGTACGCCGTGTTGGGGATAGGAAAGTCGTTTTCCGAAGCTGGGCGGTAAGTCTTTTCATGGATTGCCCCCATAATGCTCAGCGAACTGATGAACACGAAGCGTCCGCCGTCTTTCAACGCCTTTGTTGAGAGCAAAGCCAAGGCGAAATTCTGCGTGCCTTGGGCGTTGATGCGGAAAAAGTCGTCGGCATGAAGGCATTTTGTAGCCCCGGCGGCATGGATAACGTAGTCGAATCCCTGACCGCCGTTTTCCTGCAAATGCTTTTCCAATTGCTGGCAAAGGACAAGGCGGTCGCTGAAGTCAAGTTCAATGAAATGAATGCGTTCGTCGCCGAGGTAACGGCGGCTGCTCGACGGGCGCACGGCTGCCCACGTCTCGTATTCTTCGTTCAAGGCGCGCTCTACCAAATGGCTGCCGATAAAGCCCGATGCGCCTGTGATAAGTATCTTCTTCATGTTTTTACGGTAAAAGAGAAAACTGCGAGCGGAAATGGGTTGCAGCGGCCTGCGACGTCCCCTCAGCGGTTACTCCAAATCCATGGTGTCATTTCCGCCCGTCGAGCAAGTCGTAGCTTGTTTGCAGGAAAGCCTTGGCGGCGTTGACACGCCTTTGCGAACTAGAAGGCACTTCGCGCAGAGGCTGTACAGGATTGGAAAGAATGTTGATGGCGGAAATGCCCGAATTGTCTTTGTAGTAAATGCCCTCAGGCCAGCAGTGCACGGCAGAGGGGTGTGTATAGGTATTGCTCAAAACGTCGCGCGAGAGGCGAAACTCTCCGTGCGCAATGCCCAATTGCCCCAAGAGCGTTGCGGCAAGGTCCGTTTGGTTGCAGATAGCCGCCACCTTGCGGGACTGCCTCACCGCACCGCCGGCAAAGATGCAGGGGATGTGGCTGCGCCGTTCCTCCTCGTCGGTCAGGCCCGCCGGGTAGCCGATGCCGTGGTCGGGGAGGAAAATGAGGAGTGTGTTCTTCCATTGCGGCGTGCGGCGCAACCTTTCCACGAACTTGCCGATGCAATGGTCGAGGTACGCCATCGAGTTGGCCACCTTGTCGCCCTTGATGCGGCTGTAAGGCACGCCCCAAGGCTCGTGGCTTGCCAGCGTAAGTACGCCAATGTGCCAAGGGCGGTTGAGGGGAGCTTGCACAATGCGGTTGTAAAGCGTGTCGAAGACAATTTTGTCCGTCACGCCCCAGTCGTGCGTTTTGCGCACGTTGCGGGGAAAAGCCTCTTCGCCGTCAATGCGCTCGTAGCCAGTGCTTTGCAGGTAGCCGTGCGTGTTGGTGAAGTTGATGTCGCCGCCGTAGAGAAAACTCGTGGTGTAACCAGCCCCTTTGAGTGAGGCTGCAATGGACGGGAGCTTTTCGCAATAAGCCGGCATCTTCATTACGCTAAGGTCGGGGAAAGCCGGATATCCGCTCAGTGTGCAGACCGTGCCGCGGTCCGTGCGGAACGAGTTGGCGTACATCTGCGTGAACACCACTCCCTCGTTGGCAAGGCGGTTGAGGTTGGGCGTAATGTTTGCGTCGCTCAATGAATCCACGGCGTGGACAAACGTGCCGCCGCAGCCCTCCATCAGCACAAGCACCACGTTGGGGCGTTTCGTGCGGAGCAGCGAGTCTGTTCCTGCGCTCTCCGTATTGTAACCCAACATGGAAAAAATGCGCCGGCATTCATCGGGTGAAAAATATCGTGCCTCTTTTGAGAAATCCTTGCGTTTAAGCGTCGAAGAGAATAGACTGAAAGCCGGGTTTACCGCGGCATGGTTGAGGAATGGGCGTTCCGAGAAATAAACCATGCCCACGTTGGCCGTGCTTTTGCCCACGCCGCCGCGAATGCCGAGAAACAGCAAGCCACCGCAGACAGCCCACGCCAGCGTCCAGCCAATGCGGTTGCGGAGAGAGGAACGTGAGGAAGTGAAGCAACGGCGGCGTTCCGCTTTCTTCTTCGATGGAAGAAAGGTTGCCGCAAACAAATAATAAACAGCCACGCCTACAGCCAGCACCGCAAGGACGGCGCAAAGGGCAAACGCCATACCCACGCTCTGCAAAGCCCCCTGAGGCTGCCCGAGGTAGTTCCACACTGTAGCGTCGATGCGCATATTCCAGAACCGGTAAAGACAGGCATCGCCCACCAAAATCAGTGACAACGCCACGGCGGCAAGCACGGCATACACCTTATATATAATGCGTGCGCCCTTGATGCGCAACCACAGTCCGATGCCGAGGCAAAGCCATACGGGGGCGCAGAGATAGGCTGCCGTAGCCACATCGAGCGGCAGACCGTGGAGCATAGTCTGCAAAAGATCGTTGGCGGACAGTACGCCCCGCACGTCGGAGGGCTGCACCCACACGAAACAAAGTCTGGCAATTTCGAAAATCGCCAGACACACGATGTAGAGCGCAGCGAAGCGCAATGCCAGATTGGTGGTATGACCCGTTCTCAGTGTGAGCATAACAAAGGGAATAGCCCGTTTACAGTTGTTGCATATCGTTCAGCCGCTTGTAGTAGCCGCCCATTTGCAGGAGCTGCTCATGCGTGCCGCGCTCGACAATGCGACCCTCGTAAAGCACGCAAATCTCGTCGGCGTTCTTGATGGTCGACAAACGGTGGGCAATGGCGATGGTGGTACGCGTCTTCATCAGTCTTTCCAAAGCCTCCTGCACGAGCCGTTCGCTCTCTGTGTCGAGAGCCGACGTAGCCTCGTCGAGAATAAGAATATCCGGGTTTTTGAGTACGGCGCGCGCAATGGACACACGCTGGCGCTGACCGCCCGAAAGGCGGCAGCCGCGGTCGCCCACCTTAGTGTCGTAGCCGTTTTCGCTCTCCATGATAAACTCGTGGGCGTTGGCTATCTTCGCCGCCTCAACGACCTGTTCCATCGTGGCGTTTTCCACGCCGAACGTGATGTTGTTGTAGAAAGAATCGTTGAAGAGAATGGCTTCCTGATTGACGTTGCCGATAAGCTGGCGCAGGTCGGATATGGCCAACGCCTTGACGTTTACGCCGTCGATGAAGATTTCCCCATCGGCCACGTCGCGGTAGCGCGGAAGAAGGTCAACAAGCGTAGACTTTCCAGAACCGCTCTGACCCACAAGCGCAATGGTCTGCCCCTTGCGCACTTTGAGGTTGACACCTTGCAGCACAGGGGTGTGCCCGTTGTAACTGAACGATACGTTGCGGAACTCAATCATGTCTTTCAGCCCGTCTGTGTGAACGGGATTCTCAGCCTCCTTGATGGGGTTTTCGGCGTTGAGAATTTTGTTCACGCGCTCAATAGAAGCCATACCTTTGGGGATGGAGTAGGAAGCCTTGGAAAAATCCTTAAGCGGCTGGATGATGCTGTAAAGGATGACCATGTAGAAGATGAACGTCGGTGCATCGATAGGGGAGTGGTCCGAGAAAATGAGCGTACCGCCGTACCACAACACAAGTACAATGAGTGTGGTGCCGAGAAACTCGCTCACGGGGTGGGCTGACGACTGGCGGATGGCAACGCGGTTGGAGGCCGTACGAAACTCGTCGGTCTTCTTGTCGAAACGTGTCTTCATCTTTTCCTCAGCAGTGAACGCCTTGATGATGCGCATACCGCCGAGCGTCTCTTCGAGCTGCGACATCGTTTCGCTCCATTTGTTTTGCGCGTCCATACTCTGGTGCTTCAGCTTGCGCCCGATGCGCCCCATTGCCCAGCCCATCAGCGGAAGAACTACGATGGTGAAGAGCGTGAGCTGCCACGATGTGTAGATAAGCACGCCGAAATAGCAAGTGACGAGGATGGGATTTTTGATGAGCATGTCGAGCGATCCCGTGATAGAGTTCTCGATTTCGCCCACGTCGCCGCTCATGCGGGCGATGATGTCGCCCTTGCTCTCGTCGTTGAAGAAAGAAAGAGGCAGGGAGACGATTTTGTGGTAAACGTTAGAACGGATGTCGCGCACAATGCCCGTTCGCATAGGTACCATGATGGCCACGGATGCAAAGTAGCAGCCCGTTTTCAACAACGTGGCGGACACAAGAAACAAACCGATGAAGAGCAACGCCGTTGCCGCTCCGTATTGGTCCATCATCTCCGTGGTGTACCAATACATATTGTTTACGAGGATATCTTTTACGCTCATTCCGGCTGCCGTCCACGGGATAAACTCATACTTGTTCTGGTCAATGCCGAAGAGCATTTGCAGCATGGGTATTACCGAAACGAAAGAAAATACATTGAGAACGGCCGAGAGCAGATTGAATATTAACGCACCAACCAAGTAACCCTTGTAAGGCGTTACATATTGCCGCATGACGCGGAAGAAGTCTTTCATGCTTATTGCTTATGGGCAAGGCTATGCCGTGGGTGGCGAGAAATGTGTTCCTATAGTGAGCGTAGCCGTACCGCGTGACAAATGATAGTTGCAAAAGTACAAATATTTTGTAACAAGCTTGGTTCACGCCCCTCTTTTGCTTGTCGGCGGCGACGCGAGGGGAACAAATGGAAATGTATAAAGTGGCGAAAAGAAGTAAATGTCTAACTTTGCAGCCACAGCCAGAACGGCAAACCACACAAAAACCCTAAACAAATGTTGGCGCGAACACACACTTTGCCATTTACCGCGTCAACGCAGTAAATGTACCCTGCCATGGACTTTATGCACATTGTAACCCAGATGCTGATGATATTCACCACGGTGCTTGTCGGCCTGTTTTCGGCCAAGCGCAACCTGTGGTCGGCCGAGCTTGACCGCAAGTTGTCCGTGTTTATCATGAACGTCTCTATGCCTATCCTTATCCTCGCTTCGGTAACGGGCAAAGACCTCGCCTTTGAGTCGTCCGAGCTGATAGCCCTTGCGGTGGTGGCGATAGTCAACTACATTGTGCTGATTGGTTTTGCTTACCTCATACCCCATATATTTAAGGTGAACGAAGCACGCAAGGGCATCTTCCGCTTTATGCTCGCTTTCGGCAATGTGAGTTTCATTGGTTATCCTGTGTGCGACGCGGTGTTCGGCCCGAAGGCAGTGTTTTGCGCCTCCGTCCTCAACATTCCGTTCAACCTGCTTGTGTTCACCATCGGCGTGAGCTTCATCAATGGCGGAAAGGCAAAAAGCGCGTTCTCGCCCAAGCTCATCCTTTCCCCTTGCGTAATAGCCTCGCTCGTAGCGGTGCTTATAGCCGTGTTCCACTTCCACGTGCCGCAACCCGTGGGCGAATGGTTTCACTTTGTGGGCGACATAACTACGCCCTGCGCCCTGCTCATCGTGGGGTCGAGCCTCAGCCACATACCCGTGCGCGATATGCTCGGCAACCGCTTTGTCTACTCCATGACCCTGCTTCGCCTCATCGTGCTGCCTCTGCTGGTGGGCGCGGTATTGGCTCTGTTGGGCATTAACGCCTTTGTGTGCGACGTGGCGGTAGTGCTTAGCGCCATGCCCGTGGCCACCAACGGCATTATGCTCTGCCTGCAATACGGCAAGGACGAACGCGTGATGACGCAAGGCCTCTTTTTTACCACTCTGCTCAGCGTAGTGACCATCCCGCTGGTCGCTTACCTGGCGAGCCTTTTCTAACAACCAAACCTCTTTGCTGCTATGGACATACTTCACATCATTACGCAGATGCTGATGATATTCGGCATTGTGCTTGTGGGACTTTTTGCCGCCAAGCGCAACTTGTGGTCGGGCGACCTCGACCGCAAGTTGTCCGTGTTTATCATGAACATCTCCATGCCTGCGCTTATCCTTGCGTCGGCTATGGGCAAAGACCTCGAGTTTGAAAACTCCGACCTCATTGCGCTCATAGTCGTGGCAATCGTCAATTACATACTCCTTATATTGCTTGCCTGTTTTCTGCCGCGTCTTTTCAGGATAAACATGACGCGCCGAGGCATTTACCGCTTTATGCTCGCCTTTGGCAGCGCAAGTTTTGTGGGCTATCCCGTCTGCGATGCCGTGTTTGGCATTGAATCGGTGTTCTATGCTTCGGTACTCAACATCCCTTACAACCTGTTGCTCTTTACCATCGGCGCCAGCTTTATCAATGGCGGAAAGACGAAGAGCGCATTCTCGCCGAAGTACGTGTTTTCCCCCAGCGTAATTGCTTCGCTGATTGCCGTGCTGATAGTGGTTCTGCGTATACATATGCCGCAGCCCGTGGTAGACTGGTTCCATCTGTTGGGCGACCTTACGATGCCCTGCGCCCAGCTCATCATCGGGTCGAGCCTGAGCCACCTCACGTTCCGCGAGATGCTTGGCAACCGAACAGTCTATTCCGCCGCCCTCATTCGCCTGATACTCCAGCCCTTATTTATAGGTGTGGTGCTTGCCTTGCTCGGCGTGGACAAGTTTGTATGCGACGTGGCGATAGTGCTGACGGCCACCCCCGTAGCCGCCAACGGCATCATGATATGCCTGCAATACAATAAGGACGAACGGCTGATGACGCAGGGACTTTTCGTAACAACCCTTTTCAGCGTACTGACTATCCCCTTGGTCGCCTACGTGACCAGTCTGTTTTGACACCGTAACCACTGATTGGCTCTTTCCATGACCATATTGTATGTACTCCTTGCCCTTGCGGTGGGCTTTGCCCTTGGCGCATTGGTGTCGCAGCGCAAGGCCATTCTTGCGCAAGCTGAACTGAAAGCCCTTCGCCAGCATACTGAGAAGGCGATGTCAATGCAGGCGAACGCCCTCCGTTCGGAGTTTAAGGCTATGTCAGCCGACATGGTGCGTACGCAGGGCGACGCATTGCGGCAAGAACACGTTCATTCCCTCGAAGCCTTGCTCAAACCACTTGGGCGTGACATAGAGACCTTTCGCAATCAATTTCTGAAAGGCAATGCCGACCTTGATGCCTACATCAAGTCGCTTGAACGCCAAACAACCTCGCTCGGGCGTGAGGCCGAAGAGCTTGCGCGCGCATTGAAGGGAAATACGAAACTTCAAGGAAACTGGGGCGAAGCCGTCTTGGCAAACCTCCTCTCGACCTCGGGACTGACCGAAGGGCGCGACTACACGTTGCAGTCGCGCCAGACGGGCGAAAAGGGCGAAACGCTTATCCCCGATGTGGTGGTGCATCTGCCCGAAGAGCGCAACGTGGTTATTGACTCCAAAGTGTCGCTTACAGCCTATACGGCATTTTGCGCCGCCGACGATGCCTTGCAGCAAGAGCAGTTGCTGAAAGACCATGTGCGTTCCGTGCGCCAGCACATCAAGGAACTCTCGCAGAAAGACTATGCTAAGCACGTAACTGGCAGCATTGGCTATGTACTGATGTTCATTCCCAGTGAAAGTGCCTACGTAGCAGCCCTCAACGCCGACCCGCAGCTCCCGACCGAGGCTTATGCCCGACATGTCATCCTAATCAACCCTACCAACCTCCTCATGGCTTTGCAGCTGGCCTACAACCTGTGGCAGAGCGAACTTCAAAGCCGCTCGGTTAGCGAAATCTACTCTTCGGCCGAAAAACTCTACAAGAAGTTTTCCCTCTTTGCTCAGAACTTCTTGAAGATAGGCAATAGCATAGACCAACTTCATCGCACCTACGACGAAGCCCAGCGTCAACTCTCTACTGGGCGCGGCAACATCGTCAGCCAACTCGAAGGATGGAAAAAGAAAGGGCTTACGCCCTCATCGTCCATCCCTGACAAAATGCTTGGAGACGCTGATTTTGAGGACTGATTTGTTGCCGTTTAACGCGTGAAAGCGTGTGAATGAAAAAACTTGCTACCTTTGCAATAAATTAGGCATACCGAGGTTTTATAGTTCGTATGCCCACATTTTATGCACATGAGAACCACCGCTTATCCTTTCGTGAAATATATTTCCCCCGTAGTTTCTTTTAGAAAAATAGCCCTTGTTGTCGTAATGTTGTTCTGCTGTGCGCAGATAGCCAGCGCACAAAGTTCCATGACCGACCAGCAGGTGATGCAGTTTATCGTCAAGGAAAATCAGCGTGGCACTTCGCGCGCCGACATCGTGACGAAACTCATGGAGAAAGGCGTACAGATTGATCAGATACGCCGTGTGCGCAGTAAGTACGAGAAGCAAAAGAGCGGTGCTGTTGCCGGCGCGCGAGATATCAGCGGCAAGAGTAACGCAAGCGAAAGCCGCTTGCGCACGAACAACGGCGACAAGCGCGAAACGCTGAAAGGCGAGAACCAGCGCAAGAGCAACAAGGAAAAGGTGGACGAAAGTTCCATGTCGGAAGCCCAACTTAAACGCTATAAGCGCGAACAGAAAGAGCAGTATATGGACGAGATGGAAGACCTCTTGCCCGACTCGTTGAGTGAATGGGAGCTTTCCGAGGACGAAATGGAGATGAAGAAGAAAAAGACGAAGCACGAAAAAGAAGTCTTCGGCCGAAACATCTTCAACAACCGCAAGCTCTCGTTCGAACCCAATATGAACATAGCCACGCCGCAGGACTACCGCCTTGGTCCTGGTGATGCCGTATACGTAGACGTATGGGGGGCTTCGCAGGAGCGGTTTGAGGATACAGTTTCGCCCGACGGTACAATAAATATAGAGAAAGTTGGACCGATCAACGTGGACGGGCTTACAGTGGCGCAAGCCAACCAAAAGCTAAAGTCGACCCTTGGCAAACGCTACGGCGGTTCGAAAGTCCAACTCACCTTGGGGCAGACGCGCACCATTACTGTTGACGTGATGGGTGAGGTGAAAACGCCTGGCACGTATACCCTTTCCGCTTTCTCTACCGTGTTCAACGCCCTTTATATGGCGGGCGGCGTGAACGAGATAGGTACGCTCCGCAACATCAAGATATACCGCAAAGGCCGCCTTGTGTCCACCTGCGACATATACGACTATATCCTTAACGGCAAAATGAGCGGCAACGTGCGGCTTGCTTCGGGCGACGTTATTATCGTAGGTCCTTACGACTGCCTCGTAAATATTACGGGTAAGGTGAAACGCCCGATGTACTACGAAATGAAAGCCAAAGAGAGCGTCGGCACCTTGGTGAAATACGCCGGCGGCTTTGCCGGCGATGCCTATCAGGGAAGTCTGCGCCTTGTCCGCAAATCAGGCGGCGAGTATTCCGTTTACTCTATCGACGACTTTGAAAGAAACACGTTCCAGCTTGCCGACGGTGACTCCGTGTCGGTCGACTCCACGCTCCAACGCTATAGTAATATGGTAGAGGTAAAGGGAGCCGTAATGCGCCCGGGTATGTTCCAGATGGACGGCAGCATCACCTCCGTACGCCAACTCATTGAGGCAGCCGGCGGCCTGAGTGAAGATGCCTTTGTCAACCGCGGTTTTATACACCGCCGCAAGGACGACCGCACGCTGGAGGTTATCGAGGTGAACATAAAAGGCGTGATGGACCACTCCGTACCCGATATTTCGTTGAAAAACGAGGACGTGTTCTACGTGCCGTCTCAGAAACTGATGAAAGAGGAACGCATTCTCTCAATAGACGGTGAAGTGAACTATCCCGGCACCTACGAATATGCCGACAATACGTCGCTGGAAACCTTTATTCTTCAAGCCGGCGGTTTGAAGGATGCCGCATCGCTCGTAAAGGTGGACGTAAGCCGCCGTAACCGTGATAAGATTTCCACCACATTCAATTCCAAACAATTGAACGCCGTGTATACTTTCTCTTTGAAAGACGGCTTTGTGGTGGACGGCACTCCTGGTTTCATTCTCGAACCGTTCGATGAAGTGTTCGTGCGTAAGGCTCCGGGCTACAAAGAGCAGCAACACGTAAACGTATCGGGCGAAATCATGTTTCAAGGAATGTATCCTATCAGTGCCAGTACTACAGCGAACAGTTCCATGCGCCTGAGCGACCTCGTGAAGATGGCCGGAGGCGTGAGCGATAAAGCCTACATCGAGGGCGCACACCTCGAACGCCAGCTAACATCGGCGGAGAAGATGAAGCAACGTTCACTCATCAAGGCGGCAAGCCTTGACAGTGTCGACATGAAGCGACTTGAATTAAACGAAGTGCAGACAATCGGTATTGAACTCAGAAAAGCCATTGAAAACCCGGGTTCGGCGCAGGACATCGTACTCCGCGACGGAGACCACCTCGTAATCCCCGAATTTGACAATACCGTCAGCATCAACGGGCAGGTCAACTACCCCAACGTAGTGGCCTACTCTCCGAAAGCCAAACTCGACTACTACATCGATATGGCCGGCGGATACTCGCTCAGCGCACGCAAACACCACGTGTTCGCCATCCACATGAACGGCACCATATCGAGAGTAAGTTCTGCCAAGGACATCACGCCCGGCTGCAGCATCTTCGTGCCGCAACGCTCGAAGCGCAACCGTATGACGCTTGCCGAGATGCTCAGCATTGGCTCAATGACAGCTACTATCGCTACAATCATTGCTACGCTGATTAAGTAGCAAGCGAAGAAGCACATAGACTATACCACACGAATGGTTCTGATAAAGAAACTTGACCTTTACGTACTTAGGAAGTTCCTGCTTGTTTTTGCAGGGGCTTTCTTCGTCGTACTATTCGTGTTTATGATGCAGTTCACGTGGCGTTACGTGGATGAACTCATCGGCAAGGGACTTTCCATGGATATCCTTGGAAAGTTCTACTGGTATATGGCCATAACCCTTGTACGCGACTCGTTGCCCTTGGCCGTACTCCTTTCCTCGCTTATCACTTTCGGCAATTTGGGAGAATCGTTCGAACTCCTGTCAATGAAGGCTGCGGGCATCCCCCTCATTCGCATCATGCGCCCGTTGGCAGTGTTCGCCGTAGTGATGACCGGCACGTCGTTCTATTTCCAAAACGTAGCGTCGCCCAAGGCGCAGATCGAACTCCGCACGCTGCTTTTCAGTATGAAGCAGCAGTCGCCAGCGGTCGAAATCCCCGAAGGGGTGTTCTACAATGGTGTCCCCAACATCAATATCTACGTGCAGCGCAAGAACACCCTTACGGGGATGCTCTACCAGACCATTATCTACAAGACCGACCAAGGTTTCGACCATGCCCAGATAGTGCTTGCCGACTCCGCCCGGCTTGAAATCACTCGCGACAAGCAGCATATACGCCTTGAATTGTGGAACGGCGAGCAGTTCGAAAATCTTGAAACGGGTGGGGGCATGAGTGCCTCGGCCGCCATGCCGCAGGGAATGAACAAACCCTTCGACCGTGAGACGT
Source organism: Clostridiales bacterium (assembly GCA_963632215.1). GTDB lineage: Bacteria > Bacteroidota > Bacteroidia > Bacteroidales > Bacteroidaceae > Alloprevotella. The sequence continues at coordinate 25,889 of CAVGTD010000016.1, forward strand.
TTGTATTCAAAACGCTGCTTATCGATTTCGACAGCAACTTCAACCTTATGGACAAAAATCTGCTGACAGGTATGCCTACGGCAAAAAACATGAAGCAGATAGAACATAGCGTCGACTCGATGAACGCTGAACTCGACTCCGTGGGACGTGCCTACTACCGCGAGGCGAAAATGACGTATTACCGCAAACCCGTGCTGAGTGCGAAAGATTCCGTGGCTCTTTTGCAGCTGCTCAAAGCCCGTGCCCAGAAAGCCCCGGCGAATTTTGACACTCTCCTCGCCAAGTCCAAAGCCGACAAAATGCAGTTGGCGAAGCAAATGGCACTGTCCGACGTGAAAGCGGCTTCGGCCGACTTGGAGTGGAAATCGATGAACGTGCAGCAGGAAGAACGTGACATACGCACCCATTGGGTGGAGTGGCACAACAAAATAACTTACTCGCTCGCTTGCCTCCTCTTCTTCTTTGTGGGAGCACCGTTGGGCGCAATTATCCGCAAGGGCGGCTTGGGTATGCCGACGGTAATTTCGGTAGGCATATTTATTGTATGGTACATCGTCTACACCTCGGGCATGAAGATGGCGCGCGACGGCACCGTCAATATGGTATTGGGTATGTGGGTTAGTTCTATCGTCATTGCGCCGTTTAGCGTATTCTTCACCTACAAGGCCAATAAGGATTCCGTAGTGTTCAACGTCGATGCCTACCGTATGTTCTTCAACCGCCTGTTAGGCTTGCGCACTCGTCGTCACCTTTTCCGCAAGGAGGTAATCATAGAAGACCCGCGCACCGACGTAATGTTAGAGGAAGTACGTCTGCTCAACGAACGTTGCAAGGCGTACAACGAGAAAGCAAGGCTGCTGCGTATGCCCAGTTACGTGCGCACATTCTTCCGTCACAGCGAAGACTCCGAAGTGGCAGGAATAAGCAAACAACTTGAAGCAATCGTCGAAGAACTCTCCAACAGTAAAAACCGGCAGGTGCTTGCCGAACTCAATAAATATCCAGTGTTCTTCAGTACGGCGCACGTCTCGCCTTTCCATTCCCGGTGGATGAACATAGTGGCTGGCGTGCTATTCCCAATCGGTCTTGTGCTGTGGCTGCGAATGTGGCGTTTCCGCTTGCGCCTCTACCGCGACATGAGGCAGACCGTCCGTACGGGCGAACGCCTGTGCCTTCTGCTCGAAGGCAACCAGTTGGAGCAGGGAGAGGAGGACGCTGAGATTACGCAGCGTGTGCATCGCAACCCCTTGTCGGGAAAATGGACAAAGTTGGCTATCGCCCTACTCACGGCAGCAGTCATCGCCGCTTGCGGCTACGGAGGCTGGCACGCATGGAAACGCTACCAGTTTAAGAAGCAAATGCAAGAACACGGAGAACTCACGCCCAATACCCCCGAAGGGGCAGACGGCACAACGTTGCAACTCCCATCGGCGCAAGGACCGGTTCAGTTGCCGGCGAAAGCACCAAAATAACTTTCTGAACAACAAAAACGAAACTAATAAGCAGCTTATGAGCTCATTCAAACTTGCCACAGTAGAAGAGGCAATCGAAGATTTTAAGAACGGACGCTTCGTTATCGTAGTGGACGACGAAGACCGCGAGAACGAGGGCGACCTCATTATGGCGGCCGAACTCGTCACGCCCGAACACGTTAACTTCATGTTGCGCAACGGTCGCGGCGTGCTTTGCGCCCCCATCACCATAGAACGCTGCAACCAGTTGCAGCTTGAACACCAAGTGCAGACCAACACCAGTATGCTTGGCACGCCCTTTACTGTTACCATCGACTTGCTCGAAGGTTGTACCACCGGCGTGAGCTGCCACGACCGCGCCGCCACTATCCGTGCCTTGGCCAATCCCGACAGCCGTCCCGAAAGTTTTGGTCGCCCGGGACACATCAACCCCCTCTATGCGCAAGACCGCGGCGTACTGGCGCGCGCAGGACACACCGAAGCCGCCGTCGACCTTGCTCGTCTGGCCGGTATGCAGCCCGCAGCTTGCCTCATCGAAATCCTTAACGAAGACGGCACGATGGCGCGTATGCCGCAGCTCCAAGAGTTCGCTAAGCGCGAGGGATTGCACATTATTACTATAAAGGACCTCATTGCCTACCGCCTCCGTACGGAGTGCCTCGTAGAGCAAGGCGAAGAGGTGGATATGCCTACCGAGTACGGTCATTTTCGTCTTATTCCCTTCCGCCAAAAGAGCAATGGACTTGAACACGTTGCCCTTATTAAAGGAGAGTGGAAAGAAGATGAGCCAATCCTCGTGCGAGTTCATTCGTCGTGCGCTACGGGCGACATCTTCGGCTCGCAACGCTGCGACTGCGGCGAACAGCTCCACAAAGCCATGCGCACCATCGACAAGGAGGGCAAAGGCGTGGTGCTTTACCTCAATCAGGAGGGTCGCGGCATCGGGCTGATGGCTAAGATAGCAGCCTACAAGTTGCAGGAAGAGGGATATGACACCGTCGATGCCAACGTACACCTCGGCTACGACCCCGACGAACGCGACTACGGCGTAGGGGCGCAAATATTGGGCTTGCTTGGCGTGCGCAAGATGCGCCTGCTCACCAATAATCCCGTGAAGCGTGTAGGACTTGAAGCCTACGGACTCGAAATCACCGAGAACGTACCCATTGAGATAACCCCCAACAAATACAACAAACGTTACCTTGAAACCAAAAAGGAGCGCATGGGACACACCTTGCATTTCTGATTGACAACTAAAATTCAACGATTATGGAAAAGAACATTTATAGTGCCGAATACACGCAGTCTGTGGAGCGCGGCGAGGCTGGAACGCTGTCGTTCTCGTCGCTGATCAACAAAGTGTACTTGTGGATGACGATGGCTCTCGTCATCACCGGGCTGACCGCCTACTACGTGGCCGGCAACGAGGCTTGGGTATACGCCATTGTGTCGAGCAAAGGCCTGTTCTGGGGCTTGTGCATCGCTGAACTCGCAGTGGTACTTGGGCTTTCGTCGTTCATCGGCCGAATGTCGTTCCCCTTGGCCGGCTTGTTATTTGCCGTCTATTCCGTCCTCAACGGGGTGACGCTCTCCGTGATATTCCTTGCTTATACGCTCGAAAGCATCACGGCAACTTTCCTCGTTACTGCCGGCACGTTCGGCGCGATGTCGCTCGTAGGGCTTTTCGTCAAGAAAGACATGGGCGCAATTGGCCGCTTCTGTTACATGGCGCTTATCGGCCTCATCATTGCCACTGTTGTCAACATCTTTGTGGCAAGCACCGGACTTGGCTGGATAATCACCTACGCCGGTGTCCTCATTTTTTGCGGACTTACGGCTTACGACACGCAGAAGATGAAGCTTATCCTACGCGAACATCAGCAGACGGGCGACACCAATATGCTCAAAATGGCCCTGCTCTGCAGCCTCACGCTCTATCTCGACTTCATCAACCTTTTCCTCCACCTTCTCCGAATTCTGGGGAACGGAAAGAAATAAAGAGGCGTGTCCTTAACTCTTGAACTTAACAATAACACAAACACACATCACACTATGCTTTCATCACTCGTAAACCGTTTGGCTCCGTCAGCCACACTCGCCATGTCGCAAAAGAGTGCAGAACTCAAGGCGCAAGGCGTAGACATTATCAACTTGTCGGTGGGTGAACCCGATTTCAATACGCCCGACCACATCAAGGAAGCTGCGAAAAAGGCCGTCGACGAGAACTATTCCCGTTACTCGCCAGTGGCTGGTTATCCTGCCTTGCGCAAGGCTATCGCCGCCAAACTGAAAAACGAGAACGGACTGGACTACACCCCCGAACAGATTGTCTGCTCCAACGGTGCTAAGCAGTGTGTCTGCAATGCCGTAATGGCGCTTGTGTCGCCGGGTGAGGAAGTCATCATCCCTGCCCCCTATTGGGTGAGCTACCCCCAAATGGTGCTTATGGCCGACGGCAAACCCGTGTTTGTGGAGGCTACAATTGAACAGGACTTCAAAATAACCCCCGAACAGCTCGAAGCCGCCATAACCCCCAAAACGCGCGCCGTCATCCTTTGCTCGCCCAGCAACCCCACCGGTTCTGTTTACAGCAAGGACGAACTCGAAGGGCTTGCCGCCGTACTTCGCAAGCACGAAGGCGTATACGTTATCAGCGACGAAATCTACGAACACATCAACTACGTGGGCAGCCACGCTTCCATCGCCGCTTGCGAGGGCTTGAAGGAACGTACGGTCGTAATCAACGGCGTGTCGAAGGCATACGCCATGACTGGTTGGCGCATTGGTTTCCTTGCCGCCCCTGCCGAGATAGCCAAGGCTTGCAGCAAGTTGCAAGGGCAGTACACCAGCGGCCCTTGCTCCGTAAGTCAGGTGGCTGCCACCGAGGCTTTCGCCGGTCCGCAGGACTGCGTGGAAACAATGCGTCAGGCTTTCCAACGTCGTAAGGAACTCATTGTGCGTTTAGCCAAGGAAGTGCCGGGCTTCGAAGTAAACGACCCTCATGGTGCTTTCTACCTCTTCCCCAAGTGCAGCTACTACTTTGGCAAGACCGACGGTCAGCGTACAATCAAGGACTCCATGGATTTTGCCATCTACCTGCTCGAAGTGGGTCATGTGGCTACCGTGGGAGGTGCGGCTTTCGGCTCTCCCGAATGCTTCCGTATGAGCTACGCCACGAGCGACGAGAACATCGTGGAGGCTCTGCGCCGCATTAAGGAGGCTGTCAGCAAGTTGAAATAACTCTGCTGCACCGAATTTGAAGAAAATCGAGGGAAAAACTTACTTATTGTTTGCTGCAAACAAAATAAGTGCTACTTTTGCCCATGTAAAAAGGCGCAATAGGTTACATTTTGATTAACGAGTTGCCCTCCGAGAGACAAAAATGAAAGATATGCTCAATCACGCTTTTTACTTTTACGGCTTTTATTTTTACTTTGCTGGACAAGTGAAGCGGGATGTCGCATACCAACACCATTAATACTGAAACTGAGTTACGAAATCCCGCCCCTTGCAAAGGAGCGGGATTTTTTGATAATACACCGTATGAAGAAGATTGCCATACAAGGCATCAAGGGGTCGTTCCACGACATTGCCGCCCACCAGTATTTCGCCGGCGAGGATATTGAACTTCTGTGTTGCGACACCTTTGAGGAGATATTCCAGCAGATGCGCGACGATTACTCGCGACTTGGACTGATGGCCATTGAGAACACCATAGCCGGCTCGCTGCTCCACAATTACGAACTCCTTCGCGAAAGCGGCATGACCATAATTGGCGAACACAAGCTCCACATTGAGCACAGCATAATGTGTTTGCCCGAGGACGACCTAAGTACCATCACCGAGGTAAATTCCCATCCCGTGGCTCTTATGCAGTGTCGCGATTACTTGTCGCGCCACCCGAACATCAAGGTGGTCGAGGCGGACGACACCGCCGGCTCTGCCGAGATGATCAGCCGCAACCACCTGCGCGGTCACGCTGCTATCTGCCACGCCGGGGCTGCTCCCCTCTACGGCATGAAGGTGATAGAACAAGGTATTGAGGACAATAAGCACAATTACACCCGTTTCCTCCTCGTGTGCGACCCTTGGTCGGCCGATAAGCTCCGCGACGTGCACCACACAAACAAGAGTAGCATAGTCTTCTCTCTTCCCCACGAGGAGGGGTCGCTCTCGCAAGTGCTGAGCATCTTCTCGTTCTACAAGATAAACCTCTCCAAAATCCAGTCCCTGCCCATCATCGGGCGCGAGTGGGAATATATGTTCTACGTCGACGTGTGCTACGACGACTACGTGCGCTATCGCCAGAGCATTGACGCCGTGCGCCCCCTGCTTCGCGAACTGAAAATCCTTGGAGAGTACTTAGGCAAATAAACGCATACAACCATTCACCGATGACTACTATACAACCAGCCCACCGCCTCGAGAGCGTGAGTGAATATTATTTCTCGCGCAAAGGCAAGGAGGTGGCGAAACTCAACGCCGAGGGGCGCGACATCATCTCGCTCGCCATTGGCAGTCCCGATATGCCGCCCTCACCCGAAACCATCGAAACTCTCTGCCGCGAGGCGCAAAACCCTAACGCCCACGGCTATCAGCCCACAGCGGGCATTCCCCAACTGCGTGAGGCTATGGCCGGCTTCTACAAACGGTGGTTCGGCGTGCAACTTGACCCGAAAACTGAAATCCAGCCGCTTATCGGCTCCAAGGAAGGCATACTCCACACCACGCTCGCCTTTGTCAACCCCGGCGATAAGGTACTCGTGCCTAATCCGGGCTACCCCACTTATACTTCGCTTTCCAAACTGCTTGGATGCACCATCGTCAACTACAACCTGCGTCCTGAAAACGGCTGGCAGCCCGATTTCGACGAACTCGAAAGCATGGACCTAACCGGCGTGAAACTCCTGTGGTGCAACTATCCCAATATGCCTACTGGTGCAGCAGCCCGCCGCGAAACCTACGAACGGCTCGTCGCGTTTGCCAAGAAACACGGCATCGTGGTGGTCAACGACAACCCATACAGCTTCATCCTCGGCAAGGAACACCTCAGCATCTTGCAGGTGCCGGGCGCAAAGGACTGCTGCATCGAGTTCAACTCTATGAGCAAAAGCCACAACATGCCGGGTTGGCGTGTGGGTATGCTTGCTACAAACGCTACTTTCGTCAGTTGGATACTCAAGGTGAAGAGCAATATCGATTCAGGTACGTTCCGCCCCCTGCAACTGGCAGCCGCCAAGGCTTACGATAACAGCGACGAGTGGCATCACGAAGCCAACGTCGAGGTCTACGCCCGTCGCCGCGACCTCGCCGGAAAGATTATGGAAACGCTCGGTTGCCACTACGACCCCTCGCAGGTAGGCATGTTCCTTTGGGGGCGCATCCCCGACACATATAATAATGTGGAAGAACTCACCGAAAAGGTGCTGCACGAGGCGCGCGTCTTCATCACGCCGGGCTTTATCTTCGGCTCTAACGGCGAACGGTACATCCGCATTTCGCTCTGTGCCAAGGAGGACAAACTCGCAGCCGCTCTTGAACGTGTCAAGGCGGTGTTCAACTCATAAACCCTAAATACGGAAAAACACAACAAAACATCTCACAAATATGGAACTGAAATTATCTCCCCTCAACTTAACTGAACACGATGACAAACGCCCCGTGGTAATCGCCGGTCCTTGCTCTGCCGAAACCGAAGAGCAGGTAATGGCAACGGCTACCCAGCTGCAAAAGAAAGGCGTGAAACTCTTCCGCGCCGGCATTTGGAAGCCCCGTACAAAGCCCGGAGGTTTCGAAGGCGTAGGCGAGGCAGGTCTGCCCTGGCTCAACCGTGTGCAGAAGGAACTCGGCATGAAGGTTTGCACCGAAGTAGCCACGCACGCCCACGTTGAGGCTTGCCTCAAAGCCGGTGTCGACCTCCTCTGGATTGGCGCACGTACTGTGGCCAACCCGTTTGCCATGCAGGAAATTGCCGACACATTGAAGGGGGTTGACATACCCGTCTTGGTGAAGAACCCCGTGAATCCCGACCTTGAACTTTGGATTGGCGGTCTCGAACGCATCAATCAGGCCGGCATCACCCGTCTTGGCGTAATCCACCGCGGCTTCTCCACCTACGAGAAGAAACTCTACCGCAACCTGCCCATGTGGCATATCCCCATCGAACTCCGCCGCCGTTGCCCCGGGCTGCCTATCTTCGGCGACCCCAGCCACATTGGCGGAAAGCGCGAACTCGTGGCACCGCTCTGCCAGCAGGCCATGGACCTCGGCTTCGACGGTCTCATCGTGGAGAGCCACTGCAACCCCGATGCGGCGTGGAGCGACGCCAGCCAGCAGGTAACGCCCGATGTGCTTGACTTCATCCTCGACAAACTTGTCATCCGCAAAATCAGCGAATCCACTGAGAGTCTCAACGCTCTTCGCAGCCAAATCGACGAGATTGACAATTCGCTCATCGAACTTCTTGCCAAGCGTATGCGCATAAGCCGCGAAATCGGTCTCTACAAGCGCCAGCACGACATGACCGTGGTACAGACGAGCCGTTACACCGAAATTCTCGACAAGCGCGGTGCGCAGGGTGTGCTTTGCGGCATGTCCAGCGACTTCATCAAGGACGTGTTTGAGAGCATCCACGAGGAGAGTGTGCGTCAGCAAATCGAGGTGATGAACCGCGAATAAGCCGAGGCGGCAACGTCTCTCTCTGCAATCTATCAACGTGAGAAACCAAAGAAAATGAGAATACTTATTCTTGGAGCAGGAAAGATGGGCTCGTTTTTTGTGGACTTGCTCAGTTTCGAACACGAAACGGCGGTCTACGATGTCGACCCTAAGCGTCTGCGCTTCATGTACAACACGCAGCGGTTCACCTCGCTCGATGAGGTAGACGAGTTCAAGCCCGAACTTGTAGTCAACGCCGTAACGCTCAAATATACGCTCGACGTGTTTCGCCAGATTACGCCGCACCTCCCTGCCGACTGCATTCTGAGCGACATCGCCAGTGTCAAGACGGGGTTGCGCGAATTCTACGCCACGTGCGGTATGCGCTACGTGTCCACCCACCCCATGTTCGGTCCTACGTTCGCCAATCTGGGCGCGCTGAGCAACGAAAACGCCATCATCATCAGCGAGGGCGACTATATGGGGCGCATCTTCTTCCGCGACCTCTACAACCGTCTCGGGCTGCACATCTGCGAATACACGTTCGACCAGCACGACGAAACCGTGGCCTACTCGCTGAGCATCCCCTTTGTCAGCACGTTCGCCTTTGCCGCCGTCATGAAGCATCAGGATGCCCCCGGCACCACTTTCAAGCGTCACATGCAGATAGCCCGCGGCGTGCTTGGCGAGGACGACACGCTCCTACGCGAAATCCTCTTCAACCCCCACACCAGCGGTCAGGTGTCGAAAATCCGCGATGAACTTAAAGAACTCATCGACATCATCGATGCCAAGGACGAAAACAAACTCAACAACTACTTGAAGCGCATACGCGAACATATCAAGTAAGGTTGCCCTGAAAAATGGCAGATGTTCCCGTATGTGTAAAGTGCCACTTTGTAAGATGTTGTATTCTTACAAAGTGGCTCCTCTTATATCAGCTAAGTTCAGGCATCTTTACTCAAATGTCTTCTTGATTGCTCATCACAGCCTCAACGGAGTAAAGAGGAATGTTCGTAAGCCATGATTGCGAACGGTATGGCGACATAGACAGACGTACGCCTTTAAGTTCGGGATTTCGCTCTACAAACGAGCGCAGACTCTTTGATTGCAGGTTTTCCTCAGCTTTGACTTCTATGGGTATGATTTTTTCTTCTTCTTGCAGCAGAAAGTCTATTTCGCCGCGCGAGTTCTCTGCCGACCAATAGTAGACGGAAAGGGTGGGGTGTGTCTTTAATTGTTGCAACACATACTGTTCGGTCAATGCGCCTTTAAAGTCATTGAAGAGACTGCTGCCTTGAAGTAGACTTTGTACGGGTACGTTGCTCATCGCTCCCATTAGTCCTACATCCGATAGAAACAACTTGAACGCCGAGAAATCCTCATAGGCCGAGAGAGGCAATTGGGGCTTCTTGCAACGGTTTACCTTGTGAACCAACCCTGCATCTTTAAGCCACTCTATAGCAAGCTCAAAGTCCTTGGCTCTTGCACCCTCTTTCACAACTCCGTAAATGAATTTCCTGTTTTCTTTGGCCAACTGAGCCGGTATTGAGTGCCAAACCATGCGAATGCGCGGTACCTCGGCTGTCGGGGCATGCTTGGAAAAGTCTCGCTCGTAGGCTTCGAGGATGGATGTCTGTATCTGTCGCACTTTTGTCACGTCGCTCTCTTCCGCAAATGCTGAGACGGCTGCTGGCATACCGCCGACAAAGTAGTACTGACGGAGGCGTTCTTCGAATTTTGAGCGGAAAGTGGTAATCAACGTCCATTCTTTTGCTTTCAAAAGGCTCACCATACGTTCTTCGCCAACAGCTTGGAGAAACTCAAAGAACGAGAGTGGGTAAAGATGTAGAAAGTCCACCTTGCCTACGGGGAATGAATCGTTTCGGTGCATGGCAATGCCGAGAAGCGAACCAGCAGCCATAACGTGGAGTTGCGGCGCTTTTTCATAAAAGTACTTCAAGGCGGTGATGCCTCGCTTCGCCTCTTGTAGTTCGTCGAGTATAATTAGCGTTTCACTGTCAATGCTCACGCCGGTTGCCCATTGGATAGCGCTGACAATGCGTTCCATGTCAAAGTCGTTCTCAAAGAGACTGCGGAGCATATCGTTGTCTTCAAAGTTTACATAGGCGCATTTCGCATACGCTTCGTGTGCAAAGTCACGCATAAGCCATGTCTTCCCCACTTGTCTTGCGCCAAGAATAATCAATGGGTGTCTGTCTTTACTGGTTTTCCAAGCGTACAGTCTTTCTGTGGCATTACGTTTCATGAATTTAATATATGGTTTTTCTGCTTTTGCAAAGGTACTTGATAATCAATATGTTCCCAAAAACACGTCCTTAAAAGTGTGGAATTTGCCAAAAAGTCGTCCTTAAAAGTGTGCGGTTTTACAAAAAGTCGTCCTTGAAAATGTGATAGATTGCTCGTCTGGGGGAGTTTGTAATGTCAAAATCAGAAGACCGCATCGTGTGTGACAGTATCCCCTTTA
>CAVGTD010000017.1:0-32649 GCA_963632215.1 Clostridiales bacterium
ATCCCCCACCTCGCCCCCAAAATTCCAAAACTCGTGCCGAAAATGTGAGAAAACGCATAGAAACTCGTGTCGAAAACGTGATGTTTTGCAGAAAACTCGTGCCGAAAACGTGATATTCATTGCGCAAGCGGCTGAATATCAGTAGTTTTGCACCAAATAAGGATTTATGGAACGATTACTGCTCAACGATTTAGCCAGATGGAAAGAAAAATCCGACCGCAAGCCCCTGATTCTTCGCGGGGCAAGGCAGGTTGGAAAGACTTGGCTGCTTAAAGAGTTCGGGGCAAAGTACTTCAAGGACGTTTGCTACATAAACTTTGAGCAAAAAGACTTGCTCGGGGCCATTTTCGAGGGTACATTGTCGCCCCAGCGGATAGTGGAACAACTTTCGCTGTATTTCGGGCGCAAGATACAGCCGCAGGAAACGCTGCTCATCTTCGACGAAGTGCAGGAACTGCCGCGCGCACTGACCTCGCTGAAATATTTTGCCGAAGAAGCTCCCGAATACGCCATTTGCTGCGCCGGTTCGCTGCTGGGTGTGGCGTTGCACGAGAACACTTCGTTCCCCGTGGGCAAGGTGGACTTTCTGGACCTTTACCCCCTGTCGTTCCGCGAGTTTCTCATGGCTTGCGGCGAGGGGATGCTTGTGGATTCCATCCTGTCGGGAAACAGAGACTTGCAGATATTCAAGGAAAAACTGACAGACAGCCTGAAACGCTACTTCGTGGTGGGCGGAATGCCCGCAGCCGTACTAAAATGGCTCGATACACACGACTATTTCGAGGTAGACGACGTTCAGCGGCAAATACTTGCGGCCTACGTGAACGACTTTTCGAAGCACGCACCACGAAGCCTGATAGAGAAAATACGCTACGTGTGGGACAGCATACCCTCGCAGCTTGCAAGGGAAAACAAAAAGTTCGTCTTTGGCTTGGTAAGGGAAGGGGCGCGCGCCAGAGAGTACGAAGACACGCTGCTGTGGCTCTCAGATGCCGGCGAGATAATACGTACGTACAACGTGTCGAAGCCCGACATTCCCCTGAAAGCATACGCTGACCAAAAAGTGTTCAAGGTGTTCCTGCTCGACGTGGGCCTGATGCGCGCCCACAGCGGCGTTTCCCCCAAAGTGATATTGGACGGCAGCCGAATATTCGAGGAATTCAAGGGAACGCTGACAGAGCAGTATGTGTGCCAGGAGTTGCAAGGGTTTAAACGGTTGCAGACAAACTTCTATTGGACATCCTCGTCGAAAGCCGAAGTGGACTTCCTTGTGTCGGACGGCATCGACGTGTTCCCATTGGAGTGCAAGTCGGGATTTTCGGTAAACGCTAAAAGCCTCCGAACCTACAAAGAGAAATACCAACCCAAGTGGTGCTTGCGCACAAGTCTGCTTGACTACGAAAGCAACGCCGACGCAGGAATGAAGAACATTCCGCTCTATATGCTCTTTGCACTGCCCAACGAATTGCAGGCTGACTGACGAGAGCGGCACGCAGACCGCCCAAGCACAAACCCCGTGGCACTGCAACGGAAAAGGAGGCAAGCTCTCCCGCGAGGGAATGCTTGCCTCCTTTGTTTATTTGCGGCCAGGCCGCGGGCGCGTTAGCAGAGCTTGCGCGAGCCGTCGCCGATAACCACGTCGATTACGATGGGTTCCTTGCCGTACTTCTCCTTGTACGCCTTCTTGGCGGTGTCGATGAAGTTGGCGTAGAGGTCCTCGCTCACGAGGTTGATGGTGCAGCCGCCGAAGCCGCCGCCCATGATGCGCGAGCCGGTTACGCCGCAGCTGTGAGCCACGTCGTTGAGGAAGTCGAGTTCAGGGCAGGACACTTCGTACTCCTTGCTCAGGCCGTAGTGGGTTTCGTACATCTTCTTGCCCACTTCCTCGTAGTCGCCCTCTTCGAGAGCCACGCACACTTCGAGCACGCGGTACTTCTCGCCGATGACGTACTTGGCGCGGAGTGCGTCCTCCTCGCTCACTTCGGGGCGTACCTCGTCGAGCATGTCGTAGGTGGCGTCGCGGAGCGAGTCAACCTCGGGATAGTGCTTCTTCATGGCGGCCACTACGTTTTCGCAGCTCTTGCGGCGGTCGTTGTATGCCGAAGAGGCGAGTTCGTGCTTCACCTGCGAGTTGAGCAGAACGAGCTTGTAGCCCTTGGGATCGAACGGGAAGTACTTGTACTCCAACGAACGGCAGTCGAGGCGCATCAGGCTGCCGGCCTTGCCGAATACGGAAGCGAACTGGTCCATGATGCCGCAATTGCAGCCGATGTAGTTGTGTTCAGTAGCCTGTCCCACCTTAGCGAGAGTGAACTTGTCGATTTTGTTTTCGCCAAAGAGGTCGTTGATGGCGAAAGCGTAAGTGCTTTCGAGGGCGGCCGAAGAGGACATGCCCGCACCGAGGGGCACGTCGCCGGCGAAAGCCGTGTTGAAGCCTTCGACAGGCACGCCGAGCTTCATCATTTCGCGGCATACGCCGAAGATAAAGCGGAAGTGAGTGGCGGTGGGTCCCTGCTCATCGTCGAGGCTGAACTCCACGTAGTCCTTCAGGTCGATGGAATAGGCGCGCACCTTGCGCGTGCCGTTTGGCTTGATTTCGGCAATCACGCCCTGCGACACCGCACCGGGGAATACAAAACCGCCGTTGTAGTCGGTGTGCTCGCCAATAAGGTTGATACGGCCCGGAGAGGCATATACAGAACCCGTAGTTCCGTCAAAATGTTCGATAAAACGACTTCTTACGTCTTCTACTGTAAGTTTCATGGGATAGTTGATTTTATTGTTAGTTAAACCAATTCAAGCAAACCCGAACGCCGTGGCTGGGTTTGCTTGAACCGGATGTGATTTTCGTTTATTCCTTAGTTGCGGAAACGCTGTCGGAACGCTTCGTGACGCGGCTGCCGACGAGTGCGTAGAACAGGAGGTATGCGGCGCAAACCACCACAACCCAGTAGCTGTTGATGTAGCCCACAGCGTCGGCAACGGATGCCTGGATGGCCATCATCACGGCGCAACCGAACACCATCGTCATGAAGATACCCGAGGCAATGGCAGTGTATTTGCCAAGTCCCTCAACGGCCATATTGAAGATGCCGCCCCACATTACAGAGGTGAAGAGACCAACAAGGAGGAACGAGAAGATGCCTACCGGCACGTCCTGCCAAACGAGTTCGAGCTTACCCCAGTCTACGCCCGGGAAGGTAACCGTAATGTCTGACGGAGCGAACATGCCGAAGAGGACGAGAACAAGCGTCACGCTCGACACGGTGGTGATCATCACGCGGCTGCTGACCTTGCCGCCAATCACAGCGCCCACCAAACGGCCAATGAGCATCATGAACCAATATACGGCCACGAGCATGCCGACGGTGCCGGCGGGGATGTGCATTTCGTTAGTCAGATACTGTTGTACGAAGTTAGGTACACCCACCTCGATACCCATATAAAGGAAGATGGCCAATGCGCCGAGGGCGAAGTGGCGGTGGCTCATGGCGCCCTTGATAAGGCTAACTTCTACGGGAGCCTGCTCAGGCTCTTCGATCTTCGTCATGGCGATGATGATGAACGCAACCACGAAGATGGCGAGGGCAATCATGAGGGCGGGAGTGGCGTCGGCTATTTTCGCCTTAGTAGCGTCGGAGATGAGCGCGCCCATCAGGATGTAGCAGAACACGGCCGCGGTGGAGTTGAACACGCCGCCCGTCTGGATGAGCTGGTTGCCGGCATTGCCGCCGCCGCCAAGGATGTTGAGCATGGGGTTTACCACGCAGTTCAGGATACACATGCAGAAACCTGCGATGAACGCGCCGATAAGGTAAACGGTGAACACGAGAGCGAGGTTTTCCTTGGGGTCGAGCAAACCGCTGCACCACTGGATAAGGATGCCGACAATACCGATGACGAGACCAATGAGCGCCGTCTTCTTGTAGCCGAACTTAGCGATGAGCATACCGGCAGGGATACCCATCACGAGGTAGGCCACAAAGTTGCCGTAGTTGCCGATTTGGGCAAGCACGTTCGAAATCGTGCCTTGGTTCTTGATGATGGTTGCCATCGGCGTGCAAAGGTTCGTCACGAAGGCAATCATTGCGAAGAGGGCGATCATAATGATGATGGCGCTCCACTGTTTCTTTTGATTACTCATTGTTTTTTAAGGAGATAGTTGCTAAGATGTGATTATTGTTGTTTAAAAATTATTCAACGCCGAATTTGTAGATAGTCTTTTGCGTGTACACCTGTCCAGGCTTGAGCACCACGGGCGGGAAGTAGGCGCGGTTGGGACTGTCGGGGAAGTGCTGCGCCTCGAAGCAGAGGGCGGAGTGCTTGCCAAAGGTTGCGCCGTGCTGACCCTTGTAGCCGTCGGCCCAGTTGTCGGAGTAGAACTGCACGCCCGGCTCGGTGGTGTAAACCTCCATGGAGCGGCCGCTCTTAGGCTCTACAATCTTTGCGGCGAAAGTGAGTTCGCCCGGCTCGTGCTTGTTCAGGACGAAGCAGTGATCGTAGCCTGCGCCGTTCTTAATCTGCTCGTCGGAGAAGTCGGTGAGGTGGTCGCCCACGGCGTGGGGAGTGGTGAAGTCGAACGGCGTGCCCTTGACGCTGCGTATTTCGCCCGTGGGAATGCTGTTCTCGTCGATAGGCACATAAAAGTCGGCATTGATTTGGCAAATCACGTCCTCGCAAGTGGGCGTGGGGTTGCCGATGCCGGCCAGTGAGAAGAAGCCGTGGCTCGTCATGTTGACGATCGTCTTCTTGTTGGTTGTTCCTTTGTAATCGATTTTCAGTTCATTGTCCTCGGTGAGGGAGTACATCACCGTCATGGACAATTCGCCGGGGAAGCCCTCCTCGTAGTAGGCCGACACGTAGCGCAGCACGAGCGTGTGACCGTTCACCTGCTCTGCGTCCCAAACGCGTGCGTGGAAGCCCGTGGGGCCGCCGTGCAGGTGGTTAGGGCCGTTGTTCACGGCGAGGCTGTATTCCTTGCCGTTGAGGGTGAATTTGCCGTGGCAGATGCGGTTGCCGTAGCGTCCTACAAGTGTACTCAGGAAGGGTTCGGGCGAGCTGACGCAGTCGTCAATGTTGTCGTGGCCCTGGATTACGTTGGCGTAGTTGCCGTTGCGGTCGGGCACCATGATGGCCACGAGCGAGCCGCCGTAGTTTGTGACGGCCACCTCCATTCCGTTGCTGTTGTGCAGGAAGTAGAGGTCAACTTGTTTGCCTTGTATTTCTTTTTGGAAATCCGCTTTTTTAAGTCCGCTCAGGGACTGTGTTGTATTTTCCATGATTATGAACGGTTAAGTTGGTAAGAAGCGCATTTAATCCGCTCAAATGCGCTATTAACATTGCAAATTTGTTGAAAAGATTTGAACTGCCAAAACATTGCCGCAAATAAAATCCTCGACTGTTCCGCCCCGTTTTTAGCCGCCTGTTCCGGCGTTTTGATTTCTTTGCAGATGGGGCTTCACGGGGCGTTGCGCAAGGGACGGGGTCGGGGCCGGGTAAGGCTCAGTTGCCAAAGAAGTGCAGCACGAACTTGCAGCCGAAACTCAGCGAGCGGTCGCGCCTCAGGGCGGTGAACGCTCCGAGGTCGAGCAGGTGGGTGCTGATGCCGTAGCCCAGTTCTGTGTAAACGCCGAGCGAGCGCACGCCGAGCAGGTTGACGTAGAGGCGTTCCTTCTGCACGGCCCGCGCCAAGCCGGGTATGCGCGAGAGGAGCATCATGGGACTTTCGTACGTGCTGGTGAAGCGCACGTAGTAGCGCGACTCGTTGTACCAGCGAGCGTTCAGCAGCTGGTATTCGCCCGTAAGTTCGTCGGTCCACCCCTGCGGCACGTAGCTGAAACGGAAGAAGTCGTAGTCGAGAAAACAGTCGTCACCGCGGTGCAGAAAGAAGCCCACGCCGGCCCGAAGGTAAATGGTGCGCATGGCGTAGAGGGGAAGGCGGTAGCGCACGTCGCTCTCGATGCGCTCGAAGTTTGCGTCGCCGCTGCTTATGTCGTACCCTCGCTCGTAGTTGAGGATGAACGTCGGGTAGCGCGAGTAGAGAGGAATGCGGCGGTTGCCTTGGCGGTAGAAATACTGGCAGGGTGTCCACTCCACCTGCACCCTGGGACCGATGGTGTTGAAGCGGCGCGTCAGGCCCGTGAGGGCTGCCAGGCGGTTGAAGTTGATGAGCGTGCGGCGGTGGTAGCGCACGCCGCCGGTGATGTTGAGTCCCGGCACGGGCGAGAGGGTAAAGTCGCCTTGGGCGTAGAGGTCGCGGTAGTCGTGGAAGCCGTAATTGTCGATGATGTGGAGCAGCGTGTCGAACCGCTCCACGCCGTCGAGTTTGCGGTGGAGTTCCTCGGCCTGGCTGTTGTTGTAGCTGTGCGAGCCGCCGCCCATCTCGGCGGTGAACAGTCCGCTCACCCCGGGCAGGCAGCGAAGCACGCAGGGCAGCGTCCAATACACCTGTTTCTGCTTGAAGCTGTAGCCTAAGCTCGGGTTAAACTCGAAGCGGTTGGGCAGGGCCTTAGGCAGCTTGTTGAGACTGAACTTCACGCGCATTTTCAGCGAAAGCCCCCTTGCCCCGCCCCACTGCACCATCGAGGGCGTGAGGATTGGGGGGAGCGTCACCTGCGCCGCGCCGTTTTGCAACAGGTTGAACTTGTGCGACGAGAGCAGCACCTCCTGCGTCTGTTCGCTCAGCAGGTATCTCCGCTCGCCCTGCGAGGCATCCGCGCTGTCGCGGGCCTGTGGGGCGAAAGCGTTGTCCGCCGCTTGTTTGAAAAAGTCGGGTACCTGGGGCGTTGTAAGTTGGGGCGGACGGATGGCGGCGAAGTGCGAAGGCGAGGTGATGACCCTTGCCGTGTCGATGCGCAGGAGGCACTGGTCCGTCAGGTCGAACCGCTCGGCAAGGCTCTGCGGCGCGGGCAGATCGCAGCGGAAGGAATATTTCGTGACCACGTCGGTCTCTTCGTACACCCGGTTGCCGAACAGGCGGAAGTCCGACGTAAGGTGCATCCTCACCGGCACGCTCCGCTCGTAGCCCTCGCGCCCCATCTCCGCCGCCACGGTGATGAGCTGGAAACGGTAGCGGAATTGCAGCCGGAAGCGCAGCACCGCCCCCGACAGGCTGTCTACGTCGACCGTGCCCTCGGCCAGCTGGTCGTTCCGGAAACGGCGGCTGAACGCAATGCGGCGGTAGGCCGGCAGGGTGTCGGTGCGCGCATACGTCCCCGCAAGTCGGTAGCGGTAGAAGTGGCGGTTGCGCGGGCTGAACGGATTGAGCAGACAGTCCACAAAGAGTTTCGACGTGTAGATGTGGAAGTTGAACTTCCCCATACCGCCAAAGCGGTCGGGACGCTGGTAGCGCGCCGTGCTGTGGTAGGCCACGGCGCGGCAGTCCATGTTGCCCTCCTCGTGGAGCTGCATTCGCAACTGCGCCTCGGTGGTGTAGTGGCGCACGCCCCGTTCCAGGCGCAGCATACCCGGGATGTAGCGTACCAGGGGACCGCGCCGGCGGGTGAACATGTCCTGATGCACGTATACGTCCGCACTGTACGTCAGCCCTTTCGCCTCAGCCTCTTGCTGCCGGCTGTGGCTGAAGAGCAGAGCCACGGCGGTGTCGGCATCCGTCCCCGAGGCCCGTGCGGGCAGGCACGACGCAAAAAGCCACACAACGAGCACGGCGAGTGCCCATTGCGTGGCTATTATGCTATGTTGCCTTGTTGCGAACACGTGGCTGCGGGTGCGCTTTTCTTAGAGGAACGAACGGCTGACAGCCTTCACGCCCTTCACCGTGCGGAGCTTCTTGATTAGGCCCGTAAGGCGTTGCGTGTCGTCGACGAGGATTGTCAGGATGCCCGAGAACAGTCCGTCGTGCGAGTCGATGTTGATACTGCGCAGCATGATGTGTTCTTCCTTCGATATGATGGAGGTGATGTTGTTCACGATGCCGAGGTCGTCCTGCCCCACCACGTGGAGCGTCAGGGGGTACGTGCCTTTGCCCTTTCCGGCCCAGCGCGCCTTGACAACGCGGTAGCCGAAGCGGTCGCGCAAGGCGGGTGCGTTGGGGCAGCTCGTGCGGTGTATCTTTATGCCGCCGCTCACGGTGACGAACCCGAAGATGTCGTCGCCGAAAACCGGGTTGCAACAGTGTGCCAGTTGGTAGTCAAGGCCTTTCAGGTCGCTCCCGATTACGAGTTCGTCCTGGTCGCCGATTGCCTTGGCGGCAACTTCGCTGTCCATGCTGAACTCCTCGGCCGAGCGCACGGCGGCCCGTTCGGCCAGGCCCTGTTCGCGTTTGCTCAGTTCGAGGTAGGTGTCGATGATGCGGTTGATGTCCTCCTTTTCGTCGCCGATGGCTTTGAAGAAGTCGAAGCTCTCTTTGTAGCCCAGCTTTTTGATGAGCTGGTTCATCAGGGCTTCGTCCCACTCTATCTTGCGGTTTTTCATTTTCCGCTCGAGCGTTTCCTTGCCCAGGGCTATTTCGCTCGCCGTGAGTTCGCGTACGGCGGAGCGTATCTTTGAGCGCGCGTGGTTGCTTTGGGCTATGTTCACCCACTCGGCTTTGGGTTTCTGCGTGTTCGAGGTGAGTATTTCCACCGTCTGGCCGCTTTCGAGCGGCTGGCGTATGGGGTAGTTTTTGCCGTTGATGCGTCCGCCCACGCAGCGGTTGCCCACGCCCGTGTGTATGGTGTAGGCAAAGTCGAGCACGGTGGAGTGAGGCGGCAGCCGGTAGAGGTCGCCCTTGGGCGAGAATACGTAGATTTCCTGGTCTTCGAGGTTGGTCGTAAGGCTCTCGGTGAGCAGTCCCTCATTGCCTGTCTCGAGGGCGGACCGTATGTCGGCGAGCCACGAGTCAACGCCGCCTCCGCTGCTCTTCACGCCCTTGTAACGCCAATGGGCCGCCAAGCCGTGTTCGGCTATCTCGTCCATGCGTTCCGTGCGTATCTGCACCTCAACCCACTTATCTTCAGGTCCTTTCACGGTGATGTGCAGGCTTTCGTAGCCGTTGCTCTTGGGCACGGTGAGCCAGTCGCGAAGGCGCTTGAGGTTGCTTTCGTATTTGTTGGTGATTAGCGAGAACACCTTCCAGCACTGTTCTTTCTCCTTCTCGTAGGGCGCGTCGAGGATGATGCGTATGGCGAAAAGGTCGTACACGCCGTTGAAACCGCATTGCTGCTTCTTCATCTTTTGCCAGATGGAGTGGATGCTCTTTGTGCGGCCCTTCATGTGGTAGTGCAGCCCCTCGTCGTCGAGCATTTGGCGGATGGGCGCCAGGAAGCGTTCGATGTAAGCGTCGCGCGAGCGTTTCGTGGCGTTGAGGTTCTCCTTGATCATGTAGTAGGCGTCGTGTTCAAGGTATTTCAGGCTGAGGTCTTCCAGCTCGCTTTTGAGTTTGTACAGGCCCAGCTTGTGCGCCAGTGGCGCGTAGAGGCAAGCCGCCTCGGTGCTTACGCGGCGTTGCGCCTCGACGTTTTCCACGTCCTTGACGCGGCGCATCAGGTTTACGCTGTCGGCAATGAGCATCAGCACGATGCGCATGTCGCCGGCCTGGGATATAAGCAGGTTTCGGAAGTTGTCGGTGCGCATGGCCTCGGTTTTCACCTCAATGGCCTCCACCCTGAGAAATCCGCGCAGCGTGGCTGCCACGTCCTTGCCGAAATAGTGTTCCACCAGCTTGCACTGCTCGTCGCGGCGCACCACGGCGCGCAGCAGGTAGGCCGTAAGGGCGGGGCCGCGCATCCCTATCTCGTCGACGGCGAGGCGCATGGCCTGCACGGCAAGCACAATGCGGTTGAAGCCAAACTCGTCGCGCAGGAGCGAGCCGTCGGTCGCGATGGCGCTCTCCACGAAGTCGGCCACGCGCTTAGCCTCCTCGCGCGAGGGGCGCACGTGTTCGTGGCGGTAAATTCCCAGCAATGCCCTTAAAAACTCGTTGCGTTCTAGCTGTTCTTGTTCTTTCTGGCTCATAGGTCTTTTCTGTTTATGCCGGTGGTAAATGGTGGGGGCTTTTGCCCCGGACGCGGCGTTTCGCCTGTCAGAACGCGAGCGAAACGGCCTTATCACTGACAAAAGTAAACATTTTTTCGGTAGCGGCGTTCCCCTGTCGGGCGCGCTGCCCTGCGTACCCGGCTATTTTAGCCCCGATGCAATTGCCGTCGGCCGTACGGGCTGCGTGTGTCGGCCGCATGGGTGACGCGTGTGGCCCGTACGCCCTACGTGCGTAGCCCGTACGGTGTGCGGCGTTTTTCCGGGGGATTGGGGCGACTTCTGCGGGGGGATACTAAAAAAGGACCGCACGGGCGGTCCTTTTTATCTGTTCTGCGGTTTGCCGCATGGGCAACGGCCGGGTTACTTCACGAGGTCGAGCGTGTCGGAAGCGATGAGCAGCTCCTCGTCGGTGGGCACAACGACCACCTTTACGCGGCTCGACGGAGTGGAGATGATTTCCTCCTCGCCGCAGTTTTTGCGGTTCTTCTCCTTGTCGAGTTCAACGCCCATGAATTCGAGGTCTTCGGTTGCGCCTTGGCGCACGTCCCACTGGTGTTCGCCCACACCGGCTGTGAACACGATGATGTCCACGCCGCCCATGGCTGCCGCATAGGCGCCGATGTACTTCTTGATGCGGTAGTCGTACATTTCCATGGCCAGCTTGGCGCGCTCGTTGCCCTCGCGGATGCCGGCTTCCACCTCGCGGATGTCGCTTGAAATGCCCGAGATGCCCTTCACGCCGCTCTGCTTGTTGAGCAGGTCGCTCATTTGGTCGGGCGTAAGGCCTTCGCTCTTCATGATGCTCAGTACGGCCGAGGGGTCGATGTCGCCCGAGCGGGTGCCCATCACAAGGCCTTCGAGCGGAGTAAGTCCCATCGACGTGTCGACGCACTTGCCGTACTTCACAGCCGAAACGGACGCGCCGTTGCCGATGTGGCACGTGATGATGCGCACGTCCTCGGGCTTCACGCCAAGCACGTCGCAAACGCGTGCCGTCACGAAGCGGTGGCTTGTGCCGTGCGCGCCCCAGCGGCGGATGTTGTTCTTTTCGTAGTACTTGTAAGGCACGGCGTACATGTATGCCTTGGCGGGCATTGTCTGGTGGAACGACGTGTCGAACACGAACACCTGCGGCAGGTTGGGCAGCATCTTCTTCACGGCCACATAGCCCTTAAGGTGAGCTTCGGAGTGGAGCGGAGCGAGGTCCATGTAGTTTTCCCACTCTTTGAGCATTTCGTCGGTCACTACCATGCTCTTCGTGAAGCGTCCGCCGGCCACGATGCGGTGGCCCGCCGCGCCGATTTCGTCGAGGCTGCTGATTGCGCCGTATTCGGGGTTGAGCAGCGTGTCGAACATCAGCTTGATACCCTCGGTGTGGGTGGGACAAGGCGATTCGATAATTTTCGTTTCGCCGTTGATTTTAGTTTTGAGGAACGAGCCCTCAAGGCCTATCTTTTCAATGCCGCCGGCAGCAAGCACGCTCTTGTCGTCCATTTCGTAGAGCTTGTACTTGATAGAGGAACTGCCGCAGTTGATTACGAGAATTTTCATGTGTTTGGGTTTGGTGCGAAGGCCGCATGACCTCCTTCATGTGTAAAAAAATTATTCAGCCTCCTTGGCCGCGATGGCTTGGTTGGCGGTGATGGCGATCATCTTGTAAACGTCGTCGATTGAGCATCCGCGCGACAGGTCGTTGACGGGGCGCGCAATGCCTTGAAGGATGGGACCCACGGCTGTGGCGTGACCCAGACGCTGCACGAGTTTGTAGCCGATATTGCCCACTTCGAGGTTGGGCACTACCAGCACGTTGGCCTTGCCGGCGATGGGGCTGCCCGGAGCTTTCGACGCGCCTACCGAGGGCACGAGGGCAGCGTCGGCTTGCAGTTCGCCGTCGACGTTGAGCGTCGGGTCGATTGTCTTGGCAATGGCCACGGCTTCAACCACCTTGTCTACCACCTCGTGCTTGGCGGAGCCCTTCGTAGAGAAGCTCAGCATAGCCACGCGGGGCTCGATGCCGGCCACAGCCTTGGCGGTGCGTGCCGTGCAAACGGCAATCTGCGCCAGCTGGTTCGCGTCGGGCATAGGCGTAACCGCCACGTCGCCCATCACCAGCACGCCGTTGTCGCCGCACTCAGGGGCGTGGGTGAGCAGGAGCATGGCGCCGCTCACGCAGGATATGCCGGGAGCCGTCTTGATGATTTGCAGGGCCGGGCGCAGTACGTTGCCCGTAGTGTTGCGCGCGCCGGCGAGCTGGCCGTCGGCTTCGCCGCTTTTGATGATCATGCAGCCGAAGTAGAGAGGGTCCTGCACCTTTTTGCGAGCCTCCTCGATGGTCATGCCTTTCTTCTTGCGGAGTTCGGCCAAGAGCTGTGCATACTCCTCGGCCTTGGGGCTTGTAGCCGGATCGATAATGGTGGCTTTGCCGATGTTGCCCAGCCCCCACTGCTTGGCCAGGCCGTTGATTTCGTCCACGTTGCCCAGGATGATGAGGTCCGCCACTTCGTCCGTAAGAATTTGGTTGGCTGCTTTCAGGGTGCGTTCTTCTGTTCCTTCGGGAAGAACAATGCGCTGCTTGTTGGCTTTTGCACGCGCAATGAGTTGTTCTATAAGATCCATTTGTTGATATGAAGTGTGTTTTGTTCGTTGCGTTAGAGTGTATGTCCCCAGTGTTCCGCAGGGGATGCGCCCGGTTTAGGCGTGTACGTAGGTGCCGATGGGTTCGCCGTTGAGTACCCGTTTTAGGTTGCCGTAGGTGTCCATGTTGAACACGTAGATGGGCAGTTTGTTCTCGCGGCACATGGCCGTAGCCGTCACGTCCATCACTTTCAGTCCGCGCTGCAGCACCTCGTCGTAGGTGATTTCGTCAAACTTCGTGGCCGTGGGGTCTTTCTCGGGGTCGGCGGTGTAAACGCCGTCCACGCGCGTGCCCTTGAGCATCACGTCGGCCTCCGTCTCGATGCCGCGGAGCGACGAACCCGTGTCGGTGGTGAAATAAGGACTGCCCGTGCCGCAGCTGATAATGGCCACCTCGCCGCGTTCCATGGCCTCAATGGCTTTCCACTTGCTGTAAAATTCTCCGATAGGCTCCATGCGGATGGCCGTAAGCACCTTGCTCTTCACGCCTACGGCTCCAAGAGCCGAACTGAGGGCGAGGGAGTTGATCACCGTGGCGCACATGCCCATTTGGTCGCCCTTGACGCGGTCGAAGCCCTTGGTGGCTCCGCTCAGACCGCGGAAAATGTTGCCGCCGCCTATCACTATGCTTATCTGCACGCCCATTTCGAGGGCTTCCTTGATTTGCGCCGCGTAGTCGTTGAGGCGGTTCGTATCGATGCCGTAGCCTTGCTCGCCCATCAGGCTCTCTCCGCTCAGTTTGAGCAGGATGCGTTTGAATTTTGCCATTGTCTGTGTCTTTTGCTTCGTTCTTATAGCGCAAAATTAGTGATTTTTATCGTGTTGTCTTGGCGTTAGGCTATTTTCTTTGCCACCTGGGGGTAAAGCAGTGCCTGCACCACGCCGCGGCAAGCGAGGTAGCTCAGGAACGCCAGCCACAACCCGTGGTTGCCCTGCGGCAAGAGGCTGACCAGTCCGAAATACAAGGCAGAGGCAAGAGCCACCGCCGCCAGCATGAAACGCGTAGACGTGGCTCCGATAAACAGTCCGTCGAACAAGAAGGCGGCAAATCCGGCCAAAGGGACGGCGCAAACGTAGGGGAAGAAGCGAAGGGCGCAGTCCGCCACCGGGCGGTTGTCGGTCAGCACGCCAAGGAACGCCGGGCCGCACAGTATGTACAAGAGGGTGAAGAGCCCCGACAACGCCACGCCCCATACGAAGAGCCGCCGGGCGAGCAGGTGGAAGTCCGCCCGGCTGCGCAAGCCCACAAATTTGCCCCCCAACGCCTCGCCGGCGTAGGCAAAGCCGTCCATAACGTAGGAAAAGACCACGAAGAACTGCATGAGCAGCGTGTTGGCTGCCAAAACCGTTTCGCCCTGAACCGAGCCGAACGCCGTAAAACTCGTGGTGACGGCAATGAGGAAAAACGTGCGCAGGAATATGTCGCGGTTTGTGGCGAAAAACTTGCCCAACTCGCTGCGCCGAAGCACGCCGCGCCAGACTGCGTCGGCACGCCGGGGAAAGTACTTCCTGCGCCAAGCCACAAGGGAGATGGCAAGTCCGGCATACTGGGCAATGAGCGTGCCAAGGGCCACGCCCTCAACCTTCATGCGGAGAACAAACACGAAGAACGCGCTGCAAGCAATGTTGACCACGTTTTGCGCCACGGCCGTGAACATGGGCAGACGGGCGTTTTGCTGCCCGAGAAACCAGCCCGTGAAACTGTACAGGCACAGCACGGCCGGCGCGCCCCAAATGAGCGTGCGGAAATACACGTGCGCCAGCTGCCTGACTTGCGGTGTGGCGGCCACGAAACGGAAAGTGGTGTTGAAAATGACTCCCTGCAAAACAATCAGCACGAGCGACACGGCCAGAGCCAGGAGCAGGGAACGGAATAGCGTGTGGTGGACGAGCCGGCGGTTGCCAGCCCCGTAGGCTTGAGCCGTGAGGCCGCTCGTGCCCATGCGCAGGAAGCCGAAGAGCCAATAGGCCATGTTGAACACCATGCCGCCCAGGGCAATCGCCCCGATGTAGGCCGCCGCGCCGAGGTGGCCCACGATGGCGGTGTCGACGAGCGAAAGAAGCGGCACGGTGATGTTCGACACGATGCTCGGCAGGGCAATGTGCAGAATGTGGCGGCTGAGGTTGCTGTTCGCGAGGCTGTTCAAAGCGTTTTCCCTCCTTGGATAATTGTTTTCACTTCCTTAAAGGCGTAGGTGCGTTCCTCGCCGCCGGGCAAGCGCAGGGTGAGCGTTCCGAGCGGCGATATACGGGCTATCTCCGCCTCGAACGTCTGCTGCCGGGCTACGTCGAAATAGGCGTGCAGCCCCTCGCCGTGGAAGAGGTGTTTGCGGTATTCCTCGTGCAGTTCTCCGTAGCGGCCTTGCACGGCCTTGCGCAAACGTTGTTCGAACTCCGCCAAAACGCTCCGCAGCAGTTCGGCGAAGGGCGTTTCGCGGCCCGTAATTTGCAGCAGCGAAACGGGATTGGGCGCGTCACTGCTGAAGTCCGCTTGGTTGACGTTGATGCCCACGCCGGCGATTGTTTCCACAATGCGGCTGCCTTGCAACTGGTGTTCGAGCAACATGCCGCACACCTTGCGGTCGCGCCAGTAGATGTCGTTGGGCCACTTCACGCTGAAGCCGTCGCCCGTGGCCGCCAAGGCGGCACGGATGCCAAGGGCAAGGGCTTCGGAAAGGGCGAACTGCTCCGCGGCCGGTACGCCCCGGGGCTGAAAGCGCAAACTGAAAAGAAGGTTTCGCCCTGCGTCGGCCTCCCAGTGCGTGCCTCGCTGCCCCCGTCCGGCGGTCTGCCAGTCGGCGGTCAGCAGGGCGAAGTCCTTTCCGGCAGGTACGGCGTACTCCGCCCTGCGCATTTGCAGCATGGTGGAGTCCGTCTCGCGCAAATGCCAGTGCGCCCAATTTTGGGGAAAGGAAAGGTCGGCGGGGTTCATCGTGTGACGGGAATTGGGAGGACTTTCGTCCTAAACCTGAAACGGGCTTTTGCGCTGGCTTTCGTGCCAAACGCCGTCCTCGTTGTAGGCGTGGCGGATGTGGTTGATTGCGAAGGGCGGCTCGGTGCCTACGAGCGTGATGATGTCGTAGCTGTAAGCCTTGTGGCGCAATCCGTGAATGGCCATATAGGCACGGGCGGCGGCAATGACGCGCCGCTTCTTTTCGAGCGTGACGGCCTCGGCGGCCGGGGCGTAGTTTTCGTTGCGGCGGGTTTTCACCTCGACGAAGACAATCTCGCCGTGCCACTCCGCCACGATGTCTATTTCGAGGTGGTCGACGCGCCAGTTTCGGTCGAGGAGCGTGTACCCCTTTTCCGCCAGGTAGTAGAGGGCTTCCTGTTCGCCCTCCGCGCCGAGCAGGTTGTGCTGTGCCATGGTCAGCGTTTGCATTTGAAGAACGTGCGCATCAGTTCGCCGCACTCCTCGGCCAGCACGCCGGCCGTCACCTGCGTCTTGGGGTGGAGGGCATTGGGGGCAAAGCGCGAAAAGCCGCGTTTGGGGTCGGCCGCGCCGTAGACAATGCGCCCAATCTGCGACCAGCCCAACGCCCCGGCGCACATCACGCAGGGCTCAACGGTGACGTAGAGCGTGCAAACGTCGAGGTACTTTCCGTTCAGGTGGTTGGCGGCGGCGGTGATGGCCTGCATTTCGGCATGGGCCGTCACGTCGGTGAGCGTTTCGGTGAGGTTGTAGGCGCGCGATATGATGGTGTCCTTGCAGACAACCACTGCGCCCACGGGCACCTCGTCGCGGTCGAACGCCTGTCGGGCCTGTTCGAGGGCGCGGCGCATATAGTCTTCGTCGGTCATGGTTGGGGTTTTCTGAAAAAGCTGAAGTTCACACTGCCGTACGAGCGGTGTTCGAGAAAGTCGGGGCGCGTGCTGAAGTCGTAGTCCTTGCCGTGTTCAAGCACGAAGAGCGTATCGTCGTCCACAAGGGCCGACTGCATAACGCGGTCGGGCAGTTCGCCCAGTTCAGGCAGGGCGTAGGGCGGGTCGGCAAAGATGAGGCCGAACGGCTCACGGCCGCGTTCAATGAAACGCAGGGCATCGCCCGCCATGGGGGTCCACGCCTCGTCGCCGAGCGAGCGTTGGCACTGCTCCATAAAGGCGAGGTGGCGGCGGTCTTTCTCCACCGTCAGCACGCTCTGGCAGCCGCGCGAGAGGAGTTCGAGCGAAATGCTCCCCGTGCCGCCAAAGAGGTCGAGCGCGCGGATGTCCTCAAAGTCGACGTAGGCGCGCAGCACGTTGAAGAGGTTTTCCTTGGCAAAGTCGGTTGTGGGCCGCACCTTGAACGAGCGAGGCACGTCGAAGTGCCGTCCTTTGTATTTTCCGGTGATTATTCTCATGGTTCGTATCGTTCGTTATCGTAAGAGGGCGCACATAAGGTCGTAAGGCACACCCTCGGTGGTGGCCACCACACTGCGGTTGAACTCCGCCGCCGGGTTGACGGCGTAGACGCGCGAGGCATACATCTTCAAGTCCTCCTCGAGCGGCGTGCGCAGGGCGGCGTCGCCGGCCACGAATACGGGGGTCGTGTCGGCCGGGAGGGCAAGGTGCTGCATGGTGTTGAAGAGGTAGTATTCCACGTCGGCCGGCGAACTCGCGCGGTAGGCGTTCTGCGTGACGAGGCGGTTGGCTTCGAGCACCGTGATGTGCGCCCAGTTGTCGCGGCGGTACACGAATACGCGCCGCCCCGTGGTGGTGTCTACGCCTTTCTTGGCGAAGTGCTGCAAAAGGGGCGTTTGCGACGAGGTGTAATGCACCCGGCCGAACACTTCCTCCAACGAACTGCACACGCTCTCGCCCAAGGCGTAGAGCAGTACGGCGTTGAGAGCCGGCACGCTGTCGTAGAACACGCGCTGCTTGCCCTCGGTGGCAATACACGAGTGGAAGAGCGTTTCGATGTCCTCTTCCTGGAACTCGGCGAGCGGCACGGGCGTGACGGCCGTGTTGACAAGCACCTCGGTGTGGCGGGCGGACTGTTGCAGGAAGTCCACCTGCTGCAAGGCTGTGCGCAGGTTGACCATGAGCGACACCTGCGGGCGTACGGGGAATGTGGCGAACTGGAAATTCTGCGGTTCGCTTGCTTCGTAGTGGGCGAACGAGAGTTCGCTGTCGGATATGCGGATATACACGGTTCTTAGGGATTTTGTTTGGCGAAGACGCGCCTAACGACGGGCGACAACGCCCACGCCAGCAACACGCCGCAACTGTTGGCAAGGAAGTCGAGCCAGTCGCCCGAACGATAGTCGGTGAGGTACTCCTGCGCCAGTTCTATCACGCCGCTCATGGCGATGGGCAACGCCACGGCCACCAGCGCAAGGCGCAGCCGTCCCCAGCGGAATTTTCCCCTTGCGTATTCCGCCCAAAACACGCAGCACGTGCCGAGGTACATAGCCACGTGCACCACCTTGTCGAAACCCTCAATATCGCTCAGCACGCGCACTCTGGGCGCACGGAACAAGCAGAGGTACCATATCAAGGCAACGCAAACAACAGTAAACGGAAATCGTCCGGCAATGCGCCGAACGGCAGGGGGTGTGTTCATAAGGGAGTTCTTGGGGAGGGACTTACCAAAATTTATTCTGCGCCTCGTTGTATTCAAATCCGGCTTGCGAGAGGGCTGCTTCGAGTTCCTTGCGGTTCACGTTGAGGTCGGCGCAAAGCGCGTCGAGCGAGCCGTATTCGTCGCGCAGCTTCGTATTCACCACGCTAAACAGCATCATAGGGTCTTGGGGAAGTGACATGTGTTCTTCAACTTGTGTTTCAGTGCAAAGGTACGATACTTTTCCGCTTCGCCGGCAAAAGTGGCTTGGGGATACGCTGCTTCGGAGCTCTAATCTGCGAGATAGTTACGCCGCTTTTCCGTAAATTTGCGCCGTGCCGTTATTCTACCAAGAACACAAACAACATGAGCGATGCTGAATGAAAGCCAGAACATAGAATACAAGGAGACGTGGAACGACAAATACCTGCAGTGGATTTGCGGATTCGCAAATGCGCAAGGCGGTCGTATATATATAGGTGTCAACGACGACAAGGAGATTGTCGGAGTGCGTGATGCCAAGAAACTCATGGAGGACATCCCCAACAAAATTGCCAACTTTCTGGGTATTGTCGAGGATGTCAACGTGCTTTCAAAGGACAGCAAGGAATACATTGAGATTGTCGTTACGCCGAGCAGTATGCCGATAGCTTACCGTGGCGTGTACCACTATCGTTCTGGCTCTACCAAGCAAGAACTGAAAGGCATTGCGCTCCAGCAGTTCATCATGCGGAAGATGGGACACTCGTGGGATGATATGCCGTTGCCCACAGCCACATTGAAAGAGATTGACCGTTCGGCCATTGACTATTTCCTGCGAAGGGGCATCAGCAAAAGACGTATAGACCCAGGCGAGAAGGAGGCTCCTACGGAAGACGTACTGCGCAACATGAACCTCATCGGCGAAGACGGTTTCCTGCGTGCAGCCGCCGTGCTCCTTTTCGGCAAGAATCCCCAGCGTCGCTTTGCCGGCGTACAGTTCAAGATAGGAAGATTCGGTGTCAACGAAAGCGACCTGATTATTCAGGACGTTGTAGAAGGCAACGTAATTCAGATGGTGGACCGAGTTGTGGAGGTATTGAAGAGCAAATACCTCTACTCCCCTATCCATTATGAAGGCATGGAACGAGTGGAACCGTTGGAGATACCCGAAGACGGTTTGCGAGAAATCCTTTACAACAGCGTTTGCCACAAAGAGTATATGGGTGCCCCTATCCAAATGCAGGTGTACAGCGACCATGTGGAGATATGGAACGAGGGCGGTTTGCCAGAGGGTTATACCGCCGAGACCTTGATGCGCAAGCACAGTTCCCGCCCAAGGAACAAGACAATTGCCGCCGTAATGTTCCGAGCTGGCTTCATCGAGACATGGGGACGTGGCTACACCAAAGTACGGGAGAGTTTCGAGGCCGACAATTACCCGATGCCCGTAATAACGGAAATTGACGGCGGCGTAAGCGTATGGATCAAGCGTTTTTCCTTGGACGAATTGGCAACCAGAAACAAAGAACGATACGGCGACAAGGCTCCCAGTTTACAGGGTACTATTATGGGGAATGTCGGTGTAAATGTCGGTGTAAATGTCGGTGTAAATTCGGAAGATATATTAACGGAATTAACTGAACGCCAACGCTGTATATATAATATGGTAAAAACCAAACCTTCTGTCACAGTAAATGAGATGTCGGTGCAAATGTCGGTGAACAAACGTACTATAGAACGAGACCTTGTCGCAATGTCAAAGATAATACGGCATGAAGGTTCAGACAAAACCGGCTACTGGCGAATCATCACAAACAACAACGGAGTCGAACCATGACACGCCTTGCCATATCCTGCGCTTCATCGCAGATATAGCCCCCAAGCACAGCAAGTCCCCAACACGGCATCAAAATTCTTATTTGGGTCAAACAAGAGGGCGGGAAAATCCCAAGCCCCCTTGTTTGTTTTATCAGTCCTTATTTCTGAAATGCTCTATAACTGCATCTTTTATATTATCAACAAGACTGACTGACGCTTTCCCTACGAACTTTCCGAGCAAGTTGCTGCAAAATCCAGTTCCTAGTTCTTCGGCTATTTGACCGAAAGACTTGGGCAGAGTCTTGCTCTCGCCAAGGTCATGGTTTGCTTTGTCCCGTATCTCTTTCCAGACATTTTTGTCAACATACACCTTCTCGAGGACATAGAGGAAATCATTTGCGCCCATCACGATGATATTAGAACTGAACGAACTGTCGTAGAAACGTCCGTCTTTGGCAAGCAGGTCTTCAAGATAGGAACGAAGCATCTTATCAGAGATGACGAAGGTTATTTGGCCTTTCGCCTCACGGAACTTAGCCTTCCTGATGGCATCTGCCAATAATTTTCTTCTGTCATCGTCATTGACCGAAGGGTATTTCAGCTCTGCCTCATAGCACAAGCGTTTTACCTTCGCCTCGGGGATTCTCAGTTCCATGCTTATCTCATAACTCGTCTTGTCCTTGGGCCATTGCTGCATGAGATAATGGAATATCCAGACTTCGAAGTCGTTTTTGTTCATCGAACCGAACCCCTTGTCAAGATATTGACCGATGACTTTTTCTAATGCATCATTTTCCATATTCATTGTGTTCTTAGACGTTCTCGTTTTTTTGTATCAATCTTCAAATCCTTTTTCTGGGTCTCCACCCAACTTCTCATACAGTTCGCGCATGTAGGACGTATAAATGAACTTCATAGCACAGGTCGTCACTAAATTCTGCGCTTTTTTCTTTTCTCCTTCTTCAAGATAAGCATCCACGACTTCTGATACCGCAGTCTTGTATGAAGGTCCGTCACCATACGAATCACTTAAGGAGCTAGCATCACACCTTTTCAACAATTTTGCAGCTTCGTCTACATCACCATTGTCAAGGGCTTGGGTGGCTTTCTTCACTGTCTTTTGGACAGTTGAAAGGCTGTCTAAGTTTTCGTCTACTGTACTCTCCACTTGCGTGGTTTCTACACCTTTGTTTGTCTTGTTGGGAGCTAAAATGCCCAGCAATGGTAATAATCCGATGCCGATGATTGACAACAGTATGGCAACCATAGTTCGTTTTCTTTGCCCCCTTTCAATTGCTTTCTTTTCGTTCTCCACTTCTTCCAACAAAGATTTTACCTTCGGGTTACTTTCATAGAACATTTTTCCTCTGCGAACATAACGCTCTACTTCAGCCTTTTTCTTCATCTGGTTAAATCCGCCTTGCTTGAAACCCACAAGAGCACTTTCTAGTTTTTCGAGGATTTCTTCAAGTTCCTTGCTCGCTTCAACTGTTATCAGCTGGCCGCAATTGGGACACTTGTCGGTAAGTTCTGGTATTGGGCTGCCGCAGAACGGACAGGTCTTGCCGCGACGCTTATTCACTGCAGCTGCTACGGCTTGATCGGCTTTCTGCTGCTGGGCATCGATGTAAAGATCCACCTCGTCTACGTTGAGGCCTAATTCATTCGCTTTGTTCAGGAGGACTTGGCGTTCCTTAGGCGAGATTACGCCGTCGGTAAGGTACTCTTGGATAAGATCGTCTAATTCTTTGGGAACGAGATTGTTGTTTGCGTTTTGCATAATAATGGTTTTTTAATTGTGATACGATATATTGGTTATGTTACAGATTTACATCCCCGGCATAGAAGGAGGCATACCGGGCATTTGGGGAGCTGTGCCTTGGAAGAGAGGAGCGAGTTCGGCGACTGTGCCGGCTGCTTCCCACTGCGCCATGCCGTTCTTCCAGACGTAGGACTGCTGGGTGAGTTGGCCTTGCTGAACGAGTTGCTTGAGCTTGTTCCAGTCGCAAGGGCCATACTGCTGGCCGTTGATTCCGATGTAGTACTGCACTTGCGGAGCGGCAGCGTTCATGCTTGGCATTTGGGGCGCACCCATGTTGCCCATTCCGCCGCCCATGCCGGGCATATTGCCCATACTGTTCATGGTGGGCTGGGAGAAAGCGTTGAGACCGTTGTCGGTAGCGTTGTTCAGCACGCCCGCATTGAGGTTTGCCTGATGCGCCCCGAGGAAGGTCTGTTCCGTCTGGAGGCGGGAAGCGCGCTGCATTTCCTCGCGCTGGATGCGCATGGTCTCGCGCTGGTTTTCGAGGTTCATGCGCTGCAATTCCTCTTGGCCGCCGAGGTCGAGTTCCTGCCTGCGCTCCATGGCGTCGAGGTTGAGAGACGACTGCTTCTTGAGCGCATCCTGCTGGAGGTCGTTGTTGAGATTGAAGTTGGAAATCTGCGCTGTGTGCTGCGCCATGACACGTTCCTTCTCCAAGTCGGCGGTGAGCGCCCTCAGTTCGCGGAAGCCGCGGCTATCCTTGTCCACGTTGATGCCCGTGATGTCGAGACTGCGGATGGTGATGCCGAAGAGTTTCTCCACTTGTGGTGTGACGCGCTGCTGCACGAGTTCGCTGATCTCAAAGATTTTGCGTTCAATCTGCACGAGAGGAATCTGCGCATCGGTGGGGGCATTGCTCACCACGCTCTTGATGAACTTCGTGAGCTGGCCGCGGAGTTTGTTTTTGAATGTCTCGTCGCTGTAACCTTCGTTGCGGTTTACGCTGTGGAAGAGGTCCATATCCTCAATGGCATACACCACCGCGCCGTGGACAGAAACAGGCACGCCGTAGTCCTGCAAACGAGGGTCGAACACGTCGAAAAACGGAATGGAAAAGTTTACCTGACTGCCCTTGCTCAGGTTGCTGAGGTTGGTCAGGTTGTTTTGTTCCACTCTTCGAGCGGCTTCGGCCGCCGCTTTTCTTTTTTCTTCCTCCACTTCACGGGAAGATTTAAAACCGAAAAGTCCCATAATTGTGTTTTACTTTATCGTTAATATTATTGTTGTTTGTTGTCTCAAAGTCATTTCGTGGTGTACACCCGTTTGGTGTTTCCCTCTGCGTCCACCTCCACATAAGTGTCGGCGGCAAAGGGACGGGTGGGGTCGTGGTAGTTGAACGAGTAGCCCGTGGCGTAGTTGCCGTCGATGGTGGGACGGCTGAACCGGTCGATGCTGTGGAGCGTCTGTGGGTCAAGCCCTAACTGGCGGTAGAGGTGCTGCTCCACCATGGAACGGATGGCGTTCAGGTTGTTGTCCACGTAGCCACGCACTTGGTCGACGAGCGACTGGTTGCCAGTGTCCTTCTGCATGACACGCTGAAGAAGCGTCTTGCGAACAGCCTGGCCGTTGCCCTTGACCGGGGCGGGCGGCATGGCATCGTTTTGCAAGGCCGACTCCACCACATAATCCCTGCGGCGGACGTGGAGCATCGGGTTGCCATAGAGGCAGAACATCAGGGCGGTGCTCAGCGAGAAACCGTCGCTCTCCACGTGGCGGCACATATTGAAATAGTCGCACTTGGCTTGCAGCAAAGCCCTGCCGGCCGTCATTCCCTTGAACTGGTAGAGCGGATAGAGGCGCATGAACACCTCGCTGCCCGTGCCGGGGTTGAGGAGTAACTGCCGAGCCTCGTCGGTCTGCCTGTCCGAAAACATCGGCACGGGGATGAGCGAACCCGTATAAAGAAGTATACCGCCACCGTAGAGTGCACTGAGGACCATGGAGTCGTTGCGTTCATAGCCCGAATAGCGTGCGCCGAAACAAGCCACGGTATTGAACACTCTTGCCCTGCTGTCGCCGAGCAATGAGGGATTGAAAGCCTCATCGGTACTGTAGAAGCCGCACTCGCCGTTTTCGCCGGAGCCATGAAGATTGAACATCAGCATATCGCCCTTTGCCAACGACTGGCGGTAGATATTGAGAGAGGATTGGTCCTCTGTGAGCAGTTTCGGACTGATGTACATTCCGTTGCGAATCAGTTCGGGGTCGTCGGTATTGTAGAGCAGCGGCAGGTGTTGGGTCATGGTGCAACTGGCAGGAATCCATTCGTTGTTGCTTATCATCACTACATTGCCCACGGGAATGCCTCCGCCATACAAACCGCTGATGTTTAAGTATGCGCCGATGTCGCTGCGGATGTCGGTGGTGAGCGGACCGTCCTCCAAAGGCAGACGAGCCACATTGTTGCGGGCGGCTTCGACGGTAAAGTCACTCTGCTCGCCCTCGAGCAAATCGGGGATGTAAGTGCCTTCGAAGGCATAGCAAGTGTCGGTGGGCTGCGGGGCATCGTCGTCGCTATGCTCCCAAGGATCTTCAATGCGAGGAATGGGTATTACGTCGTCGCCACCTACTATAAAGAGGTGGAGGTCGGGACCGGCAGAAAGGCCGTTGTCGGCAATGCAGCGCGACACGGCTTCGTTGCACTCCTGCCACGATGGCGCGGCTTGGGCGGAATCGATGCCGTACTGGGCGAGGTCGAGGAACGTCCAGTACATCTGCTGGTCGTAGGCGGTCTGGATGAAGTCGTTGAACACGTCGTACACTTCCTGCTGCGTGCAACCGTATTTTCTTGCCAATGCGTTGCTGTCGGTCAGGAGAATGCCGTAATGTTCCTCGAACGGGTCGGGACGGTCTATGGGTTCATCGGCCGTGCGCACCTCGGTGGCCATGTGGACGGCCTCGGGCGTAGGCACTGCCTTGCTCTGGCTGGGCATAGGCGGCACATTGGCCGCACTGGCACTGGGCATTGGGGGCGGAACGGTGCAGCCGGGCATCACGGCCATTTGCGGCTTCTTCGTGATGGCATCGGTGGTACCGATACCCATCTTCTGCGCCGCTTGCAGCGGATTGAAACCCTGCATTTGGTTGAGCTTCACGTTCTGCGCATTGAACTTCGGCATGGGCGGCGGCGTGGGCATCTTGGGCGGTACCGCCATCTTGCTCTTCTCCTTCGGCTTCAGTTCTGAGAGCGTGGTGTCGCAATAGAACTTATACCACTCCTCGGGCTTGGGCTTGTCCTCGAGCATTTCCTTCACGGCATACCACAATGCGCCCAACGGTTCGCTCATGCCGTTCTGCACGGCTTGGTCGAGATACTGCGTGGTTTGTTGGCGGTAGTAGTCCTGCTTGCCGTTCTTGTGGTAGTCGGCGAGGTTGTCGAGCGCCATAAGGAGGGCAATGTCGCCCTGCGGACATCCGAAGCCGCCCATTCGGGGCAGCAGGGCGGTGGCGTTGTCGGTATTGCCGGTCT
Organism: Clostridiales bacterium; assembly: GCA_963632215.1. Taxonomy (GTDB): domain Bacteria; phylum Bacteroidota; class Bacteroidia; order Bacteroidales; family Bacteroidaceae; genus Alloprevotella. Next base: position 25,240 of record CAVGTD010000017.1, read on the forward strand.
TGATGAAAGCCACGTGCGCCCAGAAGAGTTGCCAATAGTTGTCGGTGTGGGAGCCGAAAAAGGAGAGGGCGCATTTGTCGGGATAGATCGAGGCGAGCAACAGGTGGTAGTAGAACTGGATGTTGTTGTCGGCGGTCATCGTGCCGCCCAACTGTTCCAAGGTGTTGAACTTCTTCTTCAGGATGTCGAGGCTGTTGCTTTGGATGGCATTGAACACCTCGTTGAGAACCTGTTCGGCAAGGAAGTCGTTGCCCTTTCCGCCTTGAAGCACTTTCATGTCGCGGCGTACCTGAGCGATGATAGCGTTCGCCCTCGCCGGAGCCACATGCCACTGGATGCTGAGTTGGTTGAGTTCGGCCAACTTTTGGTCGTCGAGCCGTCCGTCGGCCAACCTCTTCTGCACGGCTTGCAGGAAGAGGAGTTCGTTTTGCTGGCTGATTTCCGTCAGTGACTTCTGCGCCTCGTAGACGGTGTTGTGGTTCACCGTACTGTTGTGCGTGGTGTTGTAGTTGTTTTGCGTATTGTGCGAGTCGGAGTGAATGCCGCCCACCACAGCCGCATCGCCGTCGAGTTTTATATCCGTCATAATTGTAGTCGTTAGAAGTTGTTACCATTGAAACGGTGCGTCGCATTCGGGACACTGCGGCGTGCCGGGGAGAATGCGGATGGTGCGCCCGCAGTTGTAGCATTGGCATTCTATCGGCTCTTGTTGCCCGGCCTGTGGCTGGCTCTGCGGCGCGGCTTGCGGGGCTGACGCTGCGTTGCCGCCGCCCCAACCGCCGTTGAATGCGTTGAGGTTGTTGGCGGCGGCAGTACTCACTTGCGAGATGTGGCTCATGGCTACGTCCTGCGCGTGGTCCACCCGTTCCTGCTGGTGGCGGTTGTCGGCCTCGAGTTGGTCAATGCGCTGCTGCTGTTGGCTTTGTTGCGCACCGCTCACGGTTGCTGCGGTGTCCTTTATCATGCCCGCCATCTTCATCATGGCTTCCATCTGCGCATTGCTGTTCTGTTGCTGCATTTGGAGCATCTGTTGCATCATTGCCTCTTTCTCCATGGCGGTCTGTCGCAGTGTCTCGGCTTCCTTCTCGCCATTGTAGGCGTTGGCCATAGCCACTTGGGCTTCGCCGGTGAGGTGGGAGAGTTGGGCGGCACGTATTTGCTCGGCCGACATGTTGGCAAACTGGTTGTCGCGGTTTATCTGCTCGTTGCTCTGAATGGTGGCTACGTTCTCCTCGTGCTGGTACTTCTGCTGGTCGAGTTGCGCCTGCATCTGCGCCATTTGCTGGAGCTTGTCCATATTCCGCTGGTGACGGTTGGCCTCGATCTGCTCGTCGTCCATCTTGTCCTGACGCTGACGGCCATAGGCAAGTCGGTCGTCTTCGAGTTTTTCGCTGCGTGCAAGGAGATGGTCTTCCTTTTCGAGTTCACGCCGACGCATCATTTGCCGGAAGTCGTAGTCGTCCTCCTTTGCCTTGCGGTTGAAGTCGTAGTCGTCTTCCTTGGTTCTGCGCTCGAAGTTGCGGTTGTACTCTTTCTCCTCCTGCATCCACTCGCGTTCGCGCTGCTCGTCCTCGATGCCCCAGTTGCGGCGGCGTTCGAGGTCTTCGCGTTCCCAGTCGTGGTCGGTGCGTGAGTCGTCCAAGGCCCATTCCGCTTTGAGCCGTGCAGTGTCGATGTTCTGCTGACTCTGAATGCGCATGATTTGCGTGATTTCCTCGCGCGGTATCTTTTTGTGGGCAAGTTCGTCCTCGAGGACTTCCATCTCCTCCTGCTTGACAAGGCGGCTTTTGCGAAGGTCTTCCAACGCCTCGTGTTCGTCCTCCTCGGTCTTGGCCTGACGGATGCGCTTTTGACTTTCGAGCAACAGAACGAACTCTTCAAGTTCGTCGTCGTGAAGCAATTGGTCCTTATTGATGGTTTGCAGGGCATGGCGCAAGTCTTCCGCATTGTGGGCAGAAGCTATTTGCTGGGAGTTAGCCTCCACTTCCATGCGGTTGCGGAACTCGCCCGTGCGGTGCATAAAGTCGAGTTCCCTCTCCGTGTTGTAGAGTTGACGCTCCACCTGGCGGAAACGCTCAAAGTCCTGGTTGTTGTCGGTGATGTTGAGTACCTGCGTACACTCTATGCCGTAGACCTGCTGATTGACGGTCTGCTGTATCTGCGCTTTCAGGCTGTCCACCACGTCCTGCGGCAAACCGCTCTGCTCGTAGTCGCTGTTGCGGAGGGCTTGGCGCAAGAGGGTCTCGACAGTGCCGCTGAGCATCTGCTGCAACTCGCGCGTCGACACGCTGCAGCGGTCTGCAAGATAGTTGGTGGCAAAGGCGTGAATGTCGCTGATGCGCATCTGCAAGGATACGCCGACCTCCACATTGTGGATGCCAACGGGAATTGTGTAAGGCTGGAAAGCGAGTTCGCCGTTCTCGTTTACGTTACCGCCGAAAGTGAGCGTAACGAAGCGGTTGCTGACAATGTAAACGGAAAGAATGGGTGACTGGGTGGCACTGGCAAGTATGCGGGCGTAGTCAAGTTTGCGTTTCTCGGCTTTCTCCTTTCGCTCGCCTTTCTTTTCGCCAAAGATGATGCGCCCCAACCACTTGAAGCCGCGACCAATTTCGCCCACAATGCCCAGTTCGCGGAAGGTGGGCGACTCTTGGCGCTTGCGGTCGCGCTCCTGCTTGTCTTTCTCCGCCATTTCCTTCTCTGCCTTTGCGATGGCAGATTTGATGGCAGCCTTTTCTTCTTCCACAGACTTGTAGAACAAATAGGCACCGGCGGAAAGGGTGGACACGAGTTCGCCGTTGGCAAAGATGACGGCGGTGCAGCCCTCCTGCACGATGATGCCCTTGAGCTTTTCGACTTCTTCGAGTTCGCGCTCACTTATTTTACGGGCTATCTCGCCGGGCTGTATGTTCCAGATGGTACGGCCGCGCACCACGTCCACGCCGTCCACGGCTTCCATACTGCGGCGGTCGCGGGCGCGTTCCGCCTCTTGCTCTGCCGACCGCTGGGCCAGTTCGGCTTGCAGCTGGGCGTTTTGCGCCTGTTGCACTTCCTGACGCCCTGCGGCAGCCTGTTGATTGACGGCAGCTCGTTGTTCGTTGGCTATTTGGCGGTTGAGCGCACCGCCCGTCACGGTGTTGGCCACTGCCCGCACGGCGTTGGTAAACATTCCCTTGCTTCCTTGCGGAGTTTGCGAACTTCGCGGTTGTCCGGGTGCCTGAGGCGGCTGGGGCATGACCGTTTTTAAGGGTTGGGGACGCTGGGGGCGGGCTGCGCCTTGCGGCGGAGTTGGCATCTGGGGTTGCGCCGGCGCTTGCGGTTGCAAGTCGGCTGGTTGTCCGCACTTCATGCAAAATTTCATTTCCGGTTGCAGCATTGCGCCGCATTTCTTGCAGTATGTTGCCATAAATACCCTGTCTTAATGGATTATAGTTGTCTGTTTGCAGCCTCTGGGGGGGGGGAGGGGACGTTCCTTTTGGTTTTCAGAAGGTTTCCGTTGCCGCCGCCTTTGGCTGCGAGGGGTATACGTGGGTGTTTTTCACTTTGTTTGGGGGCAAACTTATAAATTACCCCCCCAATTTTCCTTTTCCAATCTTCTCCAAAATTCCTTTTTTCTCATTTTTTTTGAACGTGCAAGCCTTTTGGACGGTCGTAAAACTTCTGAAGGCCGGGACGGCAAGTTTTTCTTCACGTCCACGCGCGGCAGCCACTCGGCTGTTCCGAATGCTCCGCCGTCGCACTTGAGTCCGCCGCCCAAAGCACTCGAGTGCGCCCGTGGGCGTACTCGAGTCCGCCCGCCAATGTACTCGAGTGCGTCCACGGAAGTACTCGAGTGCGCCCGTGGGCGGACTCGAGTTTGTCGGCGGTGTACTTTCACTACCCCGCAGGTTGCTCCGATTCTTCCCCAAAGAACCGAAATCGGGGGAAATCCATTTTCGCGACAACTCCGCCCTAAGCGGCAGGGTGTTCAGTATGCGCAAACAGGACGGACAAAAAGGGGCTGGCGGACAATACACATATCTGCAAAAAGCATTACTTTTGCAGCAGTGAAGACAAAGGGGTGCTTGCCCTTGGCGCACATTGCGGATGCGGGCAAGCTGAGATTATACCCTTACGACCTGATGCAGTTAATGCTGCCGTAGGCATTGTAAAGACGCTACTTTGAAGTTTCTGCCTTTATTTCCGCTGTTGCGGAGCAAGCCCGAAACGCTTGCTGAGCGTCGGCAGAACGCGACAAGTCCCCTCCCCTTTGTTTGCACAACCACAAACTGGTAACTCAACCCTTTTAAATCTGTGATTATGCAAGTATTCGTCAACAACAAGGAGGTGACTACCGAAGCCACTAATCTTTCAGAACTGATTGACCAACTCGGCCTGCCGGCGCAGGGCGTGGCAGCCGCCGTGGACAACAAGATGGTGCCGCGCACGCAGTGGGACGGCTTTGCGCTCGGCGAGGGCGCAAAGGTCACCGTCATCAAAGCCGCTTGCGGAGGATAGCGCTCGCCCGTACGCCAAGAATATTCGTAACCAATCAACAACTACACACATATACATAATATGTCTACACTCAAAATAGCCGACCGCGAGTTTACGTCGCGCCTGTTTGTCGGCACAGGAAAATTCAGCAACAACGAAGCAATGAAGCAAGCCATCGCCGCATCGGGCACGGAGATGGTGACGCTCGCCATGAAGCGCGTGGAACTCGGCGACGAGGACGACGACATGCTGGCGCACGTCAAGGCCGACCACATTCAGCTATTGCCCAACACGTCGGGCGTGCGCACCGCCGAGGAGGCTGTGTTCGCCGCCCAGATGTCGCGCGAGGCGTTCGGCACAAACTGGCTCAAACTCGAAATCCACCCCGACCCGCGCTACCTGCTCCCCGACAGCACCGAAACGCTGAAAGCTACCGAGGAACTGGCGAAGATGGGCTTCGTGGTGCTGCCCTATTGCCAAGCCGACCCCACGCTCTGCAAGCACCTTGAAGAGGCCGGGGCTGCCGCCGTGATGCCCCTTGGCGCGCCCATCGGCACAAACCGCGGCTTGCAGACAAGGGACTTCCTGCGCATCATCATCGAACAAGCCAACGTGCCGGTGGTGGTCGACGCGGGCATCGGCGCGCCGAGCCACGCCGCCGAGGCCATGGAGATGGGGGCTTCGGCCTGCCTTGTCAACACGGCAATCGCCGTAGCCGGCAACCCCGCGCAAATGGCGGCGGCATTCAAAAAGGCGGTAGAAGCCGGACGCAAGGCTTACGAAGCCGGACTGGCCGCACAGGTACACTCGTTCCGCGCCGAGGCAAGTTCACCGCTCACGGCATTTTTAGGATAAACTTAGACGCAAGCAAATGTTTTCAGACGAACTGTTGAAATACTCGTGGGACGACACCACGGAAGCCATTGCCGCAAAGACCGCGCGCGACGTGGAGCGCGCGCTGCAAAAGGACCGCTGCGACGTGGACGACTTCATGGCCCTCATATCGCCGGCTGCCGAGCCTTACCTTGAACAGATGGCGCAACTGTCGCGCAAATACACGGAGGAACGTTTCGGACATACGATGTCGATGTTCATTCCGCTCTACCTCACCAACTCCTGCACGAACTCGTGCGTGTACTGCGGTTTCCACGTAGCCAACAAAATGAAGCGCACCATCCTCACGCCCGAGGAAATGGTGCAGGAATACGAAGCCATCAAGAAGCTCGGGCCGTTCGAGACGCTGCTCATGGTGACGGGCGAGAACCCCGCACTGGCCGGCGTGCCTTACCTGGCAAAGGCTCTCGACTTGGCGCGCCCCTACTTCTCGTGCCTCAAAATAGAGGTGATGCCGCTCAGCGCCGACGACTACAAGGAACTGACACGCCACGGCATGAACGGCGTGATCTGCTTTCAGGAAACTTACCACCGCGAAAACTACAAGCTGTACCACCCGCGCGGCATGAAGTCGAAGTTTGAGTGGCGCGTCGACGGCTTCGACCGTATGGGGCAAGCCGGCGTTCACTCCATAGGCATGGGCGTGCTGATAGGCCTCGAAAAGGAATGGCGCACAGACCTCACCATGATGGCCCGCCACCTGCGCTACCTGCAACGCCACTACTGGCGCACGAAGTACAGCGTGAACTTCCCCCGTATGTGTCCGGCCGAGAACGGCGGTTTCCAGCCCAACTGCATCATGACGGACAAGGAACTGGCGCAGCTCACGTTTGCCATGCGCATATTCGACCACGACGTGGACATATCCTACAGCACGCGCGAAGACGCGTCGTTCCGCAACCACATGGCCACGCTCGGCGTAACCACCATGTCGGCCGGCAGCCAGACGGAGCCGGGCGGATACGCCACCCACACGGATGCGCTTGTGCAGTTCGACGTGACTGACCCGCGCTCAGTGCCAGAGGTGACACAAGCCCTCAAAAACGAGGGCGTAGAACCGGTGTGGAAGGACTGGGACGACAGTTTTGACTTTGCCACAACGAAGTGGAAGAAAGCTTAACCAGAGGCTTATGTACGAACGATACGAACGACAAACCCTCCTGCCCGAGATTGGGGAGGAGGGGCAACGGAAACTGCGCAAGGCGCGCGTCTTGCTGGTGGGCGTGGGCGGACTGGGTTCGCCTGTCTCGCTCTACCTGACAGGGGCGGGCATCGGTACGCTGGGACTGATGGACGACGACGTGGTGAGCGACACCAACCTGCACCGGCAGGTGCTTTACGGCGAGGACAAACTGGGGCTGCCCAAGATTGACGAAGCCGTAAGACGCCTGCACAACCTCAACAGCGAGGTGGAGCTGATTGCCTATCCCTACCGCCTGACGAGCGAGAACGCCGCCGGCATTGTAACGGACTACGACATGGTGGTGGACGGCTGCGACAATTTCGCCACCCGTTTCCTCATCGACGACGCTTGCCGCGAGGCGGGCATCCCCTACCTCTACGGGGCGGTGCGCGGCTTCAACGGACAGGCGGCGGTGTTCAACGTAGGCCCGGACGCGCGCCACTACCGCGACCTCTACCCCGACGAGGCGGCCACGCTCGCTATGCCCCACCCCGGGAAAGCCGTGGTGGGAATGACCCCGGCCGTCGTAGGCAGCGTACTGGCCGAACAGGCTCTGCAACTCATCTGCGGATACGGTACGCCGCTCGTCAACAAACTCTGGACCATTGACCTGCAAACCATGCAGACGTTCACTATCGACCTGTAAGCTAGGGGGGGGCAAAATGCGCAAAAAAATCCATTGAAACACCATGCGCATTTTGTCCGCAAACCGCGGCCTGAAAGGCCAGCTGCTCATAGCCCAGGGCAGAGTGGCGACGCGAAGCGGCGACACGTCACCCTGGGTTCCCCGTTCGGGGACGTTGCCGCCCCATCGGGGCAGCTGCATTGATACCGGGCAACGCCCGGGTTCAGGGGCG
>CAVGTD010000018.1:0-32420 GCA_963632215.1 Clostridiales bacterium
GGCGCACTCGAGTTTGTCGGCGGAGTATTAGAGTTTGTCGGCGGCGTACTCAAAACGCGACCGACGCGCCGGCCATGACGAGGAAGCCCGGCTGGCGCACGTTGGCAATGTCGTAATAGCGGTGGCTGGTCAGGTTCGTCATGTCCACGAAGAGGGCGTAGTGCGGCTCGCGCCAGGTCAGCTTGCAGTCGAGCAGGGCGTGCGTGCCGTAGGGCCGCAGCTGGGCGGTGGGCTTGAGGTTTTCGTAGACCAGGTACGCCCCCTCGCGCTGCTGCACGCGGAGCGTCCACGAGGCCGAGAGGCGATAGGCGATGCGGTGGGCGAGCGTGGCCACGAACTTGTGGCGCAGGTACTCCATGGCGTAGTTCGACTTGAAGAAGTCCTCGCCCTTGCGCCGGTGCTGGCTGGTCCAGGCGTACGACACCGTGAGACGCTCAAACGGCTGCTTCTTGCCCCACCACTCCGTGAGCGACAGGCTCGCGTCGAGGCCCGCCCCGAAATTGTCGAGCGCAAACGACGCGGCGTGGTAGATGTCGTCGGCCGAGTACATCACCCAGTCTATCATGTGCGTGCCTCGCTGGTAGCGCGCCTTGACGCGCACGGTGGCCACGCGGTTGGCAAAATCCGCCCCGACGCGAAACGCCGAGCATTCCTCGGGCCGAAGGCCTACGTTGCCCTCCTGCGTGGGACTTTTGTACCAAAGGTCGGTGAACGACGGCAGACGCAGCGACTTGTTCCACGAGGCGAAGAGCCGAACCGACTCCGTGGGGCGGTAGCTCACGTCGATGCCGGGGTAGAAGCGGAACTTGCCGTCGATGGCGTTGTTGCGTTCCGCCATCACGCCGAACGACACCGTGGCCCGGCGCAGCAGCACGTTGTGTTCGGCGAAGAACGAAACGTTCGTGCGGTCGTCCTTCTTCGTATAGTAGAGCGAATCCTGCCGCGGTATCCTGACGTATTGTTCCGCTGCCAGGTCGCGCCCAAGGTTGGTGCTGTAGATGGCCTCCTCGCGCAGTTCGGCTCCGATGGCCGTACGTCCGAGCCGCCATGTGGTCCAGGCGTTCACGCCGGCCGTATATACGTCGCCCCGGTGGAAGTTCTCGCCGCGGTTGCTGCCTTTGGCCAGCTGGAAGTGGTCGACACTGCGCACCCACGACAGTTGCGGCGAAACGCGGATGCGCCCCTTCGTCTCGGCACGGGCGGAGACGAGGTAGCGGCGCGTGGCTTCCCACTGGTTGGGGTAGGAGGCAGAGTAGAACGTGTTGGCCCCGAAGTCGTTGGCCGTAGCCCCGGCCTGGAAGTCGAAGCGGAAGTCGGGGGCATCGTACGTGAGCAGGCCGTAGCCCTTGCCCCCCTTGAAGTCGCCGTTGGCCACCGCCCCGTCGGAGCGTTGGTAACTGCCGCTCACCGACGAACTCCAGCCCTTGCCCCAAGCGAACGTCTTGCGGGCCTCGGCCCGGACCGTGCCGTACGAGCCGGCTTCGGCCAGGGCCTCGTAGCGGGCCGACGAGGCCGCGTTGCGAGTGACCACGTTGACCGCCCCGCTGAAAGCCTGGCTGCCCATTACGCGCGAGGCCGCGCCTTCGAGCACTTCCACGCGTTCAATGTCTGAAATGTTGAGGGGAAAATCCGCCGCGTTGTGACCCGTCTGCGGATTGACAAGGGGAACACCGTTGAGAAGAATAGTGATTTGGTCGTGTGTTCCGCCGTCGATGCTTATGTCCGTTTGAATACCAAACCCTCCGCGTTGCCGGACATCTACGCTGGCTGAGAGTTTGAGAACGTCGTTGACTGTGCGGACGCCCGCCGCGGCGAGGTCGTCGCGGGTCAACGTCATCACTTGCCGGGCGGCGGCGTTGGCCGCCAGCGGCGCGCGCGAGGCCGACACGCTCGCTTCGCCAAGGGCCAGGGTGTCGGCCGGCAGGGCGGATGGCTCGGCGCTGCTCCCCTCGGCCAGGCACGGCGAGGCGGCCATGAGGCGGGGCGTGGCGCTTGCCAGCGTGGCAACGCTCAGCACGCCGATGCGCACCTCACGGTGAAGGCAGCTGAAGAGGCTCCATCCCTTGCGGTTGAAGTGGCGGAACGTCAGCGGTTGCGCTTGTCGTTTTGAGTTGTACATATAAAAGGTGTATAAAAAGTTACCGCAAGAGCGGCGCAGCGTGCGCGGCTCTTGCGGATGCAAAGGTACAATTTTCCGGTTTGGGGGCGGCATCCCCCCATTCACGAGTGGCGCAGGAGCAGTTCGTGCTCAATGTCCTCGACCGTAACGCCCATTTGTTCGAGCATAACGAGGTAGTGGTACATCAGGTCGCCGGCCTCGTAGATGAAACGCTCGCGGTTGCCGTCGACTGCCTCGATGACGCTCTCGGTGCATTCCTCGCCCACCTTCTTCGTAATGGCCTTGATGCCCTTGATGAAGAGCCGCGTGGTGTACGAGCCCTCGGGCATTTCCTCGTGACGCTTGCGGACGAGGGCGGCAAGCGAACGGACGAACCCCTCCTCGGGCGGCGTGTCGAAACAAGCCGTCGTGCCGCGGTGGCACGTGGGGCCTACGGGGCGGACCTTGATGAGCAGCGTGTCGGCGTCGCAGTCGGCGTACGTCTCTACGACGTGGAGAAAGTGGCCCGACGTTTCGCCCTTTGTCCAGAGCGTCTGCCTTGTGCGGCTGAAGAAGGTGACAACACCCTCGCGTTGCGTTTTGTCGAAAGCCTCGCGGTTCATGTATCCCAGCATGAGGACGCGCAGCGTAACCGCGTCCTGCACAATCACCGGCAGCAAGCCGTCGGCGCATTTTGCCAGGTTGAAATCGTCGAATGTCATGATAGTTGGTTTGTGCGCCCCGCCTCGAGGCGAATGTCCGACGGCGGGGATTGTTTTTTGAGGGTTGTGTACTATATGCCGCCTACCGGACGTTTATTCCCCGGGTGGAGAGTTCCGCTTTAAGTTGGGGAATTGTTGTTTCGCCGTAGTGGAAAATGCTGGCGGCGAGGGCGGCGTCGGCGTGCCCGTGGATGAACACGTCGGCAATGTCCTGCGCCGAACCCGCTCCGCCCGAGGCAATGACGGGAATGCGGAGCAAGCGCGTGAGACGGGCGAACGTAGAGCAGGGATAGCCCTGCTTTGTGCCGTCGTGGTTCATCGAGGTGAAGAGTATTTCGCCGGCGCCGCGTTCCTGCGCCTCCTTGGCCCACGAAAACAGTTCGCGGTCGGTGGGCTGCGTGCCGCCGTGCGTGCATACGGTCCAGTGCGCTTCCTCCTCGGCCTGGCCGGGAGTGAGCTGGGCGTGGCGCGCGTCGATGGCTACGACGACAAACTGCGACCCGTAGCGGGCGGCGATTTCGTCGATGAGTTGCGGATTGCGTAGGACCGCGCTGTTGACGCTCACCTTGTCGGCCCCGGCGTCGAGCAGCCGGGCGGCGTCGTCGATGGACGAGATGCCGCCGCCCACGGTGAACGGTATGTTGATGCCGTCGGCGATGCGGCTCACGAGCTGCGTGAACGTGTTGCGCCCCTCGTTGGTGGCGCTGATGTCGAGGTAGACGAGTTCGTCAGCCCCCGTGCGGGCGTAGTGCTGCCCGAGCTGCACGGCGTCGCCCACGTCTTTCAGTTCTTCGAAGTGCACGCCCTTGACGGTGCGCCCCTCCTTTACGTCGAGGCAGGGAATGATGCGTTTGCTAAGCATTGGCGTTGAGTTCTTTAAGTTCGTCGAGCGAGATGCGCCCCTCGTAGATGGCTTTGCCCACGATTACCTTGCGCAGGCCCGCCGCCTGGAGACGGCGGATGTCGTCGGCCGACGAGATGCCCCCCGACACGGTGAAGTCCACGTCGGGGTATTTCGTCTGGAGTCGCACGTAGAGTTCCGTGGCAGGGCCTTGGAGCATACCGTCGCGCGATATTTCGGTGCAGATTACCTGCGAGAGACCGAGGGGACGGAAGCGGTTGATGAGGTCGTCGATGGAGAGCGAAGTGTCCTCCTGCCAGCCGTTGACGGACACCCGTCCGTTGCGCACGTCAGCTCCCAGCACAATGCGGTCAGCCCCGTAGCGGGCGAGCCAACGCTCGAAGAGTTCGGGCTTCTGCGCCGCCACGCTGCCTACGACGGCGTAGGCGGCTCCGGCCCGGAACACCGCCTCGAGCGCCTCGTCGTTCTTGATGCCGCCGCCCCATTCAATCGCAGCACCCTCGACTTGGGCTATTTCGCGGAGCGTGTCGAGGTTGAGCGGCTCTGAGGTTTTTGCCCCGTCGAGGTCTACCACGTGGACGCGCCGCAGTCCGCGGTCGGCATAGGCTTGCACCATGTCGAGCGGCAGGGCGTCGTATTGTCGTTTCTGGTTGTAGTCGCCTTGCGAAAGCCGCACGCAGCGGCCGCCGATGAGGTCGATGGCAGGGATTATTTCAATCATTGTCGGTGGTTGGGGGATAAATGCGGGGGGATAGGCAGGGTGTTCAGAGTGAACAAGTAAATTGTTTGTTGTAGCAATGAGGGATAGGCTGAAAGCCTTACAGTTCCTAGCCCAGGGTAAAGTGAAGGGGCAAAGCCCCGAACGACACCCTGGGTATCCATTTAAGCAAGGTCGTCGCCCTGAAAGGGCAAAAGTAGATATGTGTTCTTTACTGCTGCCCTTGCAGGGCGCACACTCAACCTCGCAAACAACCCAGGGCGATGCCCTGGGCTAGGAACCAGCAAGGCTTTCAGCCTTTTCCTAGCAGACATCATCGTTGCTAATTAGCTCCGCATCGTTCGCATCTCGAACACCTTATGTATTACAGATTGAGGAAATTTTCAAGAATGCGTTCGCCCACGTCGCCGCTCTTTTCGGGGTGGAACTGCGTGCCGTAGAACTGCTCGTATTTCAGGGCCGCGCTGAACAGCAGGCCGTGGCGCGTGGTGGCGATGGTGTCGGGGCAGAGCGTGGGGTAGTAGGAGTGGACGTAGTATACGGAGTCGCCGCTCTGGATGCCCTTGAAGAGCTTTTTCTCCAAGTTTCCCAGCGTGTTCCACCCCATGTGGGGCACCTTGAACTCGTCGCTTTCGGGAAAACGCCGCACGTGCGAGTCGAAAATGTTCATGCACGGCGTGAGCTGCCCGTCAGGGCCGCCCTCTTCTGAGTCGCGGCACATCACCTGCAAGCCCACGCAAATGCCCAGCACGGGCTGGCGCAGTTGCTTGATGACGGGGATGAGCCGGCTCTCGTGAAGGTTGTGCATGGCCTCGGCGCAGTTGCCCACGCCCGGCAGCAGCACGCGGCTGGCACGGCGGATGGTGTCGGCGTCGGCGGTGACGCAGTATTCAGCCCCGAGCCGGTGGAGGGCGTTCTCCACGGAGCGGAGATTGCCCATCTTGTAGTCAATAATAGCTATCATAGCACGCCTTTGCTTGAAGGGAGTTCGTAACTGAAAACGTCGCGGCGTATGCACTGGCGCAACGTGCGGGCGAAAGCCTTGAAGACACCCTCGATGAGGTGGTGGTTGTTTTCGCCACGCGCCTTGACGTGGAGATTGCACTGCATGGCGCAGCAGAGCGACTGGAACACGTGTTTGAACATCTCCGTCGGCGTGTCGCCCACGTAGTCGCGGGTGAACGGCACGTCCCACTGGAAGTCCGTGCGGCCGCCGAAGTCCATCACCACCGCCGCGTCGCACTCGTCCATGGGCAGCACAAAGCCATAGCGGTCGATGCCGCGCTTGTCGCCCAGAGCCGTGCGCAGGGCTTCGCCAAGGGCAATGGCCACGTCCTCCATGGTGTGGTGTTCGTCCACTTCGAGGTCGCCCTTGCAGGTGCAGAGGAGCGAGATGCCCGAGTGGTGGGGAATTTGCGCAATCATGTGGTCGTAGAATTTCAGTCCCGTGTCGATGCGGGTAGGGCCGTGTCCGTCGAGGTCAACCTCCACGCGAATGTCCGTTTCCTTTGTGGTTCGAGCCACCGTGGCGCGCCTTTCCGTGGCCCGGACGTGTTCGGCTATCTCCGCCCAACTGGTTGTGGCGAGAGCCAACGCACCCATTTGCTCCTCCGTAAGGTTCGCCTCCGCCCAAGCGGCCGTTTGCAGGAGCAGAGCCTTGCAGCCCAGGTTGGCGGCCAGTTGCACGTCGGTGGCGCGGTCGCCAATGACGAACGAGTGCGGAATGTCGCAGTCGGTAGACTCGGTGTAGGCCGTGAGCATCGCCGTGCCGGGCTTGCGGGTGGGCAGGTTGTCGGCCGGAAAACTGCGGTCGATGTGCTCGGCGGCGAAGCTGATGCCCTCGCCTTGGAGCGTTTGCAGCATTTTGCGGTGGGCGGGCCAAAAAGTGTCCTCGGGGAAACTCGCTGTCCCCAAGCCGTCCTGGTTGCTCACGAGGACGGGCGTATATCCAGCGTTCATCAGCGACCGCAGGCCGCCGATAGCTCCCGGCACGAACTCCATTTTCTCGAGCGAGTCGATTTGCTCGTCGTCGGGCTCGCGCAGGATAGTGCCGTCGCGGTCAATGAACAGAAATTTCTTCATGTGGTGTGTTTCGTTTCGGGGGTGAGTGACGCGTTAGAGTTCGGCGAGGGCTTGCAGCAGCCGGTCGTTTTCGGCGGGCGTGCCGACGGTGAGGCGAAGGCAGTTGAGACAGCCCGCCACCTTGGTGCGGTTGCGCACGATGATGCCGCGGCTCACGAGGTGGTTGTAGGCGAGGTTCGCGTCGGCGACACGTACGAGCAGGAAGTTCGCGTCCGAGGCGAACACCCTCTCCACGCAGCGGAGCCGGGGCAGTTCCTCTTCGAGGCGGCGGCGTTGCCGCTTTATCTCGTCCACGTGTTCGCGGACCGGTTCAGCGTTGAGCCGCCGAGCCACTTCGCCCTGCGTGGGAGCGTTGACGTTGTAGGGATATTTTACGTGGGCGAAAAGAGCCGCAATCTCGGGCGAAGCGAAAGCCAGCCCGAGGCGCAGGCCCGCCATGCCCCACGCCTTCGAGAGCGTTTGCAGCACCACGACGTTGGGGTGCTTGCTGAGCAAGGGGAGCATCGAACCCTTTTCGGAAAAGTCGGCATAGGCCTCGTCGACTACCAGTACGCCGTCGAAGCGGTCGGCCAGTTCTTCGAGCTGGCAGAGGGGGAAGGCGTTGCCCGTCGGGTTGTTGGGCGAGCATACCCACATGAGGCGCGTATGGCTGTCGGCGGCGGCGAGCATCTTGTCGGTGGAGAGGGCGAAGTCGCCTTCCGCGAGCATCACCTCGCGCACCGCCACGTTGTTGATGGCGGCCGCCACGGCGTACATGCCGTAGGTGGGGGCGATGGCTACGACGTTGTCCTCGCCCGGCTCGCAAAAGATGCGGAAACAAAGGTCGATGGCCTCGTCGCTGCCGTTGCCGATGAAAATATGTTCGGTCCCGATGCCTTTGAGCCGGGCAATCTGCTGTTTCAGAGCCTTTTGGTGAGGGTCGGGATAGCGGTTCACCCCGTTGTCGTAGGGGCTTTCGTTGGCGTCGAGCCACACGGAGATGTCGCCCCCTTGGTACTCGTCGCGGGCGGTGGAGTAGGGCAGCAGGGCGGCTATGTTTTTGCGAATGTACATGGGCTTGCTTGATGAGAGTGACGGTTTCGGGTGGTCGGTAGGCGGGCGGCGGTGCTTACTTCCTTACCCTTACGGCATTGGCGTGGGCTTGCAGCCCCTCGGCCTCGGCCATGGCGATGATGGTAGGGGCGAGCGATTGCAGACCGTCTTGCGTGAGTTCCTGGAATGTGATTTTGCGCATGAAACTGTCGATGTTCACGCCGCTGTACGAGCGCGCCCAGCCGCTGGTGGGCAGGGTGTGGTTAGTGCCAGAGGCGTAGTCGCCGGCCGATTCGGGCGAGTAGTTGCCGATGAACACGCTGCCGGCGGCGGTTATCTGCGAGGCCACCTGCCAAGGGTTTTGCATTGATATAATAAGGTGTTCGGAGGCGTAGGCGTTGGCAAAGGCAATCATGTCAGGCGTGTTGGTGAAAACCACTATGCGGCTATGGCTCAGCGAACTCTCCACGAGTTCGCGGCGCGGCAGCAGAGCCGTTTGGCGTTCCACCTCGGCGGCTACCTCACGGGCGAAAGCCTCGGAGTTGCACACGAGCAGCGCCTGACTGTCGGGCCCGTGTTCGGCTTGCGACAGCATATCGGCCGCCACATAGTCGGCGTGCGCCGTAGTGTCGGCCATGACGAGTACCTCCGACGGTCCGGCGGGCATGTCGATGGCGGTGTCGGTGCTGACAAGCTGTTTGGCGTGAGTGACGAAGCGGTTGCCCGGGCCGAATATCTTGTCAACGCGGGGAATGCTCTCCGTGCCGTAAGCCATGGCGGCGATGGCCTGCGCACCCCCCACGCGGAAGATGCGGTCCACGCCGCAAGCGTTGGCGGCATAGATAATCTCCGGAGCAATGCGCCCGCCCTCGCCCTGAGGCGTGCAGAGGATAACCTCCTTGCAGCCGGCAATCCGCGCCGGGGCGGCGAGCATCAAAACAGTGGAGAACAACGGGGCGCGGCCGCCGGGGATGTAGAGGCCTACACGCTGGATAGGCACGGCGCGCTGCACGCACCGCACGCCCGGCTGCGTTTCGGTATCGACTTCCCTTGGGAGTTGCGCCTTGTGGAACGCCCGGATGTTTTTCAACGCCGAGGCAATGGCCTCCTTCACGTCGGGCGCGACGCTGGCGGCGAGGCTTTCGCGTTCCTCCCGGCTCAGTTCCAAGTTGGAGATGCGGGCGTGGTCGAAGGCAAGGGCGTAATGTCGCAACGCCTCGTCGCC
This sequence comes from Clostridiales bacterium, assembly GCA_963632215.1. GTDB lineage: Bacteria > Bacteroidota > Bacteroidia > Bacteroidales > Bacteroidaceae > Alloprevotella. The sequence continues at coordinate 8,740 of CAVGTD010000018.1, forward strand.
CTGTTGGCGCACCTGCGCTACAATGCCGCGCACGCTCTCAATCACCTTGTCGTCGGCGGGCGCGTTGCGCTCGCACATCTTTTGCCAGTCCGTCCTGGCCGGTTCCACTATTGTCTGCATCCGTAGTTCTTATTTAAGTCAGGGTATCATGTTTTCGAGGTTGAGCACCAAGATTCCCTCAGCCCCAATCTGTTTGAGGAGTTCCACTTTCTCCCAGAGCGCGGTCTCGGGTATGACCACGTGGAGCGAGCACCAGTCCTTTGCGGCCAGGGGCAGGATGGTCGGCGAGCGCATGGCCGGGAGAATCCTTACGGCCTCGTCTACCAATGCCATGGGGATGTTCATCAGCACGTACTTGTAGCCGCGGCTGTTGCCGATGGACGAAAAACGGAATTTGAGCTTTTCAATCTCTTCGAGCTTCTCGGCATCGAGACCCTGGTGAGCCACGAGGGCGGCTTCGCTGTAGAATACCTCCTCCACCTCGCGCAAGCCGTTTTGCACCAGTGTGCCGCCCGACGATACGATGTCGAAGATGGCGTCGGCCATGCCCACGGCAGGGGCTATCTCCACCGAACCGGCAATCTCGTGGATGTCGGCGTGGATGCCCTTCTCGTTGAAATACTTACGCAATACGTTGGGGTAACTTGTGGCCACGGTTTTTCCCTCAAACCATTCCACGCCGCCATATTCCACCTCGCGGGGAACGGCCAGCGAGATGCGGCACGTGCCAAAGCCGAGGCGCATCACCTCGTCGACCGCCATGCCGCGTTCCGCCACTTCGTTGAGCCCTACGATGCCGATGTCGGCCACGCCCATGTGGACGGCCTGGGGAATGTCGTCGTCGCGCAGATAAAGCACCTCGATGGGAAATCCCTTCGCCCGTGCTACCAGTTTTCGCTTGCTTTGCGCCACGTCGATCCCTGCGTCGGCAAGCAGGGCCATCGTGTCTTCGTTGAGTCGGCCTTTCGCCTGTATGGCTATTCGCAACATGTGTTTTTCGTGTTTAGTGGGATTAAGGGTGGTTCTATAAATTACCACCGTAAAATAATTAAAAGTTGGGTGACTTTCGTTTTGTCATCTTTCGGGCTCTTTTGAATAATATCGGCTGCACTCGGCAAAGCAAAACAAGTTTTTCTTTGCTCTCGCTTGCTCGATATTTCCGCCCCAATTGCTTGCTCGCTCAGTCGCATAGCCCGCTATGCTCCTTCTCTCTCAAACAATTGGAACGCAAAATAGCTCCAAAATCTAACAAAGCTAATTTATAGAACCACCCTTAAAAGTGTTAAACCGCTTGCAATATTCGCCATTTTGGTGGACATAAGCAAGACGCATATACATATTTATTACATATTGTAAGCAAAACGGTATATGTATGCACGTTTTTGCTACGCGGGGGAGGCAAAAGGCGAATTGCGGACTTTGCAGCAGTAATCGTTGCGTGGTGAAACGTCCGCAAGTCGCACTCCGAAGGGTAGGGTGTTCAAAATACGAATATTTGTGGTGCAAAATTGCCACGACAATGTCCGCAAACCGCGCCCCGACGGGGCAGCTCCCCATAGCCCAGGGCAGAGCCGTCACGAAGTGGCGGCGTCACCCTGGGTTCCTATGCGGGGGACGTTGCCGCCCCATCGGGAAACCCAGGGTGACGTGTCGCCGCTTCGCGTCGCCACTCTGCCCTGGGCTATGAGCAGCTGGCCTTTCAGGCCGCGGCTTGCGGACATATTCTATAGAAAAAGCTATTCCTATTCCCGCTTTATGCAGCGTGGCGATATGGTTTTGGCGGAACGGATATTGTTACGCCTGTAAATGTTTTGCGAGGAAACGTTCCATGGCTCGGTAAAAATCGAAACGGTTCTCTTGGTTGTGGAAGCCGTGTCCCTCGTTGTCCTTCACCATGTACTCCACTTCCACGCCGCGCCGTCGCAGAGCCTCTACCATCTGGTCGCTCTCGGCCTTGTTGACGCGGGGATCGTTTGCGCCCTGGGCGATGAAGAGCGGCGCCTTGATTTTGTCGGCATGGAGGGCGGGCGAAGTGGCCGCCAACTGCTCGCGGTCGGTTTCTGGGTTGCCCACCTGTTCGTACATCATTTCGAGCATGGGCCGCCAGTAGGGCGGAATGGTGTTCATGAAGGTGAAAAGGTTGCTCACGCCCACATAGTCGATGCCGCAGGCGTAGAGGTCGGGCGTAAAGGCCAGTCCGGCCAGCACGGCATATCCGCCGTAGCTGCCGCCGTAGATGGCTACGCGCTTCGGGTCGGCTATGCCCTGTCCGATGAGCCACTTTACGCCGTCGGTGATGTCGTCCTGCATGCTAAGTCCCCACTGTTTGTAGCTCGCTTCGAGAAATTTGCGCCCGTAGCCTGTAGAGCCGCGGAAGTTCATTTGCAAAACGGCGTAGCCCCTGTTGCTTAGGAACTGCACCTCGGAGGAGTAGCCCCAGCAGTCGCGCACCCACGGACCGCCGTGCGGATTGACCACCACGGGCAGCCCTTGCGCCTCGTCGGGCGTAAGGCCGTTGGGGAGCGTGAGGTAAGCCTCGATGGTCAGCCCGTCGCGCGAGGTATACGTCACGGCGTGCATCTCGTTCATCTCTTCGGGTTTAATCCACGGGGCGATGTCGGCAATTTTGCGGGCCTCGTCGGTCTCGGCGTCGTAGAGCCAGTACGCGCCCCGGGTGCGGTCGCTTCCGGCATAGATGAGGTAGGTGCGTTCCGCCTTGTCGGTGTCGGCAATGCCGTACCTCACGTCGGGGAAGTGCGCCTTGATGCGTTTGCGCAGTTGTTCCTCCTCGGGGTCGAAGTAGTGGCGCACGGGCTCCTTGTGGCCTGTGCAATACACGCTCAGGAGTTTTTTGCGCCGCCGCGAGTAGCTGATGCTCGCTATGTCGTAGGTGTCGTTTTCGTAGAGCAGTTCGAGTTCCTCGCACGTGGCCGGGTTCATGCGCACCAGCACCGTCTTGTCGCGCCCCAGATTGGTGGCGGCGAAAACCTCGCGGTTGTCGGGCGTGAACTCCATGAAGCCCACCGTGTCGCGGAAGTTGGTGGTCAGCACCGGGCGGAACGGCTCGTCCTCCGTGTCGCGGTAGAGCAGCTGCGTGTTTACGCCGTCGACGATGGCCGTAGCGGCCCGCAGACGCCCGTCGTGGTCGGTCATCCAACCTTGGTAGTTGCCCGGGTTCTCGGCCAAGAGGGTGAGTTCGCCCGTGTCGAGGTTGAGGCGGTAGGGGTCGAACACCTCGGCGTTGCGCTTGTTCATGCCAATCATCACGTAGCCCGGCTGTTCTTCGAGGTCGTCGATCAGACTTGTTCTGACCCCCTCAAAGGCCGTGTAGGCGCGCAGGTCGGTGCCGTCGCGGCGCACGCCGTAGAGCTGGTAGTTCTCATTGCCGGCGGTGTCTTTCATGAAAAGCAGCCGCTCGTTGTCGGCCCACATATAGCCGGCCACGCTGCGCTCCGTCTCGCTCGTGAGACGGAGAGAGACCGTGTCGTCCTCGTCCACCCGGCGCACAAACACGTTGAGGCGGTCTTTGTAGGGGGCGAGGTACGAGATGTACTTCCCGTCGGGCGAGAGCTGGTAGGCGGTATGTTCGGAATTTCGGAAGAAGTCCTCTAAGGGTATTTGTCGCATAGGAGTTTAATGCTTGAGCTTCGCGTAGAAGCCGCGTAGTAGGTAGAAGAAAATGTGCGCCGCCCCGAATCCGCTCGCTATCCAGAAGAGCGTGCGGTCCTCGTGCCAGCCCACCGTTTGCTGGTGCCAAAAGGCGGTGATGACGCAGACGATGCTCGTCAGCACGCCGAGCGTACCCAGCACGGCGTGTTCGTGCTGGCGTTCACGCCCCATGCCGGCGTTGCTGTGGCGCACGCTGTAGAGCGAGTAAATGTCCAGACCGATAATCATCCAGATGACGAGGCGAATCCACGTGTCGGCCGGCAGGAAGAGCATCATGCCGATGCAGAAGATCAAGCCCAGAGCCGGCACGACCGGGACAAAAGGCGTTTTGAAGCCTCGCGGCGCGTCGGGCAGCGTGCGGCGCACTACAATCACGCCCACGCAGACAAGGGCGAACGCCAGGAGCGTGCCGATGCTCGTCATTTCGCTGGCCACGTCGGGAGGCACCACGCCCGCCAGCAGGGCAATGAGAACCATGAAGAGCAAGTTGCTGCGCGCCGGCGTGTGGTATTTTTCGTGCAGGTGCGAGAAGAGGGGCGGGAGCAGTCCGTCGCGGCTCATGCTGTAAAACACGCGGCTTTGGCCCATCATCATCACCAGCACCACGCTGGCGTAGCCCAGCAGAATGGCTATGATAATGCCCCTGTTGAGCCAAGGGAAAGCGGGCGTGACCGTACCGTCGGCCCCGACCGGCCCCATATTCTGCACCGCCGTGGCGGCCGGGGCTATGCCGTTTTGGCCGATGTACTCGTGGTAGTCAACCACGCCGGTCATGACGAACGAGAATACCATGTAGAGTATGCTGCAGATGACGAGCGACCCGATGATGCCGATGGGCATGTTGCGCTTGGCGTTCTTCGTCTCCTGCGCGGCGGTGCTGACGGCGTCGAAGCCGATGTAGGCGAAGAAAACGATGGACGCGCCCCTGAGTATGCCCGACACGCCGTAGTCGCCGAAGTCGCCCGTGTTTTGGGGAATGAACGGCGTGAGATTTTCGGACCGCACGTATTTCAGACCAATTGCGATGAACACCAGCACGACGGCGATTTTCAAAACCACCATGACCGTGTTGAACCACGAGCTGCCCTTCGTGCCGCGCATCAGTATGAGCGAGAGGAACACCACAAGCAGGGCGGCCGGCACGTTGAACACGCCGCCGTCGGACGGGCAGCTCGTCCACGACGATGCCAGCGGAAAGCCTATGTCGTTCATCATGAAGCAGAAGTACTGACTCCACGATTCCGAGATGGCCACGCACGCCACGGCGTATTCCAGCACCAGGTCCCAGCCGATGATCCACGCCACCAGTTCGCCCATGGTCAGGTAGCTGTAGGTGTAGGCCGAACCTGCGATGGGTATCATCGAGGCAAACTCCGCGTAGCACAGGCCCGCGAAGGCGCAGCACACGGCGGCGATGGCGAAGCTCAGCACAATGGCAGGCCCCGTATGCTCGCCGGCTACGATGCCCGTCACGGAGAACAGTCCCGCGCCGATAATCACGCCCACGCCCATGGCCACAAGGGCGAAAGGCCCAAGCACGCGCTTCAGTCCCTTACCGCCCTTGTCGGCAGCCTCGTCAAGCAGTTCGCTGACGCTCTTCTTGACGAAAAGGCTCGTCGTCTCGTTTCGATTTATGTCCATATATCAGTCTGTTGTTGGGTGAGAGGGTTAACGGGCGGGCTGATGGCCGTGCGTACTCAGCCGGCGGCCAAGGAAGAACGCCAAGTGGCCAAGGCCAAACACCACGGCGATGTAGAACAGTGTGCGGTCGGCCGCCCAGCCCACCGTCTGCTGGTGCCAGAAAGCCGTCATTACGCAAAGTATGCCCACTACGGCGCCGATGCCGTGGAGAATGTCGCGGCCCGAGCGGTCGGCGCGGTGACCGCCGGCGTGGCTGTGGCTCACGCCGTAGTACGAGTAAATGTCAAGCCCGATGAGCATCCACATTACGAGGCGTATCCACGTGTCGGCCGGCAGGAAGAGCATCATGCTCACGCAGCAAACCACGCCGGCCACGGGCAGCCAGGGCACAAAGGGCGTGCGGAAACCGCGGGGAGCGTCGGGACGCGTGCGGCGCACCACGATGATGCCGAGGCACACGAGGGCAAAGGCGAAGAGCGTGCCGATACTCGTCATTTCGCCCGCCACGCTCGCCGGCACTACACCGGCCAGCAAGCCGATGACCGTCATGAAGAGCAGGTTGCTCCGTGCCGGCGTGTGGAACTTGGCGTGAAGGTGCGAGAAGAGCGGCGGAAGCAGGCCGTCGCGGCTCATGCTGTAAAACACGCGGCTCTGCCCCAGAAGCGTCACCAACACTACGCTGGCGTAGCCCATGAGAATGGCGAGGATAATGCCCCTGTTGAGCCACGGGTAGGCGGCCGTGACGTGTCCCGCGGCGTCGGTCGGCCCCATGTGGGCGATGGCCGTGGCCGCCGGGGCTATGCTGTCGGCTCCCTTGTAGAGGTGGTAGTCCACCACGCCGGTCATGACGAGGGCGAACACCATGTAGAGAACGGTGCAGATGAGCAGCGAACCGAGGATGCCGATGGGCATGTTTCGTTTCGGGTTCTTCGTTTCCTGCGCCGCCGTGCTGATGGCGTCGAAGCCGAGAAAGGCGAAGAACACGATGGCTGAGCCCCTCAGCACGCCCGACCATCCGTACTCACCGAACACGCCCGTGTTTTGGGGAATGAACGGCGTGAGGTTGTCCGTGTTGATGTATTTGAAGCCGATGAAGATGAAAATCAGCACCACGGCTATTTTCAGCACCACGAGAAAGTCGTTGAACTTAGAGCTGCCTTTCGTCCCCCGCATCAGAATGAGCGAGAGCACCACGATGAGCAGCGTGGCCGGGAGGTTGAACACGCCGCCGTCGGCCGGGCACCGTGTCCACGCGTCGGGGATTTGCCAGCCCAGGTCGGCCATCATGATGCTGAAATAACGGCTCCACGATATGCTCACCGTCATGGCGGCCAGGGCGTATTCCAGCACGAGGTCCCAACCTATGATCCAGGCCACCAGCTCGCCCATGGTGAAGTAACTGTACGTGTAGGCCGAACCTGCCACGGGTATCATTGAGGCAAATTCGGCGTAGCAAAGTCCGGCCAGGCCGCAGCAAACGGCGGCTATGGCAAAGCTGAGGATAATGCCCGGACCGGCGTGGTCGCCGGCCACGATGCCCGTCACGGAGAACAGCCCCGCGCCGATAATCACTCCCACGCCGAGCGCAATAAGCCCCCACATGCCCAGCACGCGTTTCAGGCCCTTGCCGCCTTCGTTGCCGGCCTCGAGCAGAAGCTCCTCGGATGTTTTCCTTACAAATAAATCCATCGGAAGATTGCAAAATGAAATAAAATATAGCGCAAAGGTAACAAAATGCTTGCAAAACGCCGCCGAAATTCCAACGTGATGCGTTCCCGTCGTCCCGAATATGCAAGATGCCATGACGGACGGATGTGGGAGAAACCCCGTATGCGGGCAAAAATATCCCCGGGGCAGTTGGTGTCGGCCGTACGTGCTACATGCGCCAGCCGTAAGCCGAACACGTGTAGCCCGTACGGCCGGCGCAAGCCACCCGTACGGTGTGCGCCAACTGCTTCGGGGATAAACAAAGTATTGTGCCTTACTTTCGCTTGTAGTTGGCGAAGGTGAAGGGCTTGGTGTTCTTCTCGTCAGGCTCGTGCGCCTCGCTGCTTTCGAGCGTCCATTCGCCGGCATTGTATTCGGGGAAGAACGTGTCGGCTTCAGCCGGCACGGCGTGAATGTGCGTCAGGCAGAGGCGGCTGGCGCGGGGCAGCGATTCGCGGTATACGCTCTCGCCGCCGATGACGAACACCTCCTCGTCGGCCCGGCACGAGTCGAAAGCCGCATCAAGGCTGTGGAACACCTCGATGCCTGGGGCTGTGAAGTCCTCGTTGCGCGTGACGACTACGTTGCGGCGGTTGGGCAACGCACCCTTGGGCAGCGATTCGAACGTTTTGCGCCCCATCACGATGGTGTGTCCCGTGGTGAGCGTCTTGAAGTGTTTGAGGTCGGCCGGCAGGTAGTAGAGCAGTCCGCCCTTGTGGCCGATGGCGCGGTTCTCCGTGAGCGCGCAGATTATGGATATGTTCATTTGTTCGGGTTGGTTGGTCTTCAATAATAGATGCGGCCCGGCGTTTAATAAATGCGTGCCGCCGTTCGCCGTTTGGCTGAGGCTTTAGGCTTGGGCAATGCGCAGAGCTTCGGCAACCGCCTCGGCGCAGCGTTCGCCGTCGACCGCCGCGCTGACAATGCCGCCGGCGTAGCCCGCACCCTCGCCGCAGGGGAAGAGGCCGCGCACACGCACGTGGCAGAGCGTTTCGCTGTCGCGCAGGATGCGCACCGGTGCCGACGTACGCGTTTCGGCGGCTATCATCACCGCCTCGTTGGTGAGGAAGCCCCGGCTGCGTCGGCCAAAGGCGTTGAAGCCCTCGATGAGGCGCGAGGTGATGAACCGCGGCATCCAGAAGTGGAGCGGCGAAGAGACGAGTCCGGGCGTGTAGCTCGAAGCCGGCAGGTCGTAGCTCAGGCGGCAGTTCACAAAATCAGCCATGCGCTGCGCAGGGGCTGTCTGGCTGCGGTTGCCCTGTTGCCAGCAGGCTTTTTCGAGAGCCTCCTGGAAGTACATCATTCGAAGGGGATTGGAACTGTCGCCGATGTCGGCGTGGGCGGCCGCAAACGTACCGTCGGCCATCGCCTCGGTGAGGAAGGGGGCAAGTTCCTTGTCGAGGTCTTCAAGGCGGGTTTCAACCACCATGCCCGAGTTGCTCCACGCCGAGTTGCGCAGCGACGAACTCATGCCGTTGACCACAATCTGCTGCTCGCCGCTGGCGGCCGGCACCACCACGCCGCCCGGGCACATGCAGAAGCTGTAAACGCCGCGGCCGCCACTCTGCGCCACGTAGTTGTACTCTGCCGTGGGCAGGTACTTGCCGCGCCCCTCGGCGTTGTGGTACTGAATGCGGTCAATCAGCTCGGCCGGGTGTTCGAGGCGCACGCCCACGGCTATGGGCTTGGCTTCAATGTCGATGCCCTGCGCACGCAGCTGGCGGTACACGTCGCGGGCGGAATGGCCCGTGGCGAGGATTACCTGTCCGGGGAACGTTTCGCCCGTTTGGCAGCGCACGCCCTTCGTCTCGTTGCCCTCGACGAGGATTTCCGTGACGCGCGTTTCGAAATGCACCTCGCCGCCGCACGCGATTATCTGGTTGCGCATGTTCTCAATGATGCGGGGCAGACGGTCCGTGCCGATGTGGGGGTGAGCGTCGACGAGAATGTCGGTGCTTGCGCCGAACTGGCAGAACACGCGGAGAATTTTCTCGACATTGCCACGCTTTTTCGACCGCGTGAAGAGTTTGCCGTCGGAGAATGCGCCCGCTCCGCCCTCGCCGAAGGAGTAGTTACTCTCGGGGTCGACTTTGTGTTCGCGAGAGATGAGGGCGATGTCCTTGCGGCGGTCGTGCACGTTCTTGCCCCGTTCCAGCACCACGGGACGTTTGCCCAGTTCGATGAGTCTCAGGGCGGCGAAAAGTCCGCCCGGGCCTGCGCCCACCACCACGACGCTCTCGGCGTGGCTCACGTCGTTGTATTCGACGGGTTCGAAGTCCTGCTTCGGCGGCATGGCGTTGACGAACATCTCCACGCCGAGGTTGACGAAAATCTGGCGTTGGCGAGCGTCGATGCTCCGCTTGCGTATGCGCAGAGCCGTAATGGTGCGCGCGTCGATGCGGAGCTGCTGCGCCAAGTGGCGTTTGAGCTTTTCCTCGTCGGCGGCTATTTCGGGCGTGGCCCGGAGCTGTTGCAAGCCGTTCTGCTCGCCGAGGTAGACGAACGGGGAGAACTCTTTCTGCTCCCCCCGGTAGGGATTTTCCCTTACGGGGCGCGCCTCACTGCGTTTGCCGGGTGCGCTCGGACGGAACTTGTTGCGGCCGTTCCGCTTGCCGTTATCGTGTTTGCTGAACATACATTTTCGTTTTTGTGCCTACTTCTTCGCAAAGGGCTTGCGCCAGGTGCAGCCCTCCTTCCAGCGCGAGCAGCCATAGGCGGTTTTGCCCTTGATAACTTTGCCCTCGCCGCAGAGCGGACACACGCTGCCTGCCCGTATCACCTTGCGGCGCGGCTTAGCCTCGTTGGTTTCGCCGCCTTTGCCGGGCTTGGCCGCCGTAGGTTCGGGGGCGGTTTCGGCGGCAATGCGGCGGTTGGAGTTGTCGCTCATCACCTGCTTGACGATGTCCGTCACCATTTCCTTCAACTCGTCGATGAACTGCGCCGCGCTGTATTCGCGCCGTTCAATCTGCCGCAGTTTTTTCTCCCACCGTCCGGTGAGTTCCGCGCTTTTGAGGAGTTCCTCGTTGATGAGCGATATGAGTTCGATGCCCGTGGGCGTGGCCAGAATGTTCTTGCGCTGCCGACGTATGTACTGCCGGCGGAAGAGCGTTTCGATGATAGCGGCGCGGGTGGACGGGCGGCCTATGCCGTTCTCCTTCATGGCGTCGCGCAGTTCGTCGTCGTCAACCGTGCGACCAGCCGTTTCCATGGCTCGCAGGAGCGTGGCCTCGGTGTAGTACTTGGGCGGCTGGGTGGTTTTTTGCGCCAGTTCGGGGAAGTGTTCGCCGCTTTCGCCCTTGACGAAGTCGGGCAGCGTGCGCTCCTCGTCGTTGCGCTTATCGTCGTCGTCGACGGCGTTGCTCGCCAGCCGGGCGGCAGTGGGCGGAACGGCTCGCCAGCCCTGCTCAAGAATGGTCTTGCCCGTGGTCTTGAACGCCACGTCGGCCGCTTGTCCCATGACGGTGGTGGCGGCAAACTTGCAGTCGGGGTAGAACACGCTGATGAAGCGGCGCACGACGAGGTCGTAGACGTTGCGCTCCATGTCCGTAAGGTTGTGCGCCGCCACGCCCGTGGGGATAATGGCGTGGTGGTCGGTCACTTTCGACGAGTCGAACACCTTTTTGCGCTTCAAGAGTTTTGCGCCGCGTAGGGGCGTGAGCAAGTCGCCGTACTGCTGGCTTATGCCGTTGAGAATGCCGCTGCACTTCGGGTAGATGTCGTCGGAGAGGAACGTCGTGTCGACGCGCGGATAGGTGGTTACCTTTTTCTCGTAGAGCGACTGTATGAGCGAAAGCGTCTGTTCGGCCGTGTAGCTGAACTTTTTGTTGCACTCCACCTGCAGCGACGTGAGGTCGAAGAGCCGCGGCGGTTGTTCCGTACCCCGTTTCTTCTCCACCGAAGTGACGGTGAACGGGGCCTGGCGTATGCTCTCGAGAGCCTTGCGCCCCTCCTCCTCGCTCGTAAATCCGCGGCGTGCGGCTGGGGCGTTTTCCTTCTTCTTGTCGCCCGGGGCGGCGGGGTCGCCGTCGGCGGGAAGCTCGTCCTCGTTGGGGTCGGCCATGACGGCGGCGAAAGTCGTCTGTCGGTATTTGGTGGTAAGCACCCAATAGGGCTCGGGCTTGAAATGGTCAATCTCGTGCTGACGGCGCACGATGAGCGCAAGCGTAGGCGTCTGCACACGGCCGATGGAGAGCGGCGTAGCGTTGTAGCCCGTGCGGTACTTCAGCGTATAGAGCCGGGTGGCGTTCATGCCCAAGAGCCAGTCGCCGATGGCACGGCACAGGCCCGCCTCGTAGAGCGACTGGTAGTCGGCTTGCGGCTTGAGCGAATTGAAGCCCTCGCGGATGCTCTCCTCCGTGAGCGACGAAATCCAAAGGCGGTCCACGGGACATTTAGCTCCCGCCTTTTGCATCACCCACCGCTGGATGAGTTCGCCCTCCTGGCCGGCATCGCCGCAGTTGATTATGCGGTCGGCCGCTTGCATGAGTTTTTCGATGACGGCAAACTGCCGCTGCACGCCCTCGTCGTTTTTGAGGCGTATGCCGAAGCGCGGGGGCATCATGGGCAAAGCCCCGAGGCTCCACCGCTTCCAAAGGGGCGTGTAGTCCTCGGGGTATTTCAGTTCACAGAGATGGCCGAAGGTCCAGGTCACTTGGTAGCCCTTGCCCTCGAGGTAGCCCGGGTGTTGCTCCGTGGCCCCGAGGATAGCGGCTATGTCGCGCGCCACGCTGGGCTTTTCGGCTATGCAGACTATCATTTGTGCGTGTGTGTTTCCTTTTTTATTGCGTATAACGGAACTGCATTAGCTCCGCGTTGAAAGAGATGCCCTCCTTGGCGAAAAAACGGTCGATGAGCCCCTCGCTGGCAAGCCCTCGGGGCGAACCCTCGACGATGCCGTCGGACTGCAAAAGCCACAGACGGTCGGCAAAGTGCAGAGCCAGTTCCACGTCGTGCGTGGAAAAGAGCAGCGTTTTGCCCTCGTCGTGCGCCAAGCGGCTCAGAAGGCGCAGAGTGGCGGCCTTGGTGGGGAAGTCGAGGAATGCCGTCGGTTCGTCGAGCAGGATGACGGGCGTTTGCTGTGCCAGAGCCTTGGCGATGAACACCCTTTGCTGTTCGCCGTCGCTCAGCGAACGGAGCGGACGGCGGCTGAATTGTTCAGTATGGGTGAGCTGCATGGCGCGGCTGACGATTGCCTGGTCGTTTTCGCCTTTCAGTCCCAAGAACCGCGCATAGGGTAGGCGGCCCGAACGGACTACCTCGTCGGCGGTGATGTGCTGGTCGGGCGGACGGTGGGTAAGTACCACGCTGAGCGTTCGCGCCAGCTGCTGCGGCGAATAAGCGGAGAGCGGCGTGCCGTCCAGCACCACCTGTCCCGAAAGGGGAGGTATGAAGCCCGCCAGCGTGCGCAGCAACGTGCTTTTGCCCACGCCGTTCACGCCGAGCAGAGCCGTGAGCGTGCCTTGCGGCAGGGTGGCGTTGAGGCTGTGGCCGACGGCGTGCCCTTTGTAGCCCGTTTCGAGGTTGGTGAGTTGCAGCATGGCGGCAAATAGATTAACGGAAGCGGCGGCCAAAGGCGAGAATGCGGAGGCGGTTGCGCAGGGCAAAGCCTACGCGTCCCCATTCGCCGTAGCGGATGTTGAGCAGGAGTTCCTCGATGCCTCGCCACAGCTTGACCCACCGATGCCCCCAGCCCATGATGCGGTAGACGCGGCGGCGGTAGGCCACGTGGTCAACCACGTATTTAGGGTGATGCAGGGGGAAACGGAGCTCGTGCCGTCCCATGGTGAAGATGCGGCGCAGCCCCGACGGCATGGTGCGGATAGAGCCGGCAAAGTGGGTGGAATTGTTCGTCACGCCGAGGTTGCTCAGCAGGTTGAGGCGCGGCGCAACGGACAACTGCGAGTTGAGCAGCAGGTGCGCGTGGAAAATGGTTTCGTAGAACGCCTTGCCGCTTGCCCGGTGCGCCCGGGCCATGGGCAGAAAGTCCTTGCGCAGCTTACGCTCGTTGACAAGGGCTTGGATTCGGGACACCGCCTCGCCGTCGTCGAGCCAAGAGTAATGTTCATCCCATTTGTTGACCACCCGGCTCCACGAAGCCCAGCCCCAAATGCTGAAATTGGTGGTGAAGAAGTAGTCGTCCTGGCCAATGTCGGTGGTAGCCTCCTCCTGGTTGAAACCCTGAATCATGCCGATGCGGTCGTCGTCGGCGTAGCGGTCGAGCATGTCGTGGCAAAACCGGAAGAACGAGAGCGTAGGCACGTCGTCGTCCTCGAGCACAATGCACTTGTCCGTCAGACTGAACGCCCAGCGTTGCGAGATGAAGCCCGAAGGGTCGCAGCCGAAGTTGCGCTCCTGGTAGAGGCGGTGCACCTCACACGGCCAGTCGACCCCTTCGACCACCTTGCGGCATGCCTCGATGCCCGGCACGTCGCGGTCGGAGCGCGGCCCGTCCTGGTAGAGGAATAGCCGTGCCGGACGAGCCTGGCGAATGGCCTCGAAGGCGCGCGACAGAAAGTCGGGGCGGTTGAAAAAGACGATAAGAACGGAAATGTCCATGAAAACGATAGTGAGAGGGACAGAGTTTGGGCGATGAGGCTGGAAGGTGGCGAAACCCGTTTAGGAAAGGCTCTCCACGTAGAACACGGCATGACCGCTGCGCTTGTCCTCGGGCGGCAGCTGCATGTAGTTGCGGTAGAGGTCGGTGAGGTAAGCGTCGGGATTGGCCGGGGCGTTGAACTCAGCGTCCTCGAACTTGATGCGGCGCACGGGGAAAACGCTGTTCTGGCGGTGCATAATGCCGTAGCCGTTGTTGTTGAGCGTGTTGGAGATGTATTCGTCGCGTTTCTTGAAAGCGCAAGCCATAGTCCAGAGGACTTTGCACCAGGCGCGCTTCGCCCCGAAATAGAAAAACTCGGCAAACGACCGCCATGAGTAGTAGTGCTGGCTGCTCAGGATGGCGTTGGCACGGCAATAGCCCTTGGCGATGCGCTTTACGGTGCGGCGCGAAACGGCAGGGTAGGGAATCATCGGGAAAATGTCGACGTAGAGCCCCTTGGCGTAGTTGCGGGCGAAGTCGTCGCCGAACTCCACGAGAAACGACTCCCTGTCGCGCACCTTAAAGATGGGGAGGCGCACCTCAGGGTCGGTGTCGGGCGTTTGAATGCAGAGGTTTTCGGGAAGTTCGTTGCGTGCCGCCTCGACAAAGCGCGGCAAGTCCTCGAGGCGCATGGCGATGTCGATGTCGTCGTCCCAGGGGATGAAGCCGCCGTGGCGCACGGCACCGAGCAGCGTGCCGCCATCGAGCCAATAGTCAATGTGGTGACGAAGGCAGATTTTGTCGATCTCCTTGAGTATGTGCAGTTGCTTTAGCTGTACGGCACGCCGGTGGCGCGCCAGGTAGCCGGAAAGAATTTCGTCCATAGGTGTTTGCTTTCGCCTGGGTTAACGGTCGGAACGTTTCACGTCGATGACCTGCCCAGTGTAGTCGGCAAGGAGACAGCGCACCGTTACGTCGGCCACCACCTCGGAGCGCAGCAGCGTGTCGTCGGGCTCGATGCCGAAGTTCTTGATGCGCATGGGCGTCTTGGTGCGTTCGGGGTTGATGCAGTTGACGCGTATGCCCGCGCCCTCCCATTCCTGCGCCACGGCCTGCACAAAGTTGACTATGGCCGCCTTGGTGGAGGAATAGATGCTGTAGAAAGCCCGTCCGCGGGTGTAACTGCTCGACGTGAAGAAAATGAGCTGTCCGTGCGTCTCCTTTAAATACTCGTAGGCTTCGAGAGCCACGTTGACCGTACCCATGTAGTTTGTCTGCACGGCCGCTTGGATGAGTGCGTAGTCCATGCCGGCAAGCGGCTCTTTGTTGAGTACGCCGGCGGTGTTGACGACATGGTCAATGCGTCCCTCCTTGTCGGCCACCGAACGCAACGCTTCGGCTACGCTCTTGCGGTTGCCTACGTCCGTCCCCGTCAGCGAGCGCGAGAAGCTGTGTACGCGGCAGCCCTTGGCCGTGAGCTGGTCGGCGATGTCCTTGCCGATGCCGTACGAACCGCCGAAAACGACGACCACTTTGCCCCGGAGCAAGTCCTCGTTGAGCGCGTCGGGAGCCTGCGAGCCGCGGAGCTGGAAGAGCTTGTCGAGAAGGAACGTGTCCTCCTTGTAGGTGAGCTTCATGTTGCTCTCCTCGCCCGGAACGAGAAACACCGGCACCTCGGGCATGTACTTCACCACTACGCCGCAGTCGTCCGTCACCTTGAAGTCGGGGTCGGACAGGGCGCGGCGGTAAGCCTCAGAAATAACGGAAAGGCGGAAAGCCTGCGGCGTTTGTCCGCGCTGCAACCGTGAGCGGTCGGGGATGGCGGCGATGCGGTCGCCCTCGGCCTCGATGATGGTGTCGACGGCCGGCACGGTCACGTCAATGGCTTCGTGCTGGCGGAGAGCCTCGCACACGTCGTTGATGATGCGTTCCGAAACGAGCGGACGCACCGCGTCGTGGAATACAAGGTTTACGTCCTCGTCCGCCCCCTCGTAGGCGCGGATGGCCGAGAGACTGGAGTCGTAGCGTTCCTTGCCGCCCTTGAGAATTTTCTTCACCTTTTTCCACCCGTTGCGCAGGACGATGTTTTCCATGTCGCCCACGTAAACGGGGTTGCAGACAATGGCAATCTCGTCGATGTGCGGATTGCGCTCAAAAGTGTCGAGGGTGTGTTCGATGACCATCTTGCCGGCCACCTTGAAAAATTGCTTGGGAGTGCTTAGGCCCAAGCGGCTGCCTACGCCGCCGGCTAAGATGACGGCTATGTTACGTGCCATAAAAATAGGTGTGTTCTTTGCTTTTTGTACCGCCCGAGAAGGGGCGTTCAGTCCGTTTCTACAATGAGCAAAGGTATGCATTTATATTTGAAATGCATAAGGCGGCTCTCCGTTTAGCCACGTTTGGAACAGAAAAGTAAGAATATGTTCGTTTGTTGTACGAGATGTTGCTACTTTTGCGGTATGAGCAACGAATTAGTGCCATTGGCCAACATCCCGGTAAGCATGGCGACCCTTGCCTCAATGTATCCCGACCTTAAGGCGGGAGGGCACAAAGTGCGAAGCCTCGAGCGCAGCGGACAGATAATGAGGGTAAAGAAAGGACTTTACGTGATTTCGCCAGAAGTGACGGGCGTGCCGCTTTCGCCTGAGCTGATAGCCAATCACGTGTACGCCCCTTCCTACGTGTCGATGCATACGGCACTGCGATACTACGGTCTTATTCCCGAAGCCGTGTACTGCGTGCAGTCGATGACGATTAAGCACACCCGGCATTTCGACACGCCTCTGGGACGTTTTGGCTACACCTGCATGAGCCGCGAAGCCTTTCCAGTGGGCGTGACGTCCATTCGCGAAAAGACGTACACCTTTCTGATGGCCACGCCCGAGAAAGCTCTGTGCGACCTCATTGCCAGTTCGCCCAAGGCCAACCTGCGTTATCAAAAGGACGTGGAGCGTTTTCTCGCCGAAGACTTGCGTATGGACATGGAAGATTTCAAGAACATGGACGTCTCCGTCTTTGAAAGATACGCCGAAGTGGGCAAAAAAGCCGCCTCCATTCAGGCAATCATCAAATATTTGAAGAGGTGAACAACGAAATATACAATCAGATGCTGTCTGCCTATGACTTGGCTACCACTCAGCAGCAGCGCAACGCAATTTTTGAGGTAAACCAGCAGGTGATTCTTGCCGGGCTGTATCATGGCGGATTTTTCGACGCTGCCGCTTTTTACGGCGGCACGTGTCTCCGCATATTTCACGGATTGCAGCGGTTCTCCGAAGATATGGATTTCTCCCTCTTGGCTCCGTCTGACAACTTTGACTTTTCCCAGTATTTCCAACCTGTTATTGACGAGTTTGCCATGGTTGGCAGAGAGGTGGAAATAAAGAAAAAGGACAAAAAGAACTTTGGAAAGGGGGAGTCGGCGTTTCTGAAAGACAATACCGACGTATATGATGTGACGTTCCAAACGGAAAAGTCCATAAAAATAAAGATTGAGGTCGACACGCAACCGCCTTTGAAATTCGAAACCGAGCAGAAACTCTTGCTGCTGCCGGAGTCGTTCATGGTGCGCTGCTTCACGCCGCCCTGCCTTTTTGCCGGGAAAATGCACGCCCTGGTCTACCGACAGTGGAAAAACCGTGTGAAGGGGCGAGATTGGTACGACTTTGAGTGGTATATACGCCATGGCGTTACTCTGGACTTTGCGCATTTGCAGGAGCGTACTCTGCAATTCAACGGAGAGCTGATTGACAAGGCTGCATTCGTCGAAAAGTTGAAAGACCGACTTGCCTCGGCAGATATTAACCAAGTGAAAGCCGATGTGTTGCCGTTTGTACGCAATCCCAAAGAACTAGACCTGTGGTCGAACGATTACTTCCTGCAACTTGCGGACATGATGAGGCTTTAGGCTGAGCAGACGCTTAGCAGAATAGTGCATTGAGGGCTGCAATCGTTTTCCGCAAAGGGTGACGGATTGCTGCCCTCAACCCCGTTTTAGCCCCTTTTCAAGGCAAAAGAGCCTTACAGTCGGTTTTAATTTCTACCTTTGCCCCGAACATATGTGCTTTTACGGGCGCAACGGCTTGCATTTTGAGAAATCAAATTGTTGAACGCGCTTGCCGGCCTAAGCCCATAACAACGAAACGCATGGTAGGAAGCCACAAGATAAAAAACGTACGTCTGCACAACGAAGGCAACAACATCCTTATACACAGTCTTATAGCAATGGTCGTCATTGGCGGCTTGCTTTTTTACTTTCTCCGTAACGTCACGCTCTGGCCGTTTTATGTGTATGCGGCCATTTGCATTGTTCTCTATGCCATTGCCGTGAACTTTTTCCGCTGTCCTATCCGCATCTACGACGGCGACAAGGAAAACGCCGTGCTGGCCGCCGCCGACGGAAAAGTGGTGGTGATTGAGGAGGTAGAGGAGAACGAACACTTTCACGACCGCCGTCTGATGATTTCCATATTCATGTCCATCACCAACGTGCACGCCAATTGGTTTCCCGTGGAGGGATACGTGAAGAAGGTGGTGCACCACAACGGCAACTTTCACAAGGCGTGGCTGCCCAAGGCCAGCACGGAGAACGAGCGTTCTACGGTAATCATCGAAACGCCCGACGGCAAGGAGGTGCTTGTACGCCAGATTGCCGGGGCCGTGGCGCGCCGCATCGTGACGTACGCCCGCGAGGACGAGGACTGCTACTTCGACGAGCATCTCGGCTTCATCAAGTTCGGTTCGCGCGTGGACGTGTATCTTCCCACCGACTCCGAAGTGTGCGTGAAGCTCGGCCAACGCACCGTGGGCAACCAGACACTCATCGCTCGCCTGAAATAGGCGACATTACCGCTGCGCAAACGTTTTGACAACAAAGTCCGGCAGGGCGCATGCCGGCACATGGAAATGAAGAAGTATATCCCCAACACACTTACCTGCGGCAATGTCCTTTCGGGCTGCATTGCCACGTATTTCGCCTTTCAAGGCAATTACCCCTGTGCGTTCGCCTGCATCATCCTCGGTGCCGTATTCGATTTCTTCGACGGCTTTGCGGCGCGTCTGCTCCACGTTTCATCGGCAATAGGCAAGGAACTCGACTCCTTGGCCGACAACATCACATTTGGGCTTGCCCCCGCCACCATCGTCTACTCCATGCTCACGCAGCTTGGCGGCGGCACCACCAAAACTCCCCTCTTCGACAATCCCCTCGTAGCCACATATGTGCCTTTCGTAGCCTTTCTCATGGTGGCTTTCTCAGCCCTGCGCTTGGCAAAGTTCAACTTGGACGAACGCCAGACGCACTCGTTCATAGGTATGCCCACCCCGGCCAACGCCCTGTTTTGGGGAGCCTTGAGCATCTCGATGGAGTGGGGCGGACTGCCCGACGATTTGCGCTATCCGCTCTTCATAGGCTTTGCCGTGCTGGTGCTTGTGGCGTGCTATATGCTTGTGGCGGAGTTCCCCATGTTCGCCCTTAAATTTCAGAACTACGGCCTCAAAGGCAACGAGGTGCGCTACGGCTTCATCGTATGCAGCGTGGTTCTGCTTGCCGTGTTCGGCTGGATAGGATTTTCCATTATTATAATTCTTTACGTCTTGACATCGGTCATCAACAACATCTTTGGCACGGAGATTGCAAAAGGTGCGTTTAGGGACGAGTAAGCGGCTGACGCGATTTTGCGCCTCTCTTGCTCCTATACGTTATATGTGTCCCTCTCCCTCCGGTGTGGTAACAGAATTATAAATCCTATTCCCCGTTTATGTTTACGAAATTCCTTGGATGCCTGTTTGTCCTGCTTTTCGGCGTGGTGTTCGTGGCTTTTGCCTTTTTGCAGCAGTTCTTCCGCGTACTTTTCGGACAAACGCCGCGCAGCGGTCGTTCAACCAATTCCACTTCCAACCAACAACACTCGTCCGCCCACACCTCTTCGGGCAACGCCCACCGCGAATCTGGGCGTAAAAACTCGCGCCAGCGCCGCAGCGGCAAAATCTTCGAGAAGAATGAGGGCGAGTACGTGGACTTCGAGGAAGTGTGAGCGTAGCAATCAAGACACAAACACAATACATGAAGAAAATTATGCTTCTCTGTGCGGCTCTCCTTGTGAGCTTCACAGCAGCCCGTGCCGACGAGGGCATGTGGCTTTTGAAACTTATGCAGCAGCAACACCTTGAAGATTCCCTCCGCAAGGCCGGACTGCAGCTGCCCGCTGAGGCTCTTTACAGTGAAACGAGTCCCTCCCTGCGCGAGTGTGTGGGCATCTTTGGCGGCGGCTGTACAGGCGAGGTGGTGAGTGCCGACGGCTTGGTGCTGACCAACCACCACTGCGGTTTCTCTTACGTGCACGAAATGAGTGCCATCGGCCACGACTATATGAAAGAAGGCTACTTTGCCCACTCGCGCGCCGAAGAACTTCGCACCCCCGATGACCTTACCTTTACGTTCGTGCTGCGCATTGTCGACGTGACCAAAGAGGTCAACGCCGCAGCCGATAAGGCCAAGGTCGACGAGTACGTGCGCCAAAGCAGCCGCTTCCTCGAACCGCTGGCGGAGAAGATGCTCAAAAAGAGCGAATACGCTAAGAAGAAAGGCATGGAGGCACGCATCGTTCCTTACTTTGGCGGCAATCAGTTCTATCTGTTCTATGAGCAGACTTACAACGACGTGCGCCTCGTGGCCAATCCCCCCTACAACGTGGGGCAGTTCGGCGGTAACAGCGACAACTGGATGTGGCCGCGCCACAACGCTGACTTCGCCATGTTCCGCATCTACGCCGACAAAAACGGCAACCCTGCCGCATACAGCAAGGACAACGTACCCTTGAAGGTCAAGAAATTCCTGCCCATTTCGCTCAAAGGCACCGACAAGGGCGACTACACCATGATAATGGGCTTCCCCGGCAGCACGAGCCGCTACCTCACCGCCGCCGAGGTGAAACTCCGTTGCGAGAGCCGCAACGCCCCCATCGTCCTTGCCGGCGAACCCCTCTTGGCCTACTACAAGAACCTCATGGACCAGAGCGACTCCCTGCGCTTGCTTCTCGAAGACGAATATGCCAACTGGGGCAATATGGTGAAGAACTTTGGCGGCATGAACGCAGCCGTAGAGAAAATTCACCTCATCGACCAGAAGAAAGCCGAGGAGGAGCAGTTCCGCCAATTCGCCAAGCAGACCGGCAAACCCGAATACGAGGGCATCATCGAGCGCATCGACACGCTCTGCCAGCAAAGCGCAGACATCATGCACGACGTGTCGCTCTGCCGCATCACGCTTATGGAACAGTCCGTAACGGCAAGTTCCGAACTCGTCGACGTGTACGAAAAGGCGTTGAAGAGCGGCAAGGCAAAGGAGATTGCCGCTGCCAAGGAGGCTTTGCGGAAAATATGCGACGAGAACCTTAAAGTGAACTTCGACATCGATAAGGGCAAGGTAAAGCTCCTCACCCCCTACTTCGTGAAGAACCACAAACTCACGGCTCTGCCGGCATACCTCGCCGACGGAAAGAGTTGGGAAAAGCTCGTTGACAGCATCTACGACCACAGCGTGTTCACCGACAGCGTGCGATTTGCCAACGCCTTGGCGCAGAACAGTGCCGACGTGTTCCGCCACGACCCGCTCGTAAGGCAGCAGGGCGATATCGCCGCCTACTTCATGCAGGAAGTAATGGTGCCTATGAAGGATTACGCTGCCAAACGCACCGCACTCGACAAAATCTACGTTGGCGGACTTTGCGAAATGTACAACTGGGCTAAGTCGCCCGATGCCAACTTCACCCTGCGCATGACCTACGGCCACGTCAACGACCTCAAGCCCCGAGATGCCGTGAGCTACGACTGGCGCACCGTCCTCGACGGTATGTTCGAGAAGGAGAGCAAAACGGAAAGCGACTACTTCATCAACGAACGACTCCGCCAGCTCTACGAGGCAAAGGACTTCGGCCGCTACGCCCGCGAGGACGGCAAACTCCCCACTTGCTTCCTCTCCGACAACGACATCACCGGCGGCAACTCCGGTTCGCCCGTGATGAACGCCAAGGGCGAACTCATCGGCCTGGCCTTCGACGGCAACATCGAGAGCCTCAGTTCCGACCTCAAATTTAATCCCCAGCTCCAGCGCTGCATCAACGTGGACATCCGCTACGTCCTCTTCATCATCGACAAGTTCGGCGGCAGCACCTACGTCCTCGACGAACTTGACCTGCGCTAATGCGCACCGCCCCCCCAAAAAAAAATGCCTGTTCCCCAAAGAAATCGAAACGCTTCTTTGGGGAACAGATGTTTTTGAGGGGCAGTCATAAAGTTGTAATCGACGTCTGCGGTGGCAAAAATCAATAAATTCGTACCACTTTTTCAAGTGGACGTTTGGATTAGTACTTGACACAGTTGAGTTGACTTACCCATGAACACCCTCCCTTGCATCAGTTAGTAGCAAAGGTTGCTCCCTCTACTTCTTTTCGGCAGCCCAATCGTCGTGCTGAACCCGCAAATTGCTTAGCGCATAAAGCGGCACGACGTTAACTTGCCTCACATCGCCCCCAGCCTCCTTGTCCGTGTATACGAATGTTCCGAAATTTTCCAATGAGGTGCGGATGGCAAAGCGCAAATTCTTCTTTCGCATGAAGATCCATAAACTCTGCATACTGCCCCGCGTGTTTGCCTTCACCTCCATCGGCACAACCTTTCCGTCCTTGGCCATGAGGTAGTCAATTTCCGCATTCGCTCCGCGAGCCATGTTTTGCCAATAATACAACTCAGTCTTGGCGAAGCAGTCGTTGTTTTTCATCAGTTCAAGTCCGGTAAACATTTCCGAGAACGCCCCTCTGTTTACAAAGTCCGTTTCCGAAGCAAGTAGAATGTCAGTTGCTGGAACGCCAAGCATTGTCTGCATTAGCCCGATGTCCATAAAGAGGTATTTAGCAAAGTTGTTGTTCGCTTCTGCGCCTAACGGCACGCCGTTCCCGTCGGAATGAACTACGGGCTTGATAAGTCCTGCGAGCGTTAGCAAATGCAAGGCATCCTTGATGACGGAAGAGTGTATGTCATCGGCCACTTGACGGCATACAAACTTGCTGCCCGCCTGCAACGCAACAGAGTGGAGAGCCTTCCGCAGCAGGACGGGAGACACGCGGCTCTTATACTTGGCAAAGTCGTCCTGATATGTGTCCAGAATGTCGTTGTGGATACGCGCACACTCCAAATAGCTATTGCTTTCAACCCATTCTGCAACTGCAGCAGGCATTCCGCCAACAAGGAAGAACGTTTTCAGTTGTTCTACAAGCTTGTTGTGTACTGCCGCGGGCAGCGGCGTTGTGGCTGAAGCTTTACGCTTGTAGTCCACAGTAATGTCAAGTCCCTGCGCCCAAAGAAATTCATCGAAGGAGAATGGGTACATGTATAAAGAGCGTATTCGTCCCACTCCGAATGACGGCAATTCTTCCAAGGCAAACTCCAACAGAGAACCGGCGGCTATTACGTGCAGCTCGGGATAGTCCTCTTTGAAGTAGCGCAAGGACATGATAGCATCTTGGCTAACCTGAATTTCGTCAATGAAAAGCAACGTCTCGTCAGCCACAATGGGGATGCCAAGCGTTGCGCTGATGCCCTCGCACGTCCGTCTTACGTCAATGTCCTTGGTGAAGAGTTTCCGTATAGTTGGCTGACTTTCGAGGTTGACCTCAACGAAATGTTTGAATGTCTTCCCCAATTGCCTGACGGCGGTGGATTTGCCCACCTGCCTTGCCCCCCTGATAAGCAGCGGCTTACGCCTGTGCGAGTCCTTCCATTCAAGAAGTTGTTGGTCTATATTTCTCTTGTAATACATTACGAATGCATTAGTTGTTGATATTCAGTGCAAATGTATTGTTTTTATCCAAAAATCAGTGCAATAAGTGCTTGTTTTTATCCAAAAGTCAGGGCTATAAATGGTGGTTTTTATCCAAAAATCAGGGCAATGGACGAATGGCTTAGGTTGTTTCTCCTGTTTGAGCGCGGTTCTTTTCGTTTCTTTTGTGCGTGAAATTTGGCACGTCGTTTGGTAGGCTTGCGCAAAATGCCCTACTTTGCAGTTGATTACCAAATAGAAACAGAACACTATGCGTCAGTCAGAAGAACGATATATCAGTTTGCTCACCGA
>CAVGTD010000019.1:0-32124 GCA_963632215.1 Clostridiales bacterium
GCCAAACAACTCCGCCATCTGGCTCTGCGTGAGCCAAACGGTATCGTTCTCCAGTTTCACGTTCAGCTCAATGTTGCCATCTGCCGACCGGTATATTTCTATTTGGTTCTTTTCCATGTGCGTTAGTTTTTCGTCCTTGTTCATGTGCGTTGATGTTCAGCAGGGCTGAAACTTTTTACTTCTAGATGCGAATGTACGGATATTGTTTGGCTACAAAGCGCAGCATTCCCGAAAAATGTCATTTGTGACACTTTTCGGGAAAGCCTTTCGTTTTTCGGTTCGCTACTTTGCCGACAGAGTTACGCTTTGCGCCGTTTGCAGAACCTTTCGCACTGTCCGAGGAGGTCGTAGCCCAGCATTGTGCCGAGCATGAAGTCCTCCGCCGCCGATAGTTCGCTCATCGGCTTGTGCAGGAACGTCCGCACCACGTCCAGACAGAGGCGGCTTCCAAAGTAGAGGTTCACCTTGCGCTCCGTCACGGGCTGTTCGAGATAGGAAATGCCCTGCCCCGTGAGCCGCTCCTTAATGATGGCGGCGCAGTCGGGACACATGGTACAGAGCACCAGTTGGCGAACGCCCTTGCGGTACTCGTAGATTTGGTGCATGTAGAGTTTCAGGGAATCGAACCTTGTGAAGTCTTCTGCTGACATAAATTGCTTGGTAGGATGTGACAAATGTTTGGGCGGAGAGGAATGTGGCGTTTACTTCACCAGTTCGCACCAAGCGTCCATACGCGCTTGGTTCTTGTCGTCGGAGTCGGCTTCGTCGATCGCAAGACCCACGAAAAGCCCGTTGCGGCAAACGTCGGAGTCGGTCACGTTGTAGTCAGCCGGTTCGTATGCGCCGACAAACACGCAGCCGGTGTTTTGCAAACCGTCGTAAATCTGGGCAAGCGCGCCGCAAAAGGTGTCGCCGTACGAGTCGCTGTCGCCGCAGCCAAAGAGGGCTACTTTCTTGCCAGTGAGGTCGAGGGCAGAAAGCGCATCGAGGAAGTCGTACCAATCGTCCTGCAAGTCGCCGCAGCCCCAGGTTGACGAGCCGAGCAGCAGGGTGTCGTAGTTCTGGGCAACGTCGGCCTGCGTGGTGCCTACGTTGTGGATGTCGGCAGCGTCAATGCCGAGTTTTGCGGCGATGGCATTTGCCGCCTCTTCCGTGCAGCCGGTGGTGCTGCCAAAGAATATTCCAGTCATTTTGTTTCTTGTTGTTGGGTTTAACGTCTGAGTAATTGCGCTGCAAAGGAACTCACATTCGCCGCCGGCGGCAATACCCATTCCGGGTGAAAGCGGCTATCAACCCTCAAAATACCCAAATGTGAGTATTTGGGCAGGGCGGCGCGCCTTTCGGGGTTCATTATCCGTGTTTTAGGATTGGCGCACGCACATAACTCTTTGTTTTTTCTTACTTTTGCAAGCACTTACACACGACAAGTCACTACACATGAAGAAACATACCGCTTCGCTCCTGCTCCTGCTGACGGCTTTCGTCTTTCTCTTTCAGGCTTGCAGCGACGACGAGACGTACGCCGACAAGCGCAAACGCGAGAACAAGCAAATCAGTTCGTTCCTCAGCACGGGCGTACAGGTGAAAAGCACAGACAGCGATGAGTATCTGCTCAACATCCCCGGCAACATCAAGGTAATCTCAGAAGGCGACTTCGAGAAGAACGGCTTCACGACCAACGTGGACAACAACGAATACGTGCTTTTCGAAAACAAGGGCGTGTATATGCAGATTGTGGAGAAAGGCACGGGCAAGCCCATCGCGTCGGGCGACACGAAGCAGGTGCTGGCGCGCTTCACGGAGTTCAACATCGCCGCCGACAGCATTCAGGCAAGCAACCAGAACAACGACTACGAAACCATCCCCGACAAGTTCGTCCTTACCAACACGTCCGGCACATTCTCCGGCACGTTCACAAGCGGCGCGATGTACACCACTTACAGTTCGGCGGCCGTTCCTGCCGGTTGGCTCATCCCCTTCACTTACATCAACCTCGGGCGCATCGAGGACGAGAACAGCAAACTGGCGAAAGTGCGCCTCATCGTCCCCAGCACGCAGGGACACGCTAACGCCTCGTCGAACGTATACCCTTGTTTCTACGAAATCACTTTCGAGGAGGGACGCTAACCGCATTTGCCTAACACAGCACTTTTATCAATTCACCCCCAACAAGAAACCTACCAGAACCTATCAATGAAAAAGAACTTCCTTATTCTGCTTGTAGCCGCCCTGGCTCTTGCATCGTGCAAGACAAGGGAAAAGATTGTATACTTTCAGGACGTGAACGCCGGCGACGCCATCGCCACACAGGCAAGCACCACGCTCAAAATCATTCCCGGCGACAAGCTGGGCGTAATCGTGACGAGTGCCACCACGCCGGAGTTGGCCATGCGCTACAACCTCACCCCGGGCAGCAACAACACTTCTAGCTCACAGAACGTGGACAATATGCGCTACACCGTCGACGAGAACGGCAACATCGACTTGCTCGGCATCGGGCGCATCAACGTGGCCGGACTGACCCGTTCGGAAGCGGCGGCAAAGATTCAGGAGGAGTTTCACAAGGGCATTCTCAACGACGCCGTGGTGACGGTGGCCGCCTACAACCGCTACATCACCGTGCTGGGCGAGGTGAGCCATCCGGGACAGATAGAGTTCACGCGCGAAAGCATGAACATCCTCGAGGCCCTGGGCAAAGCCGGCGACCTGACCATCACGGGCAAGCGCGACTGCATCAAGGTGCTGCGCCAAGAGGGCGGCACCACGAAGACTTACTTCGTGGACATCCGTTCAAAGGACTTGCTCAACTCGCCGGTCTACAACCTGCAGCAGAACGACGTGATTTACGTAGAACCCAACAAGGTGAAAACCGGCCAGTCCACCAACAACGACAACTCCGTCCGCAGCATCGCCACCTGGCTTTCCGTAGCGTCGGTTATCACGAGCATCACCATCCTTATTACGAACGCTATCAAATAGTCCTGCCCACAAGGCATAAATCCCCAAAAGCCATTTGCCACGAGGCATTTGGCTTTTTTGTTTTCATCGCTCTAACACCCTACCCCATGCCCATCATCAAGACCGACAACATCGAACTGCCCGAACTGCAAGTGTTCGGCTCGCTTACCGAAAGCCAACTCCGCAACCGCCTCGAACCCGAAAAGGGCATTTTCATTGCCGAAAGCCCCAAGGTCATCCGCATTGCGCTGCAACGGGGGTACGAACCCGTTTCGCTGCTGATGGAGGAAAAGCACCTCACGGGCGACGCGGCGGACATCGTGGCGCAGTTGCCCGACTGCACGCCCGTATATACGGGAAATCGCGAACTGCTGGCGCAGCTCACGGGCTACAAACTGACAAGGGGCGTGCTTTGCGCCATGAGGCGGCCTGCGCCGCTGCCGCTCGGCGAAGTGCTGGAAGGCGCAAGGCGAGTGGTGGTAATAGACGGCGTGGTGGACACTACAAACATCGGGGCGATATTCCGTTCGGCGGCGGCGTTGGGCATTGACGGCGCACTGCTCATGCCCAACGCTTGTGACCCGCTCAACCGCCGGGCGGTGCGCGTGTCGATGGGCACGGTGTTCCTGCTGCCGTGGACGTGGCTCAACTCATACGACGACCTGCGCCCGTTCGGGTTCAAGACGGTGGCTATGGCTCTGACGGACAAATCCATACAATTGACCTCGCACGAACTGAAAGCGGAGCCACGCCTCGCCATCATCATGGGCAACGAGGGCGACGGCTTGCCCGCCGAAACTATCAACCGGGCGGACTACACTGTGCGCATACCCATGGCGCACGGCGTGGACTCGCTCAACGTGGCAGCCGCATCGGCCGTGGCGTTTTGGGAACTTTGCAAATAAGGACTGTGGGAGTTACCGTCAACACGGCTCGCCATCGTCGACGGGCGCATCTTTCACCTTTATCAGCGAGGACACGACAAAGGTGACGGCGCACAACACCATGGCAATGATGAAGAAGTTGAGATAGCCCACATGCTGCTGCAAATAGCCGGCTACCATGCCGGGGAGCATCATGCCAAGGGCCATCAAGCCCGTGCAAAAGGCGTAGTGCGCCGTGGAGTGCTTGCCCTCGGAAAACTGCAAGAGGTAGAGCATATAGGCCGTAGAGCCGAAGCCGTAGCCAAACTGCTCGATGAATACGCACACGCCCACGGGCCAAAGGGTTTCGGGCTGGAAATACGCTAAGTATATGTAGACGGCATCGGGCAGCGTGATGCTCAGCACCATCGGCCAAAGCCAGCGGCGCAGTCCGTTGCGGTTTACCACGATGCCGCCGAGGATACCGCCCAAAGTCAGGCCGATTACGCCGATGGTGCCTTGCACAAAGCCCAGGTCGGGCGTACTCAGGCCCAGGCCTCCTCCCTGAGGGTCATCGAGCATGAACAGGGGGCATATCTTCACAATCAACGCCTCGGGCAATCGGAAAAGCAGAATGAAGAGAAGTACCTTGCCGATGTTTTCGCGGCGGAAAAAGCTGACGAACGTGCCTACAAAGTCATGGAACGCACTGTTCCAGTCGGCCTCCGTATGTTCGTTGTCGACTGCAGGACGAGGCAGAAAACGGGCATGGTAAAGGAAGAACAAGACGAACAGCACCGCCACGAAGAGAAACGTGAACGACCACGCCTTGGCGGGCGTGAACTTCGTTTCGAGGAAACCCGCAAGCATCACGAGCAGGCCTTGGCCGAAGATGTTGGCTATGCGGTAGAACGTGGAACGAATACCCACAAAGAACGATTGTTCGCCCTGCGTAAGGGCGAGGATATAGAAGCCGTCGGCGGCGATGTCGTGCGTGGCGCTGCTGAAAGCAATCAGCCAAAAGGCAGCAAGCGAGCATTGCAGGAAAAACGGCACTTGCATACTGAACGCCAAGGCGGCGAGCGACGCGCCCACAAGCAGCTGCATCGCCACAATCCACCAACGCTTTGTGCGAAGCATCTCAACCACAGGACTCCAAAAGGGCTTAATCACCCAAGGCAAGTAGAGCCAGGACGTGTAGAGCGCAATCTCGGCGTTCGACAAGCCCATGCGTTCGTACATCACGGCGGCCACCGTCATGACAATGGCGTACGGGATGCCCTCGGCCGTATAGAGCGTGGGTATCCACGCCCAAGGGTTCGATTTTTTTCGCTGTGTTTGGTGTTGCATTGGTGAATGGTATAATCTCTCTTTCCGCAAAAAGCTCACCCCACCCGACTACTGACATCAGGGAGTGTCCAGTTCTTCGAGTGGGGTGCGTTTTAGGGTCTGTGCCGCAAGGGGGCGGCTCTTGTTATTTTGCGAAACTTACGGAACGCGTCTCGCGGATGACGGTGATCTTCACCTGTCCGGGATAGGTCATTTCGTCCTGAATGCGACGGGCGATGTCGGCGCTGAGCGTTTCTATCTGCTTGTCGTCAATCTTGTCCGCGCCTACAATCACGCGCAGCTCGCGGCCTGCCTGGATGGCGTAGGTCTTCGTAACGCCCTCGTAGCTCGAAGCGATTTGTTCAAGGTCGTTCAATCGCTTGATGTAAGCCTCGACAATTTCGCGGCGGGCACCGGGACGCGCGCCGCTGATGGCGTCGCACACCTGCACGATGGGCGCGAGGAGCGTGGTCATTTCCGCCTCGTCGTGGTGGGCGGCTATGGCGTTGACAATCTCTGGCTTCTCCTTGAACTTCTCAGCCAATTTGGCGCCGTAGAGTGCGTGCGGGAGTTCGCTCTCTTCGTCGGGCACTTTGCCGATATCGTGGAGCAAACCGGCGCGCTTCGCCTTCTTGGGGTTCAGGCCCAGCTCAGAGGCCATCACGGCGCAGAGGTTCGCCGTTTCGCGTGCGTGCTGCAAGAGGTTCTGACCGTAAGAAGAGCGGTACTTCATCTTGCCGACAATGCGTACGAGTTCGGGGTGCAGCCCGTGGATGCCGAGGTCGATAGCCGTACGCTTGCCCGTTTCGATGACCTCGTCCTCCACCTGCTTCTTCACCTTGGCCACGACCTCCTCGATGCGTGCAGGGTGGATGCGTCCGTCGGCAATGAGCTGGTGCAGGGCCAGACGGCATATTTCGCGGCGTACGGGGTCGAATGCGCTGATAACGATAGCTTCGGGGGTGTCGTCCACTACAATCTCCACGCCGGTAGCTGCTTCGAGTGCGCGGATGTTGCGTCCCTCGCGGCCGATGATGCGTCCCTTCACCTCGTCGTTGTCGATGTGGAAGACTGTCACGCTGTTCTCAATGGCCGTTTCGGTGGCTACGCGCTGGATGGTCTGAATGACAATCTTCTTCGCCTCCTTATTGGCGGTGAGCTTGGCATCGTCCATGATGTCGTTGATGTAGCTCTGGGCGTCGCTGCGCGCCTCGTCCTTCAAGGCGTCTACGAGTCGCTGCTTGGCCTCGTCGGCCGAGAGGCCGCTAAGTTCTTCGAGCTTCTCGCGCTCCTTTTGCTGGAGTTTTTCGAGTTCCTCCTCCTTGCGTGCGAGTAGCTGCTGCTGGTTGTTCAGGCGGTTGTGGGTGTTGTCGAGTTCCTGCTTGCGGCGGCCGAGTTCCTCCTGGCGCTGGTTAAGTCCCAGTTCGCGCTGCTTGAGTTTGTTCTCCACTTGCAGGATGCGCTGGTTGCGCTGCTGAACCTCCTTTTCGAGTTCAGACTTCTTGTTGAGGAACTTTTCTTTTACTTCAAGGAGTTTCTTTTCCTTGATAACGTCGGCCTCGCGCGTGGCGTTGTCGATCATGCGGTTGTACTTCTTTTTCAGCACGTAGCGGAAAAAGCTGTAACCGATGCCGCCGCCTACGATCAGACCGACGAGGATGAGTATAGCTTCGTACATTGTTTTGTTATGAATGTTTGCTGGCTCATTGGGGCTTTGCCCGGCGGGCATTGCGTGAGCCAAAGGGTTTGTTTGCGTTTTGGGAATACAAAACACGGAAGTCGCGGCTTTGCGTAAACGCGCCCTTAATCAGAATGGTCCTGGGAGGGTGTCACACGCCCCCGGTACGGCGGCGGTCACTCCTTTTCGTTGAGCAGCTGGCCGATTTCGGCGGAGAGCCGCTTCATCATGTCTTCGCAGGGCGACTGGTCCTTTTGCTGCTGCAGCTGGATTACCTGCACGGCAAAGTCAAGCAGGGCCACCGACGTGTAACGCTCGTACCCGAGGTGGGGGTACGACTGTTCGTAGCGGCCCAATTTCTCGTTGATGAGGCGCGAGGCTTTGCGGTAGATTTCCTCCTGTTCGCGCTTCACCGTAATCGGGTAGACCTGCTTGCCGATGAGAAGCTGTATGACGAGTTTTTCTGATTTTTCTTCCATGTTTCGTGGGGTGCGCCCCGGCGAATGGTGCCGCGGGACTGCGGTGTTTTTCACACGTCGAGCAGGGCAATGCACTTGTCCACCTCGCGGATGAGGTGCGCCACCTTGGCGCGCGTCTCCTTTACGTCGGTGCCGCTCACTTCGATGATGCGGGCGGAACGGAGCGTTTCGTAGTCGCCTTGAACTGCGGCCAGGGACTGCTTTGCGTCGGCAAGCTCTTGCTGACACAGCTGCAATTTCTCGGCAAGGGCGGCGCTTTTGCGCTGCTCGTCGCGGTAGGCTGCCATGAGCTGGCGTACGCGCGCCTCGAAATCGTACAATTCCTTTTCTTGTTCTTGGGTCATCTGACGTCCGCTTGGGAGGGGGTTAACGTGATTGCGGTGCTGCGCCTCTTATTCCGTAGGCCGGAGAACGTTGTCTCAGGGCATTGCGCCCAGGCTATACAGGCGCGGGGGCGAGGCGCAAGAGGGCGGAAGCGGATTACTTCTCGTCCTTGTCGGCCGGCTTCGGCTCTTTCTTGGCAAGGATAACGACGTTGTAAACGTAGGCGGTCATCCACTCTGCGCTGTAGCCGAGCTGCTGCTGGTAGTGGCGCACGGCGATGCATGCCTTGCGAACGCCCTCGTCCTTCCAGGTGTTCTTCGTGAGAATGTCGTTGACCGCCTTTGCCGTGAGGTTGCGCAGAGCTTGCTGGAACATGGACGGAATGCGGAACTTCCACTTCATGATGTTGCCCATGAGCATCATCAGTTCCTGCGAGAAGCCTTGGAACTGGAAGAGGTAGTTCTGGATGTCGTTCACGCGCTTGCAGTGCTGCTTGATGCTCTGGTCAATCTCCTTGAAGAAAGATTCCTCCATGCCGTAGATTTCCATGAGCATTTTGCGGCAGCGGTTTTTCTCGCCCAGTCCGAGCTTGTTGTTCACCGTCTGCACGTGCAGGGTTTGCTTGAACACGCGCAGGTCGGGCAGTGCCGAAAGGTTGCTTATGCCGAGGTTGGCGGCCATCACGGCTTGGTAGTACACGCGGATGAGCATCATGAAATCTTCCATGCCGCCCACGCGCCAACCGGTTTCGTTTGCTTGTTGTTTATGCTTGAATATCTTTGAAAACAGTCCCATTTGATGATGTTTTGCAAGCAAAGATAACAAATGGGGAGTGATTTAGCAAATACTGCCCTCTTTTTTGGGCGTTAGAAAACGCAAACGCGCTGCGCCCGCCCCGCACAAGGAAGCACGGATGTCCGTTCCGGGAAAAGTGCGCCGCCGGCGCATTGGAGTACGCCGCCGAGAAACTCGAGTCCGCCGCAGGACGCACTCGAGTACGTCCGCCTACAAACTCGAGTGCGTCCACGGGCGGACTCGAGTACGTCCGGCAAAGCACTCGAGTCCGCCCACGGGCGTACTCGAGTTCGGCGGCGGAAAACTTTCCGTGGGCGGCGGTTGACCGCTGCCAAACTGCACGGAAGAACGCGCCGGGCACAGAAACGGGCAATGCCCGGCTGAGCCGTGAGACGGCTGCCGGGCATTGCCTTGTTTGTGACGGGAAATGTTTTCCCTGATTAGTCGTTGGTGGGGCTTACGATATACCAGTTGTCCTGGTTGAGGAGCTTGCCGTAGAGACCTGCGTCGTACGTGCTGGGCTGAGCGTAGGGAGCGAGGTCTACGTTGCGGCGGGCAATCTTCCAGGCGAGCCACTTGGTGCCGTAGTCGCCGCCGTCGAACTGGTTCATGTGGCGCGCAAAGCGGATGAGGTCGAACATACGCGAGCCTTCATAGGCCGTTTCGAGTGCGCATTCGTCAGCGATGATTGTCTCAACTGCAAGGATTTCCTGCTCGTTGGCCTCGGCTGCGGGGTCGGGGTCGAGCTGCTTGTAGTCCTTACGGAGTTCGTCGATTGAGATGCTGTCGCCGTCTTCGTCGGTTGTTCCTTCGCCCTCTTCGGTCGTCTCTTCAAACGTCTTGCGCTTCAAGGCACGGATAGCCTTCTTGGCTTCGGCGGTAACGAGGCTGCTGTTGCGGAGGCTCTCGTCGGAGATACGCTGAGCCACAACGGGATTGTAAGCGAAGACGGTGTCGAGCGTAGAGGTTGCGCCGCAACCAAGCTCGTGGATACCGTAGTTAGCCCAACCGGCATCGTTGAAGTTGAGGTAGAGGTTGTACTCTGCCTGATCGGCCTGCGCGCGACGGAGTTCGTCTACGCCGATGTAGTCGGCTGCGTAGTAGTACTGCGAACTGAGGCTGTCGATGTAGTAAACGGTTTTTTTCGTCTGGTTGTAGTCATCGTACGTCAAAGAGTCCTTGAGTTCGGGGATTGTCTGACGAGAGCTACCCTCGCCGTTCAAGCCGTTGCGAAGCACGGCGAACGCCATGCGCGGGAAACCTGCGCGGTTGATGGCCTCGGCGTAGCGGAGCCAAATCTGGCGGAGGCGGTAGATTGACTTGTAGTGCTTGAACTCTACGCCGGAAGCCAACTCGTCGGCGTTGACATTCTCGGTAGGAGCTTCCTTGACGATGTAACGATACTTACCCTCTTTGGTCTGGATATAGGGAGCGGTGGCGCAGAAGCGCGCGTCGCCAGCACCGGTGTAGAAGTCGATGACTGTGGGCAGACCGCCGGTGAGCGTCGTGTTGGAGTACGACTGCGACTTGGCAAGGTTTTCGTAAGCCTTGGAGGGCTCAACCTGGCGAGAGCGGTAGTTGGCCGTTACACTCACGCTACCCGATGTGCTGACGTTGTCACCGTTGATGTCGGAGCTTGTGGAGTTTCTCGAAGAGGCATCGAAACCGTAAATCTGAACCGAGCGCGTAAGCACGCGGCCGAAGGTGCTGTTGGCAGCCGAGGGGATGATGGTGATGTTCTCGAGGTCGGAGAGCGAAGTAGCTGCCAAACCGTTAGATACCCATGAGTTGACGGACGGCGTGTAGAAGTAAGAGCTGTTGGGACGCTGGCCGCGTGAGAAGACGGCGGCGTTGTTGGCCACGCTGGCTCCCGTCGTTTTGTCCTTGCCGTGACGGATTTCGGAGAGGAAGTAGTAGTAGTGCTTAGCTGCGTTGACGAAGTCCTGCTTGCTCTGGCCCTTGAGGAGGTAGAGGTCGCCGAGGATTACGTCGGTGTAGAAGCGCATCTTGTCGATCTTCACCTTGAAAGCGTCGTTACCCGTGCTGAACTCGCCGTATACGGGGTAGCCCTCGGTGCGTTCGAATACGTTGGCCTTGGTCAGCTCGCCCTTGTCGGAGGTGAGCAGGTCGAGCAGGTTGTCGGCGGTAGCCCACCCTTCCTTGGGGTTCGTCTCCCAGCCGGTGTCGGCATTGTCGACAGGTTCGGTGATGAAGGGCACTTTGCCGTAGGTCTGCACAAGCTGCAGGTAAGTCCAGGCGCGGATGGCCACCACCTGCGCATACTCGCGGCGCATGTAGTAGGAGTTTTTCTTGGCCATGGTGTCGACCTTGGCAAGGTAGAAGTTGCACTGGTTGATTACCTTGTAGTAGGCAGAGCGGTTGAGCAGTTCGTTGTCGCCGTCCTTGTCGGCATCGCTGTAATTGATGATGTTCGACACAGAGTCGCTGCTGTATACAGTGGTGTTGACCAGGTCGCTTCGCAAATCGCCCAAGAGCTGGTTTTGTTCAACCATGTCCTGCACGTTGCGCATGATGCCCAAGTAGAAGTAGACGGAGTCTCTTCCGTTGAAGCTTTCCGCATAGCGGTCCATATCGGGGGTCAACATGTCTTCGCACGAGGTGGTGGTGAAGCCCAAGCTCATGAGGAAGACGAGAAGACTTAAAATCGATTTGTTTTTCATTGTTGTATTGTTGTGAGAGTTGGAAGTCGGGAGCCATGAGGGCGGTACGCCGCGGCGTTGCCCGCCGGCTCCCCTACTCTATGCTCTTTGTTGTTACAATTAGAGGTTAATGGTCACACCGAGGCTAAAGTTGCGTCCCTGCGTCAGCAAGCCGGCGTCGATGCCCTGGTAAAGCACGCTGTTGCCAGCGGTGACTTCGGGGTCGGTACCCGTGTACTTGGTGATGGTGAACACATTGTTGCACTCGCCCCATACAGAGAGCCCGAGCAGCCAGCTGAGGCGAACGGGAATGTTGTAGGTAAGGCGGATGTTCTTCAGCTTGAGGTAAGAGCCGTCCTCAATCCAACGGTCTGAGAAACGTTCGTTGTTAACCCAAGAGTCGCTGCTCGTGGTCATGGCACGGGGGATGTTGGTCACCTGTCCGCTGTAACGCCAACGGTTGACGGCTGCCGTCGTCTGATTCCAGTTAGTGTTGAGCGATTCGAGCTGCGAACGCTGGTAGTTGTACACGTCGTTGCCCACGGAGTACTTGAAGTTGACATCGAGCTTCAAGCCCTTCCAGCTGAGCGAGGTGTAGATGTTGCCGTAGAAGTCGGGGTTGGGGTCGCCGATGACAACCATATCAGCCTCGTTGATCCAGCCGTCGCCGTTCTGGTCGACAAAGTGAACGTCGCCTGCCTGGAAGTTGCGGTAGCCGCCTGAGATGCCGGTGGGGTACTTGAGGTAGTTGCCGTCCTTGCCCGCGCTGCGAGCTTCCTCGTCGGTCGAGAACACGCCCTTGGTCTTGTAGCCGTAGAATACGCCGGCTGCCTGACCCACTGCGGTGAGGATGTTGTCCGTGCCGTAGATGGAAGAGGTGTATCCGTGGATTTCAGTGAGCTGGTCCTTCTGACCGTTGGCATCGAGCGAGTAGTGCTTGATAGTGTTGAGCGAAGTGGAGGGAAGCTCCGTGATTTCGTTCTTGTAGTGGCCAATGGTGAAGCCGGCCTGCCAACGCCAATCCTTGCGCTGGATGAGCAGTGCGTTGACGTTGAAGTCTACGCCGCGGTTTTCGAGCGTACCGTCGTTTGACCACATGGAAGCGATACCCGTGATGTCGCTCACAGACTTGCGGGTGAGCAAGTTGGTGGTGCGGCTGCGGAAGTACTCGATGCCCACGTTCACGCGGTTGTGGAGCAAGCTTGTCTGCAAGCCCACGTTGAAACGGCCGGTGGTCTCCCACTGGAGCTTGGGGTTCTGGATGTTGGCAAGGACGAGCGCCGTTGCCTTGTCGAGGAACTTGGTGTTGACGAAGTAGGTACGGGTTGCGTAGTAGTCGATGTTGTCGTTACCGCTCAGGCCGTAGCCGGCAGTAAGCTTCAAGTAGTCTACGCCGGGCACGTTGAACCACTTCTCGGAAGAGATTACCCAGCCTGCTTGCAACGAGGGGAACACGCCCCAAGACACGCCGAAGAGGTGGAGGCCAGAGTCTGCCTTCTTACCGAAGCGCGAAGAGGCTTCCATCGAGACGATGCCCTCGAGGAAATACTTGTTCTTGTAGTTGTAGCTGGCGTTGAGGTAGTAGGCCATGTTGTTCCAACGGTCGTTTGCGCCGCCGTAGTCGCGGTACTGCAACGAGTAGGTGATGTTGGGCATCTTGTCCTGGTCGTTGTTGTAACCGGTGAGGTGGCTTGCGCTGTACGAGTACGAACCGATGCGGAAGCCGCCAAAGAGGTCGATGTCGTGCGCGCCGAAATTGCGGTGCCAGTCTACGCTGAAGTCGTTGTAGAGCGTAGTCTCCTTGCCGAACTGCGACTTAACCACACTGGTCACGTCGCCAAGACCCTCAACGGTCTTGGGAGGCGTACCGTAGCTGGGGAGGTAGTACTTCTCGTTCGTACGGTTCAGGATGTAGCTGAAGCGGTCGGCGATGGTGATGTACTTGTTCACCTTGTAGTTGGGCGACACGTTCAGGTTGAACTGTGTCTGCTCCTGGTAGTTCTTGTTGTTGCCGTCGCCGTTTTCGAGAATCCAGAACGGGTTGACAAGAGCGGTGAAGCCGTAGGCCGAAGCGTAGCTGAACGGGTTGTTGGTGTCGCTGTAGGTCTTTCCGGCATACACGTGGTCGGAAGCTACAAGGCCCCACTTGCCCGTGTCAGTGTTCTTGTGCGCATAGTACGCGTAGGGACTGATAAACGGTGTTTGGATAAGTCCAAGCACGTTGGGCGAAGCGATGTTGCTCGAGGTGTAGTCCTCAGCCCAGCCGTTGTCGCGGAGGTTGTAGGCGTTGCGGGCGTAAGAGAAGTCGATGCCCGTAACGAGGTTCTTGAACAGGTTAACGTCGGTATTGAAACGGATGTTCAAACGGTTGAAGTCGTTGCCGCGTGCCGTAGCGTCGCTCTGGGCATAGCCGAGAGAGAGGTGGTACATGGCGACTTCGTCACCACCGTCTACGCTCACCTTGTAGTTCTGCGTAAACGTGTCGTGGTAGAGGTCCTTCTGCCAGTCGGTCTCGTTGTGGTAGAGATTATAGTAGAAGCTATTGGGGTCGTTGTTGAGGAAGTTGATGGTCTTCGAGCTGGCGTCACTCTCGCGGTTGGGGATGGTACCGATGAGTTCCGAGAAGTAATTGCGGTACTGGTCGGCGTTCATCATCTTCATCTGTTCGGGAGCAGTCTCGAAACCGGCGTAGGCACGGAAGTTGATGCGCGTAGCCATGCTCTTGCCGCGGCGGGTCTTGACAATCAGCACGCCGTTGGCACCCTTGGCACCGTAGAGGGCTGTACCGTTCTTGACCACCTCCACGCTTTCGATGTCGTCGGGGTCGACGATGTTGAACACATTGTTGACGAAGCCTTGGTGGATGGAAGTACGGTCGTACTGCATATCAATCATTACACCGTCGATGATGACGAGGGGTTGCGCGCTGCTGTTGAGCGAGTTGAGACCGTTCATGAACATCACCGCACCCTGCGCCGGCATGCCGCCGCGAGTAACCATACGGAGGTTGCCTGCAAGACCTTTCTCCATCTCGTTCTCGATAGTGAGGGAGTTGGGTTCGTTGATGTACATCACCGCATTGTTGTTGAGCGAAGTGCCGTCGGTATAGAAGTCGGCGTTCATGCCGCTGGTGAGGAACGCGTCGGACGCCTCGTGCCCCTTAACCGCGAGCTGGGCGGGGTTGTATCCCTCAGTGTTGAGGTAGAGAACGTCCACGAACTCGGGTACGCGGATGATATAGCGTCCGCTCTCGTCGGTCATGGCCGTGTAGTAGCGGTTGTTGAGTGCCTGAACCTTGACACCTGCCACGGGCTTCTTGGTAGCACCGTCGAAAACGTAGCCCGAAATCTCCTTCATCTCGTAGGTGGGTGCTTTCTTGGCAGGAGCGGGTGCGTGCTTTGCCGGTTCCTTGGGCGCATGGCCGGCATCGGGCGTTTGAGCGGAAAGAACACATGCGCCAGAAAGCATAAACAAGCATACTCCGGCTCTCAGTGTACCCTGCATCAAGTGGATTGTCTTATTGTTGTTCATTATTTGCAATATTAAGGTTGTAGTAATATCCAAAAGCCGTCCGCCTCGGGGAGAGGGGCGGCCTTTGGACGCTTGATGCTATTCACGCACGGGATCGACGTAAATCTTCACGATACTCAACGCCGCTCCGAACTTTTGTCGGTTGGGCTGGTAAGTCTTGTTGTTGGGGATATAAATCTTCAAAACGGGATAGCAGTTGTTCAATCCCGAGGGAAGACTGTTGTAGCACTTGGAAAACTCGAACGAGTCGAAGAGCGTATAGATTTTGCGCTCCGTTTCGCTCACGTCGATGTCCTCGGAAGTGGCGAGAGCCTTTGAACCGGTTTCGTCCTCGTAGATTTCGGCATAGAACTTCGTGTTCTGTGCCACTTCCTCCTGAACTTCCTCACCCTCGTCGTTCTTTACCGTCTGAGTCCAGCGGTGGTTGGCATCAACACGGTTGGGCAGGAGTTCGATGCGGATGCGGTACTTAGTGCTGTACACATTGGAAAGGGGGAAGAAGATGTGCAACGCATTGTTTTTAGCTACGGAGAAGTAGCGGTAGGCCTTGCGCTCCATGTCGGAGATGCCGGAGATTTCGGCCTGAGCAAGAGAATCGTAGTTGTCACCCTCAACGAGGTAGGTGTAGACACCCGTTCCGTCCTGCTTGTTGTTACCCGCGTAGAACGCTCCCACAGAACCGGAATTGATCATGTCAATCTGACTGTTGGAAACGAAAGAGTAGGAAGGATCCAAATCGTAAGTGGTGGTGGGGAAGATGAGACCGTTAGAAGCTTGGTACATATTCTCACGGGGGTTCTCACCGAACAAGGGGCTGATGCCGTTCTTGTTGGGATTGTAGTAGGTCTTTCCGTTGGTGGAGATGAGCGAGTCGGCAGTCAGCGCGTAGTTCACGATTTTCGTAATGTTCTCACTGCTGCGAATCACCTTGTCGCCGTCGAAATCGACCTTGTCCTTCGGGAAGATGGCGGGAGTGAAGTACAAACTTGACAGGAGCAAACGCTTGGCATTGTAGGCCGTCAAGGAGTCTATCTCGTGCTGAGTATACTCACGCGTCGAAAGGTAAGACCTGCTATTGTTGCTGTTGCTCGAACCGTTGTAGTCGTAGTTGTACTTCGGGGCGAACTTGAACAGGTTCTTCACCTTTGCGTAAGCCGTAGACCAAGCGGCGTTGGTGGGGAGAACCGCAATGTAGAGGCTGTCCTCGTTCTTGATCTGCGCACCGCACTGGTTGATGATTTCGTTGCTCACGGTGAACGCAGAGTCAACGTACTCCATCTTGCCGTCGAGGTTCATACCGCCGGGGGTACTGCCCCCCTCGTTGAACGTACGCTTGTCGATTTCGGGGTCGGTGAGGATGTTGTAAATGCTGTCGCAGAGATCGGGGTTCGCGCCCATGTAGTCGTAGATGTTGTAGGCGAAAGGCGACTCACCGTCGAGGCAGTAGAGCAAACCGTTGGAACTGGGCGTTACGCCGTACGATTTGTTGACGGCCACGTTGTTAAACTGACCGTTGGTAGCGTCGTAGGTAGCAATCTTGCCGTTGAACAGGTGAAGGCTCTGCGCACCCGTGTTCGACTCGAAGTTGAAACGAGCGAGGTGGTTCTGTGCGAACTGCACGCCGAGGTTGTACTCCTGCTTGTTAGCAGCCGTGGGGTTGTAAGTTGCGGAGTTGGCGTCGCGCATAGCGTCTATCTTGTCCAACTGGTCAAGATAGTACTTTGCGTTATACGTGCCGTTGAGGGGGGCAAACATGGTGAACGTCTGCGGCTGGCTCAGCAGTCCCTGATACGTGAGCGAATAGTTGTTGGCATCCGTGGCGGAATAATCCTCCTTGGTGAACACGCGCACACGGCTCAGAATCATGGCCAGAGAGTCGAGCTGGGGATTTGCCTGTATGTTCTCCCAAATTGTCTTACCGGCAGAGGCGTTGGCTCCGCTCGTGTTGATGTCGAAATGATCATCCGAGCAAGAGGGGACAGCGATAAGCATCGCTGCACCAAGCACCCCACCTACAAGACTATGTAAACTATTGAATTTCATAATAGGAAATCGCTTTTATGATTTAGAAAAAGGTTCTTTACCAAATATCTTCGGATTCGGTTCCGTTGTATACGCTTGTAGGAACGAGTTCGATGTAGTCAAGGAAGAGCACCGTGGTTGAAACGTCGGGGATGGCGAGTTTCAGACGCATATAGTAGTCTTGGTTCTCCTTGAAGTCCTGCGATTTAAGCACGCGGCGCAGGGCGGGACCGTTGTCGGACGTACCCTCCACGTTGCGCACGATGTCGCTTTCGCTGTCGCTCTTGCCGTTCTTGTGGAAGTAGCGAGGAGCTTTCATGTAACCCTGATTACGCAGGTTACGGTCGTTCTCGATACAAGTTTCCTTATCGTAGTTTACAGTAGAAGCGTCGTCAGCAACCCAGGGATTGCCGGGAATCATGCTGACCGTTTCGCGCATATCGATAGGCAGACCAACGGGAGTGAGGCGGTTGGGGTTCTCGCCCAAGTATACCTGCACCATGGAACGGAGGCTGTTGTTAGAAGAAGCCAAGCGGAGTTCGTAAGTACCCGTCTTAGGCACGCGGGGCAGTTTGACTGTGATGTCGTAGTTACCCTTTACGAAGAACTCGTCGCCTTGATAATCCTTCCAACCCCAGTCGGAACCGCCGTAGCCCTCCTGCATGTAGCAGATGATGGAACCCGTGCTTACGTTCACGATGTCGTTGAAGAAGTCGTTGGTGAAGCGAACCTGCTTGTTACCGCGGATTTCGTTAGAGATAAATTCGGGGAACATCGTGGTGAAGTCGATACGCATACGCTCCGAAGAGAGAGCCGTCTTCGTGTCGCTCGTGTTGACAAGGATGTGGTTGATGGGGAAGTAGTAGCCGTTGGCACCGTCGTTCTCGTACGTCTTGTTGCCATCCTCGTTCTTCTTCGAAATCTGGATGTTCAAGCCGTTCGACACTGCGTTGGGATACTTCACGCTCTTCTCCCAGTAGTTACCCTGGTTCTCGCCTACCCAATCGGTGTTGTAGTCAGAGACACGGTTGATAAAGAACTCTTTCTGGTCGCTGGTCATGCTGGAGTAAGAACCCACCTGAGTAATCTTGATGAGCGCGCCCGACATCATGCTGTAGTAGTCCCACACGTTTACGGTGTAGTTCTCGGACGACTTCACTTCGTAGTTGTCGCCGCACTTGTAAGCGTACTCGTTCCAGTGGTGCACAGCGGAACGGTCCTCCATGACAAGCTTACCCTTCATGAAGTGGTAAGCCATGAACTGATAGAGAGCGTTGTCCTTGCTCTTGGGGTCATCGCTGGTGGCATCGGGATATGCCTCCTTACACTTTGCGAGGAGCTGGCTCTGGATGGCGTCCCAGTTGGTAATGTGCTTTTCACCGTAAGCGTCGGTTTCGATGTTGGGCTTTTCGATGCCCCATTCGGTGGCGAACACATCGTCAGTTTCCACAAAGCCGGTGTAGCCTACATACCGCTTGGTCTGGTATGTACCCTTTACCTTGCCGTCGGTAGAAATCTGTACCTGTTCACCTGCGTGAGAAAGATTAGCTTTCTCGTACTCGTCCTCTGCGGCTGTTTGCAGTTGGAGAGAGTCAGTAAAGCCAGTCAGATCAAGCAGGTTGGCCATAATCTGCATATTGTCGGCAGCCTTGATAAGCTCGGCCACGGTCTTGTCGGAGGGAACAATCACACCGTCGACCACGTGGAGCATACCGTTGGAGGCTTCGAGGTTCGACTCAACCACGGTAGCCACATCGTTGAGGATGAACGAACCGTCAACGTCCTTACAGGAGATGCGGCGGTCCTTCAAGTTCGTAGTGGGGAACATACCGTTGGTGGGGAAGTCGGCCGTTTCGTAGCCAGAGCTTGTACCGTTATCAATGATACAGTTGAGGGCGATAGCTGACTTCTGCGAATCGCTCAAGCCAGACACTTCCTTGCTCTTGCCGTCGGTCACGCTGTCAATGAATGCGGTGATTGCCTCGTTGTTGGGAGCAAATACGGTATAGTTTCCGCGGGCAGCCAAGGCACTGGCCACCACAGAGGCACCGTCGCTCACGCCGAGCTTAACCTCGTCGAAGATTTGCTTAATCTGCGAGAGTTCGGGCTTGTCGGTGAGGTATTCCTCAATGGTCTTCTTGGTAGCGATGGAGTATGCGCTGTCGTCGATGTCTTCCTTGCAAGAAGAAACCATGGACGTGGCACCTACGAGGAGCAGCATCCCCATGCCGAAGAACAACTTATTTAAATGAAGATGTTTCATAACTGTCTACACTTTAAATCATCAATAATGCCTCACTTCGATTATTTCTTGGTGTAACGGTCCCAAACCTTGTTCTGCTTGAGCTGACCGCCATCCACGTAACCTACGCCATTAACTTTGAGTTCCTCGCTGTAAATGGGGTTATAGAGTGCGTAGAGAGACTTCAAACGAGACTTCACGCTCGACTTGAACGAACCGTAGCCAAGTGCAGGAGAGGTGTCCTTGTCGCTCGAAACGTAGCTGTACTCAGCCTGACGAACGAGGTCGAACCAACGTTTGCCCTCGCCGACAAACTCGCGCTGACGTTCGCGGTATACATCACTCAGCAAGCCGGCGGCAGTCTTAGAGGACACGTCGTAATCTTCGCGCTTCATACGATCGCAGCCCAGGTTTTGCTTCTTGGAGTTAGCGGC
Organism: Clostridiales bacterium; assembly: GCA_963632215.1. GTDB lineage: Bacteria > Bacteroidota > Bacteroidia > Bacteroidales > Bacteroidaceae > Alloprevotella. Next base: position 19,316 of record CAVGTD010000019.1, read on the forward strand.
AGCTTCCTCGGGAGTAACAAGTCCGGGATTGTTGCGACGGAAAATTTCATTGATAAGGAGGTAGCCCTCTTTCTTGTCGTCGGCACTGATGGTGTTGTTGATGACACCAAGACGAGCAATGGCTTCAGCCTTGATCAACATCACGTCAGAGAGGCGGTAGATTGCCCAGTGAGCGTTGTTCGATGAAGAAGTACGGGCGGATATACCTGTCTGTGAGTTGCTCTCAGTAAGGTCCTCAATATCATTCACAGAGAACTGCTGGAGAACGAACTTCGTAACGGGCTTATAAGTTTCGATAGACGAGTAGTCACAAGTTTCCAACAAACGGAAGTCTGTTTTGCCGAAACCTACCGTAGGATTGACTGTGCTTGCGCTCGACACGAGTTCCGTGCTGAGGTTCATGGCGGCAGGAGTGAACTTATTGTTAGAATAAGTCGAGAAGTAGCTGTTGACCACGCTGTTGGTGGTGCTTGTACCGTCGTACTGCAACTCGAAGATGCTCTCCAAAGAATTTTGGAGACCGAAGTTTCTGTAGTACGAATTGTCGCTCACGCCCACACCCTGACGCTCGTTGAGGTAGAGGGGGTAGTACTTTTCTAGTTGTTCGCGCTGCTCAGACGTTACGTTCGAAGGATTCTTATCGAGTTCTTCGCCGTAGTCGGTTCGCAAGTCTTCGATTGCCAAATCAGCGTAAGTCTTAGCGTCCTCAAGGCATTCTTTAGCGAGGTTGTTACAATAGCTGTCGTTAATGACCGTACCGCTGTCAGTTGTCCAGGTACCGTCCTCAGCCAGCACGTCGCTGAAGTTGACGTTGCCCACTTCGTTGTCCTTGCTTGCAAAATCTTTGAGCATGCAAGCGCGCCAAAGGCTCATGTCAGCGATGAGGGCGTAGATGCCTTTCTTCGTGAAGCGGCCCTTGTTCTCAGCTGAAGAACCGAAGTTGCGAGCCGCATTGCCAACGTTTTCTTTCAGGTCGTTGATGCACGCACCGAGAATGGCCACGCCTGACGAAGAAGCGGGCTTAGCGGCGAGTGCCTCCTTGTCGGTACGGATAGAAGCCGTCACGTAAGGCACGTCGCGGTATGCGCGGACAAGGTAGAAATAGTAGAGAGAACGCAGGGCGAGCATCTCAGCCTTGTAAACGCTGTAATCGGAGCGCACGAAGCTCGGGTCGATTTCGTTGCCCGGGTCTGTCATGTCGTAACCTTTCTCAATGACCATGTTGCAGGCATTGATGCCGGTGTAGAAAGCGGACCAGTCGAACATCGACTTGCTGGGCTGCAAGATAGCGTCCTGCAAGTTGCTGATATCTGTGTTTGACACATTGTTCAGTGTGAGGTTGTCGCCACGGAGTTCACCCCAAATGAGAATTTTCTCGGTAGAAGAGGCCATTTGGTCGTAGGCGTAGGCGCGCACACCGTCAAGGTCGGTCTTGTCCTGCCAGAAGTTTTCTTCGGGCAGAGAGTCAGTTGGGTATAGCGTGAGGTAGTCGTCGCAAGAGGTGAAAGCACCGCTCATGACCAACAAGCTTCCAGCTAAAAGCAACTTCGTATATAATTTCTTATTTTTCATGATGATGAATTGTAAGTTTTTGGTGGGGGAAAGCAGGCTCAGCCTTTGAGGGGCTGGTCTGCCTTCGCCTCTGTTACGTTAAAAACCAAAATTCAAGCTAAATGTGAACGAACGCGAGCGCGGTGTCTGCGAGCTGTCGACAGCGGGGCTGTAGCCACTTGCAGAGTGTTCGGGGTCAACACCTGAATATCTTGACCAGAAGATGAGGTTGTTACCCGAAGCGGCAAGGCGCAACGTGCTCAGACCAATCTTTTTCAGTTTCTCGGGCGAGAAGCTGTAAGAAAGCTGGAAGTACTGGAAGCGGAGGAAGTCACCGGGTTCCACGTAGCGGTCGCTAACCAAAGAGTTGTAAGTAGTAGTCACGTTCGATGACATCGCACGAGGCATAGTCGTAGACTGCCCGTTCTTACGCCAACGGTGTGCAACGGAAGCGCACTGGTTCTTGTTGCTCGTCATGCTCTCGGCATTGAGACGCGCAAGGTTGATGATCTTGTTACCCCAACGGAAGTTGAATGAAGTCTTCAATTCCCAGCGGCCGTACTTGAAGTTCACACCGAAACCACCATTGAGTTTGGGGTTAGAAGTACCCAAGTACACGATATCCAATTCGTCGATGTTACCATCGTGGTTGATATCCTCGTAGATAGCGTCACCGCCGTCGAACTCATAGTTCTGACCGCCGTAGTTGAAGTACATACGGAGGGGGTTGCCGTTCTTGTCGTAAACAACGTTACCATTGGCATCGAACACCACAGGAGTAGACTTAGCCAATTCGGGACGGGGCGAGCTGCCGGCGTTCACCCACTTGCTTGCATCAAGGTTGCCAGCGGCAGTGTTGGGGTTGCCGTATTCGTCAGTCCAATTATTCTTGGGATTCTCCTGACCGTTGATAGGCTGGAAGTAACCGTTGTGGTCGTAGTCGTAAGCGTAAACGCCCTTGAACTTGTAACCGTAGATACCGCCCAAAGCGTTACCAATCTGTACACGCTTGAGGACTTCGGCGTTAGTATAACTTACGTCGGTGTTGTAACTTGCAAGCACAGAGGCATCCATTCGTGTGATGGTGTTGATATTCTGTGCAAAGTTGGCACGGAAGTTCATGCTGAACTTGCCGATCTTGAACACGTCACGCGTAGAAACGTAGAGTTCCCAACCCTTGTTCTCCATGTCGCCCACGTTGGCGTAGGCCAAAGAGGAGTAACCGGTAGTAGAGGATACACGTACGCCTGAGTTCAACAGGTCGGATGTCTTCTTGTTATATACGTTGAGGTTGAACTTGATAAGGTCTTCGAACAAGCCCAAGTCAACACCCACGTTCCAAGACTTTGTCTTTTCCCAGCGGATTTCGGTCAAGCGGAGGTTCTGCGGACGCATCACCTGCGTGCCGTTGTAAGAGTGGCCGTTCGTACCATACTTATTGTACATCAAACCCTCGCTACCCGGAGCAAGACCAGTCATACCCCAACCCGGAGAGACTGCCAACATGCTGACAACCTTGCGGAGAGGCTTGAAGAACTTTTCGTCGGAAATATTCCAACGACCGGACACACCGGGGAAGATACCCCACTTGCGACCAGAACCGAACTTGGTAGAACCGTCGGCACGTACCGTAACGTCTAAAATGTACTTAGAACCGAATGCGTAGTGCATTGTGGCAAGACCTGCTGCGCTGTGGCTGCGACCGGTACCTGAGTAGTAGTTGGTGAGGTAAGCGTCGGAAGTCGGGTCGGTGATGCCGCCACCCTGACCGGTTACGCTGTGACCTTGGTTGGTGGAGTTACTCGAAGTGACTTCGAAGCGACCCATCACCTGCAGCTGGTGGTCAGTGTTGGCGAAGTGCGGGTGGAAAATCAACTGGTGACGAGTAGTGAACGAAAGACCCTTGCTCTCGGCGTTGCTCGTCTTGTTGATACCGTCGCTCCACGAGTTAGACGTGAGCTGCGCAGGATAGTAGTCCTGAGAAGAATAGGAGTTGGCGTTCATATATACCTCACCACGGTAGTCGAGCTGATGCTCATCGTCGCTCTTACCCCAGAGCTTATATTCCAATTGGAACTGCGGCTGAATGGTGTAAGTAGACTCGTGCTGCCAAGCAAGGTTTGCGATAGCAACGGGGTTGCCGTTCGAAATCATGTCGTTGAGGTAGTACGACGTAAGAGCCGTAGAAGACTCTCTCAACGGAGTGCTACCCGACGAGCTTGCACGCGGCGGCATGATGAAGTATTCGCCAGTGTTGTAATAGTCGTAGTCAGAACCCGGAACGTTTTCGTAACGGTACACTGACATATTAGGCATCGCGTTGTAAGCAAGGCCCAAGATGTTGGAACCGTAGTTCTTGTTGTTCTTCGTATAAGTCAAAGAGAAGTTTGAAGAGAACTTGATGCGGTCAGACACCCAGTAGTCCAAGTTCAAACGAGTAGTCAAACGGTTAAGAGACTGCTTGATGATAGTACCTGTTTCGTGGTCGTACGTACCCGACACGCGGAACATAGCCTTTTCACCACCACCCGACACAGACACGCCGTAGTTGTGAGTCTGGCCGAACTGCGTTACCTCCTTAATCCAGTCGGTATTCTTGTTGTAGTTGGCGTAGTGCGACTTATAGTTCTGGTCGTAGTTGATTTCGACGATAGTTGCCTGGTCGTCGGTCAGCGTACGGGGATTGTGGTAAGCCTCCTTAAGCATCATGGTGTAGCCGTCACCGTCGAGCATCTTCATGCCCGAGGGCTGCCATGCGCCGGAGAAACGGTAGCTGAAGTTCACCTTCGTCTTACCACGGTGACCACGGCGGGTAGTAATTTCAATTACACCGTTAGAACCGCGAGCACCCCAGATAGCCGTTGCAGAAGCGTCTTTCAACACCTTAATAGTAGCGATATCCTCGGGAGCAACCTGCAAAAGGGTAGCGAACTGCTCCTGATTGTCCATATTGTCGAGGTCGAGCTGCGAATTGTCGAAATCTTCAAGGATGTTACCATCGACAACGATCAGAGGGTTCTGGTCGCCATTGATAGAGGTCACACCACGAAGACGCATCTGAGAACCAGAACCAAGGTTACCGGAGTTTGACACGATGTCGAGACCGGCAATCTCACCTTGCAAAGCGTCAGCGGCAGTCTCGAACGACAGACCAGCCATCTGGTCCATATCAAGCGTCTGCTGAGCGGTAGAAATTTCACGTTCGGGAATTACCAAACCGTTGGAACGCGTTTTGCGCGTTACAGACACCTCGGCTGTCTTGAACGTATTCTTGTCGATAAGTTCAATATTGAAGTGACTGTTGCCGCCAATGGGCACAATCTTTGTCTGATAACCAATATACGACACACGAAGGCGGTTGGCGGGGTTTTTGATAACCATAGAGAAGTTACCGTTTGCGTCCGTTTGGGCTGCGGTAACGTTACGGTTGTTCTTGTCCTGCTCAACTACATACGCCATTACGATGGGTCCGTCTGCCTTACTCCACACACGACCAGAAACGCGCTTTTGCGCATTGGCAGCCACGGCAAAGAGGCATAAGACAAGCGTTAATAGGAACTTTATATTTTTCATAATATAGCGGGTTTACTTATGGAGCTTAAATCTTTGTACGAATGCCTTAGCTGCGCTCTCTGTCTTCCAAGCCTGAGTGAAATCGCCGTTCAAATTCTTGTCGAAGAGTAAGAAATTTTGACCATTCAAACCTTGCAAACTAACGTAGGAAGACGACTTAATTTGCTTTGCTTGGTTATTACCGTTGTTAGATTTGGCGAAATTGTTCAATTCATAGTCACGAGCCATGAGGTTGTGCGTACCTGCGGCAGTGCTAACTGACGAATAAGTGCCGGAATTGCTCACCTTGTCGCGGCTGCTGTTCATGGAACGAACATCATAAACCTGCATTCCGCCCTTGACATGCTTGATAGCCAAGGGGATGAACGTATTCGTCAACGAGTCAACACAAGCCGTCTGGCTGAAGTTCTCGTCGCCGTCGGCATCAGCGAAGTTGTCCACGAAATAAGACTGGTCGCAGAAGTGATACTTCAAGAAGTTCACGAGGCAAGTAACCTTAGCCTTTGCGATGGCCTGAGTTCCGGGATTCCATACATATAAAGTATTGCCGTCTACCTCAGTAGTTTTGCAGTTGCCGTCAACATACTGCATAATCTCTTCCATTGTGGGGAGACCTTCCTGGTAAGCCTTCTCCATAGCTTCGTCTGACGGAACGAATACAGTGTAACGGTAGTTGTTGAAGAAACGCACGAGGTTAGTACCCACGGCAGTAAAGCGGTTGTTGCCGCTGCTGGTGGTCTCCGTGTTAGTAGCGAAGATGGCAAACTTCTGCTGCTCCGTCTTCCAGTCGGCGTCGAGCATCGACCAGCCGCCGGTTTCGGACTGCGTACGGAAAATCTTTTCGAAATATTCGCTGTTCGTACCGTAAACAAGTTCGCTGCAAGCTTCGAAGAACTTGCTGTAACCCTTTTCGGAAGAAGAAAGCGAGCTAAGCACCTGGTACACATTGTTCAATGCCGGCTGCATGGCGCGGTTGAGGAAATAGGTGTGACCGTTACCGTAACCCTGAGAAAGGTCGAAGCCCTTAGTCACCTCGCACTTCATCGTTTCAGAAGCCGATGCATTCTCGTTGTTCTCGTGCTGGAATGCGCCTTCTACTACAAGCCCAGCACCCGTGCCGAGGTCAGTACCGAAGTTCTGTACAATAATAGGAGCACCGCCGCGCGACAGGTAGTACTTGCGATCGGTCGTAATCATGTCAGCGTCGCCGTTAATGTCGCCGTGCACAAGGATGTGCTGGTCAACAAGGTCGATAAGCATCTGCTTCTTGTTCTGACCGTACTTGGTAGAGCTGCTCAAGTTGTCCTTGCCGTCGCTGGCGTAGTTAGTACCGCGGGCACGTTGGTGGTCAACGTCCAAGGGGTTGGTCATATTTGCGTAGTAACCCTGCGTTGCCACGCCGATTACGGCACCGCTTGTATTGCCGATATCCACGGGACTCATTGCCCACGACACATTACCCGTGTTGCCGCCGCCGAGCGCGTAGATCAGGGGGTCCATATAAAGGTAGTGGCCAAGAGCCTCGTCGGTCGGGACGAACAAACTGAAGTGCGACTGCATAGCAAGGAGGTACGTACTGTAGAACTTGCGGAGCGGTGCGTTCGAGTAGTTGCTCGTTACGTAGTTATCGTCGGCATGGATCACGGAGTTCATGATCTTCACGCCTTCGCCCGTAAGCACGGGACCCGAAACGGCTGCGTAGTCAGGGGGAGTGATAAAGTCGTTCATCACGTAAACCACGCCGTTGTTGGCAAGCATCACCTTCTTGATGGCCTTCTTGAAATCCGACTCGCTTGCGTACGAGCTGAACATCTGGTCCTGAGCGGAGTTCATCACTGTGGTGTACTTGCTGGGCACCGTAGAGTTGAACGATTCCTTCATCAGGTTGTTGATGAGTTTCACCACGATGTTGAGGGGAATCTGGCAGAGGTCGTACTCCAACGTAGATTCGTCATGGTTAGTCTTGTCGCTGTAAGTTTCAATCAGCGTAGCACCTACGCCGCGGAGGAAGTAAGTCTTCATGGCCTCATCCGAAGGTACGAACATGGCGGCCATGTCCTGTTCCTTCGTGGTGTTGTCCACGGTGTACTGGTTCCATCCCGGGTCGTAGGTCAGGCGGGCAGCGTCGCTCGCAATGGTCTTGCCCGAGGGGTCAGAGGTCACGTTGCCCTTCTGACCGCGCTGTGCGATATAAAGTTTCTGGTAAACTGAGTCGACGGCAAGCGTCTCGTAGTTCTGCTTAAAGTTTGTGGTGAACGTAGCGTCGTAGTAGGGTGCGCTGAAACGTTCGAGCAATACGCTAAAGAGATGCGTATCGGGATTTGTGCGAATCACCTCAGCCATGTTGGAGGGAGTGACAAGCACCCTGTCGAGCACGTGGAAGTAACCGTTCATACACGTCACGTCCTGCTCCTTGATTTCGGCATCGTATACGAAGCTGCGGTTCTTGCTGTCGTTCCACTCCTTATCGGTGCCGTCCAAGCCGAGAATGAAGGAGATGTCGGTCGACTTAATCGTCTTCTCGTTCATCTGAGCCTGCAGGAAGTGGGTCATCAAGGGGTTGGTCTTGTCGAGAGCCAAGTAGATGCCGCCCTTTTCCTGTGTGGCGTAGTTCTTCCAATACTGGTTGTCGGCCGTTGTCTTGGGATTGTCGGGGTTGTTGAGGTTGGTGGGGAGTTCGTTCCACTTGAAGTAGGGAACGGAGTCGAGGGCCGAGAGGCTCGATTCCTGACGGAGGCAGAGGTTCTTCACCGGGCCCTGAATGGTGCTGAGCATTTCAAGCACGTAGGCATTGTTGAGCATTGAGCCGTAGAGCAGGATTTTCTTCTGCGCCGCGGACAAGTCCTCATACTTCGTCACGCCCCAAGAATTGTTTGCAAAAAACGAGGCATAGGCATCGTCGTCTGCCACGAAGAGCGTCTTGCTACCGGTCTTGGCCAGCACGTCGCTATACCCCAAGTCATCAATCAACCTAATTACAGTAGTGTATTTCCCACGACTGTTTAGCTCATTGTAGATACTCTGCCCGAGGAACGACGGAGACGTTTCGTCCAAGTCGTAGTCATCGGAACAAGAATACGTGATGCCGCAAGTCGAAAGCAAACATGCCGCGCCGAGCAGCATCTTTCCCATTCTGCAAAAACGGTTTTTCATACGCATTATTGGATTAATTTTATTTTGTTTTGTTTTTTCTCTTGGGGAAACGAGCGGCAAGCTCTCTCTGGCGAGCCCCCTGCCCTATCCTTTTATAGATATGCGCATTTTTGCCCTACGTTCCGAAAGTCGCGGTAAAAGGTTGTTTTTCATGAAGTAAACGCAACCGGCTGTGTAGAGGTTATAGCACACGAATTGAATGCAAATTTAATAATTCTTTCATGCAACACCCGTCCGACATTTGTTTTCTTCATCAAAATTAGGAACAAACGTTTTTCAAATGTGTTTTTCCTCAACTATATCGGGCTTACCAGCACTTCCGCCAGACAGCCTCGCCGATGTCAGGGAATACGCATTTTGTCAAATTTTCCACACATAACACCACACGAATCGTTTAGTTTTCAATACATTTTCAGAATATATTACCAAAAGAAACCCTGCAAGGGACGGGGCGAAAAGAAAGCGTTCCGCCAACCGCACGTCCCTGCCGCAAAGGTAAGGGGGAATGCAGTGGGCGGAATTACCAATTCTACCGGTGTTGTTATCATTATTACGGCAAGTGCCCGGAGGTTGGGGGATGGCGATCAGTTGCCGCCTTGCTTCGCCCCGCCGTCCTTCTTACCGGAGAGGACATCGTCGTTGCTGATTGAGCGGTCCACCTTTTTCACGCTTTCCTTGAGCGAACCGAGACGGTAGGAGACGGACACGGCGAACTGCATGAGCTGGACGCGCGTACGCACCTGGGTGCAAAATTGCGAACTCTCCGTGCGGTTGCTCACGCGGATATAGCGGTTGAAGAAGTTGTTGGCGGCCAGCGTCACGGTGAGGCGGTCTTCTTTGAGGAACGAGCGTTTCAGATTGAGCATATAGAAGTAGAAGGCGTTGCCACGGCCCTGCAACGACACGCCCTTTGAGCTTACACCGCCGTCGAGACCAAGCTTCAAGTTCCACGGGAGCGACTGCGACACGCCCGCCCACACATTGCAGGTGAATCCGGAGGTGCGATTGCCGGTGCGGCTGGCCGAATAGCGTTCATATCCGCTGGCGGCGTTGATGTTCAGACTGGTTGTTTTCGTAGCCATCCAGTTCAGGAAGAGCGAGAGCGTCAGCTGGCGGCTGTGCTGAATGTTGTCGTAGGTAGTGTTCTGCACGCCCGACTGGTCGATAAACTGATACTCCGTGATGCCGTTGTTCGAAAAGGCGTAGTTTAGCGAAGCGTTGACGGTAAGTTTAGGGCTGAACGTGGAGAACGTGAAGTTCAGGTTGTGTCCGTTTTCGCTTTCCATGCCGGGGTTGCCGTAGTCCACCGCCTCGGGCGTAAGACTTTCGCGGTAGGGTGACAGGAAGTCGATGTCGGGACGAGAAATGCGCAGGTTGTAGCCCCACTTCAAGAGCATAGTGGGCTTTACGGAATAGCCCACGGTGAGCGACGGTACCCAGTCGCTAAGCGTTTTGCTGAACGAGGGGCGTTTGCCGTCGGGATAGCTGACCCGCACGCGGTTGAACTCGTAGCGGCTGCCGGCCATTGCCGACCACTTGCCCAAATTGAGCGTATATTCCAGGTAGGCGGCGGCAATGTCGCTGCGGTGGCGGTAGCGCAGCGACGCTTCTTCGTCGAGCTGGAAATCGTCTGCGGTGCCGGCCTCGCGGGCGTACTCCACGCTGTTGCTGCGGTTAATGCGGTTGATGTACTTCATGCCCACTGCCAACGTGTGCGCCCCCTTTTTGTCGAGCGGCGTGGTGAAGTCCACCTGCGCCGTCTGTTCGGTGCTGAGTTTGTCGGGGTCGGTACGCAGGTCGCGCAGTCCCAGCCCGTCGGGCAGGTTCTCGCTCTCTAGCAGGAGGGTGTTGCTCTTCGTGCCAGAGGGGTTGTGGCTGAACTGGTAGGAAAAGGTGAGTTTGCTGCGGTCGGTGAACGAGTGCTGAAAGTCGGCCGAGGCGTTGACGTTCTGATACAAGTAGCGGTTGTGCAGCTTTTGCAGGTAGGCGTAGGTCAACTCGTTCTGCCTGTTGAACACCTGCGTACGGTTGTAGGCATCGTTCGTGCTGCGCCAACTGTGCAGACCGGCCGAAAGGCTGAACAGGTCCTTGGGCGAGAACTCGTAGCTGGCTTCGAGGTTGCCAAACTGATAGCGTCCGGGGTCATCATTTTCGTTGTGTTTGCGCTGGTAGTGGCGGTCGTCCACGTCATAGAGTTCGCGGTCCACGTCGCTCAGATAAGTGCCTTGGTCGTTGCGCCCCGTGCCGTACTGGGCCGAGAGCATAAACTTGCCCGCCTGAGCCAGTGCTACGGCCGAGCCTCGTTCGCCCTGCGTGGTCAGTGCGCCTGTGAGCGTGAGCGAATAGCCCGAAGCCGCTGTGTGGCTGTCGGTCACGATGTTCAGCACGCCGGCCACGCCCTCCGCATCGTACTTCGCCCCGGGGTTGGTAATGACCTCAATCTTCTTGATGCTGGCCGCCGGGTAGGCTTTGAGGATTGTGGAGGGATTGGCGCTCATCATGGCATTGGGCTTGCCGTTGACGTAGACCTTGAAACTCGACTGTCCGTTCACCTTAATGTTGTCCTGCCCGTCGACGGTGACCATCGGCACTTTGCGCAAGATGTCAATCACCGTGGCGGTCTTGGCTTCGGGGTCGTCGCTCACGGAATAGCCTATCTTGTCGAGTTCAGCACGCACAAGGGGGCGTTGCGCCACTACGGTGGCCGTGCCGAGCGTGCTGTCGTACTCCTTTATATATAAGGTGTCGAGCGCAACAACCGGGCGTTCGTCGCTCACGCTCACCTCACGGCGCAAAGGGGCTTTGCCGAGCGACACGAGTTCCAGCACGTAGTCGCTGGCCTTGGGGGCAAGGATGCGAAATTCTCCCTGCGCCTTGGCGGTGGTCACTTTCAGAGGCGTTTTGCCGTCGGCACTGAGCAGCCTGACGGTGGCGAACGCCTCGGGCGCACGGGTGAGGGAGTCGCATACAGTCCCCCTGATTTCGTAAGTTTTGGTCACGCCGCTTTGCGCCATGCCGTCGGCGGCGGTCAGGCAAAGCGCGGCAGAAACAATAAAGGTGTTAGTGTTCATCAGTCTCGCGTTTCGGTTCGCCCCCATTCCGGCGGCAACCGTCAGTTTTCTTTCGGCTGCAAAGGTAGCCAACTTTGCGCCGCAAGATGCCAAGAACCTGTTACATTCTCGGATTCGGCTAAAAATTGTTCCGTACCCGTGAAAAATATCCCCGAGGTAGTCAGAATTATCTCCGTATTTGTGGATAAATACTTGCAAGTATTCAATCTGCTTCTTGGCAAGTATTCAATCGTCTTCTTGCCAAGTATTCAATATGTCGCTTGCCAAGTATTTATCGACTACCCCGGGGACAGAAACAACAAGCCGGGCGGAGAGAACGACTCTCCGCCCGGCCAAATGGACTTTGCGTCCGAAAAATTCAAATACCAGGTTCGAGGAGAACAGTTTGCGTGTTATTCCGCAACGGCATCAGCCACGGGGCGCACCGTAACGCCGAGGTAGCGTAAACAGAAAGACACGTCGCGAGCGCCGGAGAACAGGTTGTAATAGAACGCCGTTCTTTCATTGCGGGGCGTGCTTGACCAGTAGCAAGCGTTCGACCCGTAGCCCTCCACGCCGTTTGTGCGGCGGTAGCCCGATGCGGGGAGGAAAATCTCGCAGCCGTTGGCTTTCGAAACCACTTGGTAGCCGGACTTGCCGCCTACTTTCGTCCAGGTCCATTTGCAGTTTTCCTCGTTCAGAAGTTCGGAGAGTTCGTCGCTCGTAGGTATGCGCACGCCGCTGCCCCACACCGCGGTGGCGGCATCCTCGTTGGCTTTCAAGGTGTCGTAACGCTCCACGCCGTAGGTCGAGGAGTTCTCTTCGGTGTAGGTTTCCTTCTTCACCGTTTCGCCCCAGGCATAATAGTTGCCGTCGTCCTCAGGGTTTTGCGCACCCACGTTGGTCTCCGCCCAAAGCAAGCCCGAGGGCAAACCGAGGTCCACGAATATGTGGCCGTTGATGGTCTTGGTGTGACCGGCGTTTTTGTCCACCTTGAACGTGACAGAGTCTACAGCGGCGGAGGAATATACGCTAGAAGTTCCGTTGCTCCACACGTACATCTTGTACTGCGCAACGGCCTGCGTCAGGGCAGACGTGAGGATGAGGGAAAAGAGGAGAGAAAAAAGTTTTCGCATAATCTGAGTTTATTGGTTATTGGTCGTAGTGTTTGGATTATTTTATGATGCGTTGCGCTTTCGGCGCACACAAATTATCTATCTGTTCGTTAGGCATTTGCGAGGTCTTGAATTTGCCCTTCGCTTAGCCCGGTCATTTCAGCTATGAGGTCAACGGGAAAGCCCTTGGCAAGCATTGTTCGGGCAATTTTGACCTGTTCTTCAACTCGCCCTTCTGCACGACCTTCTGCACGACCTTCCTCTTTGCCTTTCATTGTTGCTGAATCGATGGAATTCTTGAGGTCGCGGAAAGATTTGAGACTGTCTTCGTATTCGTGGAGTTCCGATTTGCTGAAATGGGCTATTT
>CAVGTD010000020.1:0-32009 GCA_963632215.1 Clostridiales bacterium
CCGTAGTACCGTTTAGGGTATTTGTCGGGTTCACGGCGCCAGAACTCGCTGCCCGAAATGGTGTTGAAGAAAAGTCCGGCGGTGAGTGGCTGGAGTGTCCACCGCGAACTCAGGCGGCAGTGCCACGGCACGTAGCGTTCCTTGACGGTAAACGTATAGTGGACGTGCCGGGCGTGGTATCGGGGCACGAAGCCGGCCAGAATGTCTGTCTCCCAATGGTCGGCGCGTCCGTAGTGCCAGCCTACGCCCATGCTTGCCAAGCCGACGGAACCGGCATACTGCAGCGTAAACTGGTTGGGGATGATGCGCATCCACCCCTTCGCCATGCGCCGGCGGTGGTTGACGTAGCGCGCCGATACCCTGGGAGAACGCAGCGAGTCGGGCGGAATGCGCAGCGTGCGTTCGAGCAGTTCTAGCCTTTCGCGCAAATGCGCTATTTCGATAGAGTCGGCTTTTTCCCGGCTGACACTCGCTGCTGCAGCGGTACTGTCTGAAAATTCCGCGCTGTCGGGCCATGCCACTTGGCGGCATTCGGTTGAGGCCCCGGCCAGAAGGGGGAACACTGCGCCGCACGCTGTCAACAATAGGGGCAGGAGGCACTCTAAACAGACGGACTGGCGCAACGTGTCCTTAATATTGTACATACTCATAGCTGTAATCTCCGTTTTTCCTTACAGTAAAAACCATGTATTCACGGTTTTTCGCCGCCGTTATCTCAAAGTATTTCATGCCGTCGCCAAACCATTCGTTTACCTGCGTGGAATGCCCGTGTCCGCACATACAGAAGAGCGGATTGCGGTATTTCAGCACTTCCGCCTCGAACACCTCGACCACGTTGTTGTTGAACTGGTCTGAATAGGGCTGGGCGTGCATGGCCACAACCGTTGCCGTGACGCTGTCGGGCGTTGCGCTGTAGTCGCCCTTAATGAAGGAGAAGTCGGGTACAGCCGTAGAGTAGTCGTACTCAAACGCGTTGGTATTCAGGCAAGCCACATGGAGAAAACCGGCATTGAACGAGAAATTGGCAGTCCCGAAGATGTAGCTGTACGTTTCTGCTCCCGACCCGAGGCAGTCGTGGTTGCCTATTAGCACCACATAGGGCATGGTGAGTTTCTCGAGTATATCGCGCTGAAGCTCAAACTCGCGTGTCACGCCGAAGTCGGATATGTCGCCGCAGTGAACCACAAAGTCCACGTCGCCCCTTTTGTTGATGCTTTCCACCGCCGCCTCCGTTTCGTCGTACCATCGCTGGGTGTCGCTGATGAGAACGAAGCGCAGCGAGTCGCGGCCGGCGCAACTTTGTTCAATGCGCTCAATGTTGTGGCGCGTGAGGTTGTGCGAGCCGCTCACCCGAGTGTCGTACGGGTGATAGTCTATGAGGTCGCAGCCGCAGAGCGTCATCAGACTCAGGCAGATGGCAAACGCCCTTACGGAAACTTTACAGACAAAACGAGTTTTCATGCCGCAAAGGTATGCAAATGTGTTTTTAGGCAATTGTCCCAAAGTTCGGGAAATTTGGTCAGGGATTAGCCGCCGCTTCCGGGCCGCCCCGGCATTCTGAGAGTTGCGCAGGACGAAACGCCGGCAAGGGGCAAAACCGCCGCCCGGCGAATTTTCGCGGGGGAAGAACAGCGCAATCCCCAGGGGTGTGAAAATACTCCGGCGGCGCACTCGAGTGCGCCGCCGGACGTACTCGAGTGCGTCCACGGGCGGACTCGAGTGCGCCCACGGACGTACTGCAGTCCGCCCGTGGGCGTACTCGAATTTCTCCGCAGCGTACTCGCATACTCCGTCCGTGCATTCTGTTTTTTCGGCTTCGGGACGGTTCTGGCGGCTTGTAACGGCTTCTTCACCGCAATGACGTTTTGCCGCAACCTCGTGCCTCTACTTTTGCACGCAGAAACTTACTGCAAAGCAAAAGATGCGTAAAACAATCACTTTCCTTTTCTCGGCTCTTGCGGCTGTCACATCTCTCTATGGCCAGAGCGAACCGCTAAGGCGCATGGCCATACTCTCCGACGTTCACCTCATGGCTCCCGAACTGCTGAAAGAGCCGGGCAAGGCCTTTGACGAGTACATCGCCCAGGACCGCAAACTGCTGCGCGAAAGTCCCGAACTGCTCGATTCAGCCTTCTCCCGCGTTTTGGCCGCCCGGCCGCAGGTGGTGCTCATCACGGGCGATCTCACGAAAGACGGCGAGCTGGTGTCGCACGAGATGCTCGTCAGCCGCTATCTGCGTCCCGCCCGCGAAAGCGGCATCCGCATTTTTGTCATTCCCGGCAACCACGACGTGAACAATCCCCACGCCAAAGTGTACGACGGCGACCGCACCGAGCGCACAACCACCGTTTCGGCGGCCGACTTCGCACGCATTTACAGCGACTTCGGCTACGGACAGGCCCTGGCCCGCGACACTGCCTCGCTCTCCTACGTCGTGCAGCTCGACAGCCGCACGCGCCTCATTGCCGTGGACGCTTGCCGCTACGAGGACAACGACTACGACAAAGACATCTGCGTGACGGGCGGACGGATAAAGCCGGAGACAATGGCGTTTATCCGCCGACAGGCTGACGAGGCGCACCGCCTTGGGCAGGACGTGCTGATGACTATGCACCACGGCGTGGTGAGCCACTTCAACTGGCAAGACCGCGTGATGGGCGAATACCTGGTGGACGACTGGAAGAAATGCGCCAAGCAAATAGCCGGCATGGGCATCAAGGTATGTTTCACCGGCCACTTCCACGCCCAGGACACCTCTGAACGCAACGGGCTCACCGATATGGAGACCGGCTCGACCGTGAGCTATCCCCATCCCTACCGCCTTGTGGACATCGACACCGATAAGGGGACTCTCAGCGTGCGTTCCGAACGTGTCGGGAGCCTCACGTCGCTCAAAAACACGGGCGAAACGCTCCAAACGAAGAGCGAACGCTACGCCCGTTCGGCCCTGAGCAGCGCGATGGAGAGCATGGTGCCCGCGAAAGTGCCGGCTGCGGTAAAGAGCGAGTGCACCGCCGTACTGGGCGAAGCCTACGCCATGCACCTCGCCGGCGACGAGGTCCCGATGCCCGACTTCCGCGCCCGGCTGAAAACAGCCGTCAAGCACCTGCGCCGCTATTCGTGGAAGTGGGCGTTTATCCTGGGGCGCATCGGCCGCTACCTGTCCACCGACACCGGCATCGCCGACAACAACCTTACCCTTACCTACCGCAACGGAAAGTGAGGCATCAAGCAAAACAGACAAGAAACTACTTATAGACCACAATCCGTATGAAAAGAAGCGTAATTGCCCTGACCATGGCAGGCTTGCTCGTGCCGGGCGCGTTTTCCAACCAAATCCTTGCAGCCACCGATCCCGTCGGCGTAAGAGCCAACGGCGTGAACGAGGTGAGCGGACACGTGACCAACGAACAGGGCGAGGCTCTGCCCGAAGTGGTGGTCAGCTGCCGCGGCCACATTGTCCAGACCGACAAGGACGGCGCATTCCGCATCGAAGCCCAGCAGGGCGACAAGCTCACCTTTACCTACATCGGCTACACCACGCTCGTGAGAACCGTTGAGGCGGCCGACCTCGACATTATCCTTGCCGAAAACCGCCAGGCCCTTGGCGAAGTGGTTGTCACCACTCAGAAAAAAGCCCAAAGCTCCATTGAAATCCCCGTGGCCGTAAGCGCGGTGACGGGCATGGCGATGGACAAGCTCAACCTCCACCAAATGGACGAAGTGGTGCAGTTTACGCCGGGCGTGCAGATACAGCTGCAAAGCCCCAACACGCCGGGTTACGTGGTGCGCGGCGTTACGTCGGACGAGGGCGCATCCTACGCCCAGCCCCGCGTGTCGGTGTTTATGGACGGCGTGTCGACCACGCGCAGCCAAGCGTCGTCTGTCGAGCTATTCGACCTTGAACGCATGGAAGTGACCAAGGGACCGCAAGGCACGCTCTTCGGGCGTGGCGCAGAGATAGGCGGCATAAGCATCATCCGCCACAAGCCCGTCGACGCCCTGAGCGGCGAACTCTCCGTGAACTACGGAAACTACAACCAGCGGCAGGTGACGGGCTTCCTCAACACGCCCATCCTCTCGGGCAAGCTTGCCAACCGCTTCGCCTTCGACTATGAGGCGCGCGACGGCTTCATCCGCAACCAAGCCGGAGGCCGCCTCAACGGCAAGAACACGTTCGCCCTGCGCAACTCCACCAAGTGGTGGGCGGGCGACAACACGTCGCTCTGCCTCACGCTCGACTATCAGCGCGACAACTACCCGGGCACGTCGTTCCACAGCATCGACCCCGCTTACGGCAACTCCGACCCCAACAGTCCCGCAAACCTCGAAGCCGGCAAGGCACTCGGCATAAAGCGCAACGTGGGCGGAGCGGCCTTGAACATAGACCACCGCATCAACTCGCGCTGGACGCTCAACTCCATCACGGGCTTTCGCGCGTTCAACAGCAACGAACACTTCGACGCCGACGGCACCTACCTGCCCCTGCTGCTCTGTCAGGAAAAGGCGCAAGGCACGCAAGCCAGTCAGGAACTCCGTTTCAACTACGATGACCACAAACGCTTCTCTGGCTTTGTCGGTGCAAGCTATTTCTACGAAAATTCCTCGCAGGACGTAAACGCTACGGCCAACCTGCAATACCTCTACCCCGTTTTCATTCAGAAAAGCCTCAAGTCGCAGCTCAACAGCCAGATGGACAACGTCAAGGCACTCTTGGCACAGGCCTTGCCCGCCGACCAGCAGCCGATGGTGGAGGGTATGCTGACGCAGCTCATGCAGAAATGGTTTCCCGATACGCCGGCCGTCGACGCTGACGGCAATCCCGCGCAAGCCTCGGCCACGCCCGACATCTACGGCGACCTGAAAAGCAACCTCGCCCTCGTGGGCAAGGACCTCGACGCAATGCTCGCCGCCATGGGGCCGCAGGGGCAGACCATTCTCGCCACGCTCAAGGGACTGTCCAACAAAACACTCGACACCCACTACACCGAACAGGGCAAAAACTACGGAACAAACCAGGCTGCCGAACTGTTCGCCGACGGAACGTTCAAAATTACGCCCCACTTCAACCTGACCGTCGGTTTGCGCGGCACGTTTGAACATCAGGAGACGGGATACTCCTCCACCACCGTGCCAAGCCCGTTCGGCGCAGTACTTTACCACCCCACGGAGAACGGCGCAAAGGTGACGGCTGCGGACAACTATTGGTCGTGGGTGGGCCGTGTGGCTCTCAACTACATGATTGGGCGCAACAACATATACGCCAGTGTTTCGCGCGGACGCCGCCCGGGCGTGCTTTACTTCAACAACAGCCCCGAGGACTTCGAAACGCTCAAGCCCGAGATAATATACAGCTATGAGGCAGGCGTGAAGGGCAGCGTACTCGACGGCCGTTTGAGCTATGACCTCTGCGCCTACTACTACGACTGGTACAACTACCAGACAAACGTGTTCAACGCCGAAAAGAGCAAATATGAGTACGATGACGCCGGCCGCGCCCATTCGTTCGGCGTGGAAGCCAGCCTGAGCTACGCCGTGTGCCGTTTCCTCAACGTGTTTGGCAACTGGAGCTACATCGACGGCAAGTTCAACGACACCGACGACAACGGCAACCGTCAGGATTACGCCGGTCACCGCTTCCGCCTCACCCCGAAAAACAGCTTCGCCGTGGGTTTCGACCTCGACGTGCCTGTGGGTAAGAACAACGGGGCGGTGTACTTCCGTCCCACATACTCGTGGAAGTCGAAGGTGTACTTTGACGAAAGCAACGAGGAGACTCTTACGCAGAAAGCCTACGGACTGCTCAACTTCACCGCCGGTTACCGCTTCAAGCCGCGCAAAGTGTACTACGAGGTAGGGGCTTTCGGCAAGAACGTCCTTGACCAGAAGTACATTGTCGATGCCGGCAACTCAGGTCGCCAGATTGGTTTCCCTACCTACGTGGGCGGTTCGCGCTGCGTGGTAGGCGTGATGTTCAAGGTGGGTTTCTAATTGTTAAAACCGATGACTATGAAAAGATTACTACTTACGGCTCTTCTGCTCCTTGCGGCTGGCACGCTCACGTTTGCCGCCCGTAAGGACAGGGCGCGGCAAGTGATAGCCCACCGCGGTTACTGGAAGACCGAAGGCTCGGCGCAAAACTCCCTCTCCTCGCTCCGCAATGCCTATGGCATAGGCGTATACGGCTCGGAGTTTGACGTGCACATTACCCGCGACGGCGAAGTGGTGGTGTTCCACGACGATGACGTTGACGGAGTATGCATTGAGAACGCCAGCTACGCTGACTTGAAGGACAAGCGGCTCAGCAACGGCGAACGCATACCCACTCTGCGCGAGTACCTCAACGCCGCAAAGACACTGGGCAAGATGAAACTCATCCTTGAAGTGAAAGAACACAAACAGCCGGCCGATGAAGACCGCTGCGTGGATGCCGTCCTCAGTCAGGTCGCTGAGGCGGGTATGGCAAGTCGCACGGAGTACATCTCGTTCAGCAAACACGCTTGCGACTGCCTCGTGGGAAGGGACAAGACGCTGAAAGTGTCGTACCTTAACGGCGACCTGTCGCCCCGCGAAGCCAAGGCGGCGGGCTACGCCGGCATTGACTACGAGGACACGGTGCTTAACGCAAACCCTGAATGGATAAAGCAAGCCCGCGAACTCGGACTCGTGACCAACGTGTGGACAGTGGACAATCTCGCCGCCGTGCAAGCCTTCTTCGACAAAGGCATCGATTTCGTGACAACAAACGAACCTCATAGGGCAAAGGCTCTGAAATAACCAGAACTTAGCCCCGTCAAACAGCAATCCCCACTTGCGGAAAGAACTCCGCAGGTGGGGATTGCTTGGGGTCAGTGTTTGCGGAAAAGCCGCCGCAAACATACGTCGAGCCTTTCGCTGGCGTATCGCCTCAGGGCGTCGAAACAGACGCTGGCGAGGAATATGGCGAGTATGGTGCCCAGCACCGCCAGTGAACAAAGGGCGGGACTGTCCGCATTGCGGATGAGGCTCTTTATGAAGTCGGTGTAGGGCTTCCGCAAGTAGAGTTGCTGGTGAGTGAGGTAGACCGTGAAACTACCGGCCGCGAGCCAGTTGACCCAACGTTTCTGAACGCTCAGCCGCGAGAATGCAAGCAGAAGCAGGACGGCACCGGAAACGACAAGCACCGAACTGTATGAGGTGACGTAGTTCAGTACCTCGTGCGTGGCGGTCTGCGTGGCCAGCTGCGCCGTGAGCGTGATGATCAGCGTGCCGAGGGCTACGACGGCGAGCCAACCCGTCCAAAGCGTCCACGTGCGGACGGAACGCAAGCGGTTGGCCCCGTAAAGGCGCAGGTAGCGCGCCAGCATATACAGCCCGATGAACGACATCGTGTTGTATCCCGTCCCGATGTTGTTGTCGATTAGGGAGTACGGGATGAAGAAAGCGTAGTATGCAAGCAAGAACGCTCCAAGCCGCCTTTCGTCGGACTGCTCAATAAAGGCGTTGAGCAGCGGCGACAATACGTAGAGCAGCAGGTAGCTCCGTACGAACCAATAGCCCCACACCACCTTTACAGTGTCGAGGAAAGTGTGAGGCAGGTCGGCCCCGAGCAACGCCACCACGGCGTACATGCTCAGCGAGACGACTGCCGTTTGGCTCATGAGCCGCCACACGCCCTTCCACTTGAAGCGAGTGCCGAACCAGCCCGTGAGCAGCACGAACAGGTCTACGCAGCCGATGCAAGCCATTGTGCTGAGCGTGACGGCAACCCACTTGGACGGGTCGTGGTGCATACGGGCGGCGGTGATGTAGCCAAAACCGCCCGTGGAGGCGTGCAGCGCCACGACCATCAGCATGGCCGTGATGCGCAGAAGTTCCATGTTCGATTGGCGGACGGTTTTTGCTGCCATTGCCCCCTTACGCCAACTTGCGTTTCACGATGGCTGCCGCACGGTCGAGCGCCACGTTGATGTTGGGGCAGATGTGGTCTTTGCCAAGCAGGTGGCAGAAACCGTTGTGCTCGAGCACGTTGTAGACGTTGGGCGTTACGCCGGAAAGTACGATGTGCGTACCCTCGCGGTGGCTCATCTCGCAAAGGTTCTGCAGGTTGTGAATGCCCGTAGAGTCGATGAACGGCACGCGGCGCATGCGGATGACGCGAACCTTGGGGTGGTTTTCCATAGCTGCCATGAGTTCCTCGAACTTGTTGGCGATGCCGAAGAAGTACGGGCCGTTGATTTCGTAAACCTCCACGCCGGCAGGGATGATGAGGTGTTCTTCGTGTACTTCGGCATCGGTCTCGTCGTTCGGGTCAATCTCGTCGGCAATCACCTTGATTTGCGTGCTTTCGGCCATGCGCTTCATAAAGAGCAGGCAGGCAATGAGCAAGCCCACCTCAATGGCTACGGTGAGGTCGAAGATAACGGTGAGGAAGAACGTGATGAAGAGTACGGCCACGTCGCTCTTGGGGTTTTTCATCAGCTGGAGGAAGGTGCGCCAGCCGCTCATGTTGTACGACACGATGATAAGCACGCCGGCCAGGCACGACATGGGGATGTACGCGGCAAGAGGCATCAGCACAAGGAAGATGACCAGCAGGACGGCGGCGTGTACGATGCCCGCCACGGGGGTGCGTCCGCCGTTGTTGATGTTAGTCATGGTTCGCGCAATGGCGCCCGTGCAGGGAATGCCGCCGAAGAGCGGCGTGCAGATGTTTGCCACGCCCTGGCCGATGAGTTCCTGGTTGGAGTTGTGGTGGTCGCCGCAAACGCCGTCGGCCACGGTGGCCGAGAGCAGCGACTCAATTGCGCCCAGCACGGCAATGACCATGGCCGTGGGGAACAGTCCCTTCACGCTTTCCCAGCTGAGATTGGGCATTTGGAGCGAGGGGATAGAGGCTTTGATTTCGCCGAACTGGTCGCCGATAGTTGTCACGTGGAGCGACGTGTTGGCGTTGAGCAGATACACGGCGAACGTCATGACGATGATAGCCACGAGCGAACCGGGCACTTTCTTCGACACCTTGGGCGTGAGGGCGATGATGACAATGCTCAGCAGACCGATGGCTGTGGTAATCCAGTCCACCGTGCCGAAGTTTTGGAAGTAAACGCCCCACTTGGAAAGGAAGTCGCCCGGCAGCTTGCCCTCGATGGTCAGGCCGAAGAGATCCTTAATCTGCGTGGTGAAGATGGTTACAGCGATACCGCTCGTAAAGCCCACGACGATGGGGTAGGGGATGAACTTGATGATGGTGCCAAGGCGGAATACGCCCAATAATATAAGGAACACGCCGGCCAACATCGTGGCGAGCATCAGGCCCGAAAGACCGAGCTGCGGATTGCTCACGATGCCGTAGATAATCACGATGAACGCGCCCGTAGGTCCGCCAATCTGTACACGGCTGCCGCCCAGTGCCGACACAATAAAACCGCCGATGATGGCGGTGAGGATGCCCTGCGAGGGCGATACGCCCGACGCGATGCCAAAGGCAATTGCCAGGGGCAAGGCTACGATGCCCACGATGAGACCGGCCATGAGGTCGGCCGCGAATTTCTCTTTGCTGTAATGCCGCAGTTCGCTCACAAGGCGCGGCGCAAAGCTTGGATAAGTCATTTTCTTTTTGTGATTTGGTCAAGTTTGCTGCAAAGTTACGTAATAATGTGCAAAAATCGTAAAAGCTGCCGGCTTTTGCCTTGTTGGGCAAAGCCGGCAGCTTGTTTGTGGGGCGCAGAGCGCAGGTTATTCGAGTATTCGGCGCAGGGTGGTGAGGGCGCATTCCACGCTCGGCACGTCGTTGACGATCATGCGGCGGTGTCCGCGCGACTCGTCGAGCTTGCAGCGGCTGTACGACGTGGTGGCAAACTGTATGATGCGCCCGAAGGTGTCGCTCTGGTAGAACGGGCTGTTTACGTTCGACACGAACGAGAGCGTCATGCGCCGCCCTTTCAGCGTGAGCCTTTCAGCCCCGAGCTTGCGCCCAAGTGCTCGCAGCGGCACGATGCGCAGGAGTTCTTCGCCCTCGGGGGGCAGCGTGCCGAAGCGGTCCTCCATGCGCTGGCGGAAAGCCGCAATCTGTTCGTCGGTGTTGAGCGAGTCGAGTTCGCGGTAGAGCAACATTCGCTCCGTGTCGCCCGGCACGTAGGTTTCGGGGAAATAGGCGTGGAGGTCGCAGTCGACGGTGCAGTCGTCCACAAACATTTCGCCGCTGAGCTGCGTGCGCTTTGCCTCATCGGCGTAGAGGTCGGCGAACTCGTCGTTTTTGAGTTCCGTTACGGCTTCGGCGAGGATTTTCTGGTACGTCTCGTAGCCCAGGTCGGCGATGAAGCCGCTCTGCTCCGAACCGAGCAGGTTGCCTGCGCCGCGGATGTCGAGGTCTTGCATGGCAATGTGGATGCCCGAGCCGAGGTCGGAGAAATTTTCGATGGCTTCGAGCCGGCGTCGCGATTCGTCGGGCAGCAGGGCCAAGGGCGGCGCGATGAGGTAGCAGAACGCCTTGCGCGAGCCGCGTCCCACGCGCCCTCGCATTTGGTGGAGGTCGGAAAGCCCGAAGTGGTGCGCCGCGTCGATGATAATGGTGTTGGCGTTTGGCACGTCGATGCCGTTCTCCACGATTGTGGTGGATATAAGCACGTCGTAGTCGTAGTTGACAAAGCCCGTGACGATTTCCTCGAGCTTGTCGGGCGGCATCTGCCCGTGTCCGATGGCCACGCGGGCGTCAGGCACGTATTTCTGCACAAGGTTTTGCAGGTTGGGCAAGGCAGCTACGCGGTTGGTCACGATGTACACCTGCCCGTTGCGGCTCATCTCGAAGTTTACCGCCTCGGCAATCATTTCGTGGCTGAACGTGTGTATCTCCGTCTGGATAGGGCGGCGGTTGGGCGGCGGTGTCTGTATCACGCTGAAGTCTCTTGCCCCCATAAGCGAGAACTGCAGCGTGCGCGGAATGGGGGTGGCCGACATGGTGAGCGTGTCGACGTTTACTTTGAGCTGCCGGAGCTTTTCCTTGACCGCTACGCCGAACTTCTGTTCCTCGTCGATGATGAGCAGCCCTAAGTCGTGCCAGTGAACGCTTTTGCCGATGAGTTTGTGCGTGCCTACCAATATATTAATGCGTCCTTCGGCAAGGTCGGCCAGCAGGGCTTTTGTTTGCGCCGAGGTACGGGCGCGGGTGAGGTAGTCCACGCGTACGGGGAAGTCTTTCAGGCGCGAGGCAAACGTTTTGTAGTGCTGCAAGGCAAGCACCGTGGTGGGTACAAGCACCGCCACCTGCTTGTTGTCGGCGGCCGCTTTGAGGGCGGCTCGTACGGCGATTTCCGTTTTGCCGAATCCCACGTCGCCGCAAACGAGGCGGTCCATAGGTCGCGGGCTTTCCATGTCGCGCTTCACCTCTTGCGTCACGCGGAGCTGGTCGGGCGTGTCCTCGTAGGCGAAGCCGGCTTCGAGTTCGTGCTGCATGAACGAGTCGGGGCTGAACGCGAAGCCTTTCTCCTCCTTCCGCTGCGAATAGAGGCGGATAAGGTCGCGGGCAATGTCCTTAATCTTCTTCTTGGTGCGGTCTTTGAGTTTCTCCCAAGCCCCCGTGCCCAAGGCACTGACGCGAGGCGGCTCGCCCTCCTTGCCCTTGTACTTCGACACCTTGTGGAGCGAGTGGATGCTCACGTACACGGCATCCTCGTTTTTGTAGAGGAGCTTGATCATCTCCTGCAGCTCACCGTCTGTGCCGGGCATACGTACCAGTCCGGCGAAACGTCCCACGCCGTGGTCGATGTGAACCACGTAGTCGCCCGGCTCAAACTGCATAAGCTCTTTGAGCGAGAGAGCCATCTTGGCGTCGCGGGCGTGGTCGCTTTTGAGGTTGTACTTGTGGAAACGGTCGAATATCTGGTGGTCGGTAAACAGGCACAGGCGAAGGTCGAGGTCTACGAAACCCTCGTGGAGCGTGCGTTCTACGGGGGTGAACAAGCGGCTGGCCGTTTGCAGCTCGTCGAAGATATTCTGCAAACGCTCCGTCTGCTTTGCGCTGTCGGCAAGGATGTAGTTTTGGTATCCGTCGGCCTTGTACTGGCTGAGGTGGGCGCGGAGCATCTCGAAGTTCTTGTGGTAGAGTGGCTGCGGTTTCAGGTTGTATTGCAGCGTGGCTTCCGGTTTCCCCTCTATTTTTGTACCGATGCCTATGCGCTGGAGCGACGACACGCCTCGCAGAAACGTTTCGCCGCTGATGAGAAGCAACTCCTTTTGCAGCCGCTGGCGTTGCTGCGCCTCCTCCATCTCCGACGAGGCCTCTTGTTCCTGCTGCGCTTGCCGGGCGAAGCCTTCGGCATAGGTTTGCTCAATGCGGTCGTGCACGAAGCCGAGGTCCTTCGTCACGAGCAGGGTATCGTCGGGCAGGTAGTCGGTGAACGGCACAAGCTCTGCGCCGCCCGGACTGCTTTCGGTGTCGGGCACGATGCTTACGGCCTGTTTCTGTTCCTTTGAGAGCTGCGTCTGCACCTCGAACGTGCGGATGCTTTCCACGTCATCGCCGAAGAAGTCGATGCGGAAAGGATATTCCGAGGCGTAGGAGTAAACGTCGAGGATGGAGCCGCGCACGGCAAACTCGCCCGGCTGGTACACGTAGTCGGTGCGATTGAACCCCAAGTCGGTGAGCCGCTTGGCGAGTTCCACAAGGTCGTACTGTCCGCCCACCTTAACCTCCATCGTGTGCTGCTCCATGGTTTGCGGCGGCGACACGCGTTCGCTCACGGCTTCGGGGAATGTCACCACTAAGAGCATCTGTGCCTCTCGCCCCTGCTGGGCCAGGCGGTTGAGCGTTTCGGTTCGGAGTATTTCGTTGGCTGCGTCGCGCTGTGCGTACTTCACGGCGCGTCGGTAGGCCGAGGGGTAAAACAATACCTGCTCGTCGCCAAGGAGTTGCGTCAGGTCGTGGTAGAAGTAGCCCGCCTCTTCCTCGTCGTTGAGGATGAATAGGTAAGGTCGCTTCGCCGTTTTCTTTCCCTTTGTGAGCGAGGCGAACACCACGGGGGCGGCTGAGGCTTGCAGCCCCTTCACGTGGGTGAGGCGCGGCTTGCGTTCGCTGACAATCTTGTGGAGGGCAAGCGTTACGGGGTGCTTGACCACCAGTCCTAAGAGTTCTGTAAGTTGCATGGGTGCAATGTCAAAAAGCCGGGAAACGCATACATTATATATAGTGCGTTTCCCGAAATATGTCGTTTTGGGCGGCTATTTGCACGCCTCTTCTATGATAGTGTCGACGCTTCGTTGGTAGTCGTCGCTGCTGATGTCCACCTTCACGTCGGGGTCGATGCCCATTTCGGTGAGTTGCATTTGGCGGTCGTACATGGGGCAGGCCGAGAAGCGGATGGTCCACCCGTTGGGCAGTTCCGAGCTGAACGGCATGCCGGCTCCGCCCCCCGTGCGGTCGCCCATCACGGTGACGCGGGGCAATCCTTTGAGGTACATCACAAAGGCGTTGGCCGCGCTGTACGTGCGGCGGTTCGTCAGGACGATTACGTCGCGCTGCCAGCGCAGTCCCGTAAAGGGTTTGAGCTTGACGGCTTCGGGCGATGAGAACGCGTCGTGGCCTGCGCCCGTCTTGTGGCTCATGTAAGCCACGGTGGTTTCCTCGTTCACAAAGAGCGAGGCGAGTTTCTGGGCGGAGGTGAGCATACCGCCGCTGTTGCTGCGTACGTCCACGATGAGCCGGTCGCAGGTGCTGAGGTAGCGGAGCATCTCTTGCAGGTTTCCGTCGCCGAAAGCGTACTCAAACGTGGAGCAGCGCACGTAGCCCGTATTGTTCTTCAATACCTTATATTGCAGTCCGCTGGCTTGCTGGTACTCCTCGCTGCGCCCGAGGTATTTGTGCAGGAGCGAGTCGCTGAAGTTCATGGGATAGTCGTCGAACCAACCGCCGTAGCGGCTCACGTCGTGCGAGGCGGAGAGATTCACGTGTCCGTCGCGCAGTTCGTACGTCATGTTCGAAAGCACCTCGAAGAGCTGCTTCGTGGTCATGTTTGCCGAAACCATTGCGCCGTACTTGCTTCGCACGGCGTTCCAGTCAAGTCCGTATTCCTCGTTTTTGTAGCTGAAAAAGCAATAGTGCTGGTCGAGCGTGGTCCAAAGTGCGTTGAAGTTGCCCTGAGGGTCGTTGTTCTCCACGTCCTCGGTGACGCACGCCGTCAGGCCCGCCAGCGACAGCACGAGGAGCAGCAGGGAGAGGATGTGTCGTTTCATAGCCGTGTCAGTCTTCGTGTGTAACCAATCATGAACGTGTTGTGCCAGGCGTGCCGTTTCAGTCCGCCGAGCTTGCTCTGCCTGATGTCTGCCACGTAGCCAAGGGTGACGTTCGCCCTTTTCACGGGCAAGCTCACCGCGGCTTGTGCGCGGTAGGTGGGGCAGTTGCCCATTTGGGTAAGGTGGACGATGCCTTTATTGTGGCCGAGCGAGAATATCTCGTAGTACGACTGCCCGTATTCGGGGGCGAACTGTGCGCCGACGAGTTGCGCGTCGAGTTGCATACGGGCTGTGGCGTTTTTGCCGAAGAACAAAAACGAATACTCTGCGATGCCCGAAGCCCAGAGCGACGTTCCGAGGCGTGCCTGTGCCGGGTTGTTGCTGTTGCGTGTGGCGTAGGTAAATCCGCCCGACAGTTCGGCCAGTCCTCCCAAGGCGAGCCGCCAATGCTGCGCCGGCCGCCAATTGTAGTGCCAGCCGCCCGATGCCGAGAGTTCCGCGTCGAGCATCTTGCCGTCGTCGGTGGGCGATGCCACGTACGCCGCGTGTCCGTTGTAAAGCCCTGTCACCGTCACCTTGCCCTTGCCCCATCGGGCCAGCCGCTCCGTGCGGTTGAGGAGGGCAAGGTCTGTGCCTTTATAGGTGAGGGGCGACAGATAGGTGTCGAGTACGTTTGCCCACCCTGCGCCCCAAAGCCACTGTTTCTCCACGACGCGGCTGCGTGGGGACTGCTTGGCGCGCACGGTCCTTTGCGGTGCTTGGGCAAGGCTGTCGGCCGTTTCCGTGGCAGCGCAGACTGTCTGCGCAAGTGCTGATATAAGGAACAGGAAGAGGAGGCGGACTGCGTTCATTCGCTTATTTCTTTTTCAATCCCTTGTAGGCGAGGAACGCCACCACAGCAACGGCGAGGGCGAGCAACACGTAGCCAATCTCGTGGCTGTACTTCGTGGCTAATTCATATACGTCGTTGGTGGTTTTCACGTCGGAGTATTCGTAGATGCCCCAGCCAATGAGCGCCAGCACGGTGTTCCACACGCCTGCGCCCAGGGTTGTATATATAAGGAACTTGTCGAGGCGCATCCCTGCCAGTCCAGCGGGAATGCTGATGAGTTGGCGCACGGCCGGCACCAGTCGCCCGAAAAACGTGGAGGCGGCTCCGTGCTTGCGGAAGAATTCTTCCGACTTCTCCACGCTCTCGCGGGTGATAAGGCACATATGGCCGATGCGGCTGTCGGCGAAGCGGTAGATGATGGGCCGCCCCAGCCATTTGGCGAGGTAGTAGTTGGCAAGTCCGCCAAGGTCGGCGCCGATGGTGGCAAACACAATGACCAAAATAAGGTTCATGCCGCTGCCCGGGGTCATGGCTTTCCAGGCTGCGGGCGGCACAACTACCTCGGAGGGAAAGGGGATAAACGAACTCTCAATGGCCATGAAGAGGGTGACTACCCAGTAGTTGAGGTTTTCAAGCACCCAGCGGAACAATTCGGCGGTGTCAAACATTTTCTGTGTTTTCTGTAATGTGAACGAACGGGGGTAATAAAAGGCGCGTGCTGCGTGCGCCTAACTGCAAGCAAAGGTAAATATAAAAACGCAAACCTTGCCGCCCAGCCGTGCCGCCAGGGGCGTACGGGCAGGGTTTATGCATTTTTTTGTAATTTTGCAAACCGTATACGAACGCCTCCCCTTGTTTTCGAGGCGTGATTTCCAACTCATAACTACACTCCCATGACTACCGACACTGAACGCACGCGTGAACAGCTCATACGCCACAAGCTCGACCTGTTGCTGCGTACCGGCCAGCTGCTTGTTGAGAGCGCAGCCGACACTAACCGCATCATGCGCAACATGAACCGCGTGGCCGCCTTTCTTGGCCTGCCCGAGGAACACCTGCATATCAACGTGCAGTACAATATGCTGATGGTCAACCTCAGCGACGACGAACACTCGTTCAGCAAGTTCCAACGCTGCGACAAGCACGGCATCAACATGACCACCATCTCGCTCCTCAGCAAGCTCTCGTGGAAAGCCATCCGCGAGGATTATAGCATCGAACGCTACGAGGAGGAACTCGAAGAGATAGCCCGCAAGCCGCGCAACTACACTCCGCTTCAAGTGGCCATCGGCACGGGTTTCGCGTGCGGCGGCTTCTGCATTCAGTTCGGTTGCGACTGGATTGCCTTCTTCTACGCCTCGCTGGCGGCCGCCATTGGTATGTACCTGCGCGGCTTCTTGTTGCGCAAGGGCTGGAACAACTATATGGGCATTGCCGTGGCAGCCTTTGTCAGCACGGTTCTGGCCTGGGCCACCACGTTCCTGCCGTCGTCGTGGACCGACACACCGCTTCACCCCCTGCTGGCCTGCGCCTTGTTCATCGTGCCGGGCGTTCCGCTCATCAACTTTGTGGACGATATGCTCGACAATTACATTCAGGTCGGCCTAACGCGTGCCATCAACACGTTCCTTATGATTGTGGCCATGTCGTTCGGCATCGCTTTCTTCCTGAAACTCTCCAATTTCGACCTTACTAAGTTCTACACCATATCGATGATTCCGCACAACTCGTACTTCAGCTATGCGGCTGCGGCGGCCATCTCGGCTATGGGCTTCTCAATGATTTTCAACATTCCGCGCCGCCTTCTTTGGGTGGTGGCCATCGGCGGTATCATTGCCGTTTGCACGCGCAACTTCGTCAACCTCGGCCCGTCCAACAACAATGTGGGCCTCGACATGGGCCTTGCCATCGGTTCGCTCGCCGGTAGCGCGCTTGTCAGCCTTATCGCCGTCAAGGCAGTGCATTGGGTACACGCACCCAACCACGTCATCACTATCCCCAGCGTCATCCCCATGGTGCCAGGCGTGCTGATGTACCGCGCCCTCGTGGGACTTATCGAAATGAACGGCGTGGTGGGCGAACTCACCAACGCCATGAAGTTCGGCATGGGTTCGGCCATCACCATCATGTGCATTGCCCTTGGCGTGGCCATTCCCAACGTGTTTGCCCGCCACCTCGTGGCCAAGGAGCGTCAGGTGAAGCTCAAGCGGCTCATTGAAGAGCGTCGCAAGCGCGGCTACTTTGTCGATCTCACCGAACTCTAACCGTCAGCTTCGCGGAAACTCCAACAGACTTATGTTTCAGGAAGAAAACAACATCATGTCGCTCTGCCAAGGGCGCATCGAGGTGATTTGCGGCTCCATGTTCTCGGGCAAGACCGAGGAACTCATCCGCAGGCTCAAACGGGCGCGCATAGCCCGCCAGCGGGTAGAGATTTATAAGCCCTCTATCGACACGCGCTACTCCGAGGCCGACGTGGTTTCGCACGACGCCAACAGCATTTCGTCCACGCCCGTCGACTCCTCGCGCAGCATTCTGCTCCTCGCCTCGCAGGCGCAGGTGGTGGGCATCGACGAAGCGCAGTTTTTCGACGAGGGCATCGTCGAGGTTGTGCGCGAACTCGCCAACAGCGGCAAGCGCGTCATTGTGGCCGGGCTTGACATGGACTTCAAGGGCGTGCCTTTCGGCCCGATGCCCAGCCTCATGGCTATTGCCGAGGACGTGACGAAGGTTCACGCCATTTGCGTGCGCTGTGGCAACCTTGCCCACGTGTCGCACCGCATCGTGAGCGACGAGAAGCGCGTGCTTCTTGGCGAGCAGGACGAATACGAGCCGCTCTGCCGCAGTTGCTACAACAAGTCGGTCAAGGAACAAACCGACTGCTCCCCTGAAACGACGGAACACATTCAGTAATCACAATCCCCACTCCCATGCCCCTTATATCCCCCTCCTTGCTCTCTGCCGATTTCGGCAACTTGCAGCGCGACCTCGAAATGCTCAACGCGAGCGAATGCGACTGGTACCATCTCGACGTGATGGACGGCGTGTTCGTGCCGAACATATCGTTTGGTTTCCCCGTGATGCAAGCTATGGCCAAGCACGCCACGAAACCGCTCGACGTGCATCTCATGATCGAACACCCCGAAAAGTTCCTCCACGAGGTGAAGGCTCTTGGCGCAAAGGTGATGAACGTACACTACGAGGCTTGCACGCACCTGCACCGCGTGGTGCAGCAAATCAAGGGCGAGGGCATGATGGCCGGCGTGACGCTCAATCCGCACACGCCCGTATCAGTGCTTGAGGAGATACTTCCCGACCTCGACCTCGTCATGCTCATGTCGGTCAACCCCGGTTTTGGCGGACAAAAGTTCATAGAGCATAGCCTCGACAAGACGCGCCGCTTGCGTCGCCTCATAGAGCAGACGGGTTCGCACGCCTTGATCGAAATTGACGGCGGCGTGAACCGCAAAACGGGCCGCCGCCTCGTCGAAGCGGGCGCGGACGTGCTGGTGGCCGGCTCGGCCGTGTTCAAGGCAGCCGACCCCGTGGAGGAAGTGCGCATCCTGAAACATCTCTAATCCCTCACTCTGTTTCCATGCTCGCCTACCTAATCTCGGCTTATTGCGACGCGCGCCACTTGCAGCGGCTTGTGGAGGCTCTCGACTGCGATGCCGACTTCTACATACACATCGACGCGAACGTCGACGACGGGCCTTTTCGCCGCCTTTTGCCCGAAAAGGTGCGTTTCGTGCCTCGCCATGCCGTGAGCTGGGGCGGCTATGAGCAGGTGGGCTATCAGTACGAGCTGCTGAAAGCGGCTGTGGAGAGCGGCCGCCCCTACACGCATCTCGTGTGCCTGAGCGGGCAGGACTATCCCCTTTGGAGCAACGAACACATCCACCGTTTTTTCAACGAAAACCGCACGAGCGAGTTTATAGGCGGCTACAACCTTACCCGTACCAACAACCCCGACCAACTGCGCAAGGTTACGCGCATTCATCCCTTCCGCGACCTGCAATGCAGCAACCAGTGGCTCAAGAACAAGCTCGTGGTGGCCTCGCGCACCCTTCTCTCGCTTATTGGTGTGCGTCGCCGTCCGCAAGTACGCATTGGCGGCGTTTGGAGCGACGTGTATTTCGGGTCAGACTACTGGGCGTTGACGCTCGACTGCGCACGCTTCGTCTGCCGCACGTTGGAGGACAACCCCTCGCTGCGCCGCTTTTTCCGCACTGTGTACGTGCCGAGCGAACTTTGCATTCAGACAATCGTCTACAACTCGCCCTTCGGCGCAAGGGCGATGCTTTTCAAGGGCGACTTCCCCGGACTTGTCAGGCTCACGCCCCTGCACTACCTTTTCTACCAAGGAAGCGTGAAAAAACTCACCCTTGACGATTGGCAGATGCTCTGCGAGAGCAACAAAATGTTCTGCCGAAAGGTAGTTACGGGGCTTTCCGACAAACTCGTGACCGAGATTGACGCGGCGCGAAGCGCAGGTTGCTGAAACTGTGCCGCAGGGACGGTTTTGACAGCATGGGTAGCCGAAAACGCCCTTTGAAAGGCGGATTTTTAATTATTTTCAATAAAAATTACCCCCCCCGTTTTTAGTTTCGCTACAAGATGTATATTTGCATAGAAATCCAAAAGAGAATTACAAACCATGCGAACAAAACGTTGTCACGTGTGTAAAACATTGTACAACGTAGACTTGCCTGCATGCCCCACATGCAACGAAACGAACACAGAACACATCGCCTATCAAACACACACAGAGAATGAACATCACCGGAGCCACAGGAACCGGTCCAAAGGGGGGCAAATGAAACTTTGGACAACCATCCTCGCTCTTGCAGCGGCGGCAGTTGCGGTTGCGTTAGTCACCTGGTGCCTGACCGCCGCGTCCTGACCAATGAACATCACGAAAGAGGCTTTGCCACATATCGGCAAAGCCTCTTTCGTGTTAATGCGCCGAAACCCCGATGCGGATTGGGCAGGGCCGCGGCAAAGTCCCTCTTACCCCCGTTGCAGGTGGCGTACGCCGTACGGGCTACGTGCGTAGGGCGTACGGCAGACACGTGTCACCCGTACGGCTGACCGTGCGTAGCCCGTACGGTGTACGCCGCCTATATCGGAGTCTGTGATGACTTTCCTGCGTGTTAGCGGGAGATGTCTACGAGGTTCAGGAGTTCCTCGGGCTTGTGGATGAACGTAGCCGACGAGGCTTGCGGCAGGGCGCGGAGAAAATCCTCGTCGCGAAAGCCCCAGGTGACCAGGGCGCAGCGTAAGCCGGCGTTCTGCGCCGTGGCGAGGTCAACCTCTGAGTCGCCCACGTAAATGGCCGCGTCCTTGTCGCTCCCCAAATTGCGGAGGGCGGCCAGCACCGCGTCGGGGTTGGGCTTGCGCCGCACGGTGGCGCTTTCGCCTATGGCCTGGGAAATACGCCCTTTGAAAAAACGCTCGTTGAGTTCGGTCACGGCGGGCTGGAGCTTGTTCGACACAATGCCCATTCCCACTCCGCGGCTCCTCAATGCGTCGAGCAGCTGCATGATGCCGGGGTAGGGTCGGGTGGTGTCGAGACAGTGGTCGACGTAGTGGGCGCGGAACGTCTGGAATACCTTGTCGAAAGTTTCGCCATTGAGTTCGCCGCCCGTGCTTTGCAGCATGAGGTTGCGGATGCCGTTGCCGAGGAAACGGCGTATCTCCTGCGTGGAACGCTGTGGAAGCCCGTGTGTGCGCAGCGCATGGTTCACGCTGGCGGCAAGGTCGTCGAGCGTGTCGAGAAGCGTGCCGTCGAGGTCGAAAATAACGGTGTTGATCATGTCTGTCTTTGTGTTTTGCGCAGTTGGGGGCGTGCTGCCTCAATTGCCTATGACGATTACCTTAATATAGTCCTTAAGGCTAAAAGGCCCTTTGCGGTATCCCCCTTGCGAGTCGTTGACGAGCAAGAGCGTCTGCCGTCCGTCGGGCAGCGGCTGGCCGAGGCACATGCCCTCGTAGTTGGCAAAGTCTATGCGCAGCATTCTTACGCCCGTATGCCATGCCGCAAGGAGCGTTTTGGGCAGAAACTTGTCCGCCCCGAGGCTGCTGAGCGAGGCTACGCCGCTGAGGGGACTGCCCTCGTCGGGCGAAACGATGAAAAGCTTGCAGTAAACCGTGCTGCCAAGGCCGTTGGCGGCGACGTTTGCCTCGCGTTCAAGCACCAAGAGCCGGCCGTCGGGCAGGGCGGCGACTTCCGGCACGCCAAATACGTACGTGCGCCCGAAGTCCGCGCTTCGTCCCGCGTCCATGCGATAGGCATACTGCTTGGTGGGTTGCAGGTTGTCGTCGAAGGCTTGCAGCCGCAACAGGTTCACCGCGCCGGGATGATTCGCGCTTGCCGCAGGGCCGTCGGCCGGGAGGGTGCTTTCAGTAACCGTCCAAAAACGGTGGCGGAGCGTGTCGTAGCAAAGAGCCTCAAAGCCGTAGTTCGGCACAATGCGCTTCAAGGCGAACTCCTGCGGCACGGCGAGTTTGCGCCCCGTGGGCTGCCCCGTTTCGAGCGCGTATTCAAGGATTTCCTGGTCGCCCTCGCCGCTGATAAAAAGCGTGTTGAACGAAGGAACGTAGGCCACGCCCTCGCAGTCGCGCACGCTGATGCCCTGAGCGTCGACCTTGGGCGACGCATTGCCGCGAAAACCCTCCAAGACTACGTTAGTGACATCGCCCGTCAAGGGGTTTTGGTCAATGCGAAAGACGAAGAATCCGTCAGTCCGCTCCTTGTCGCTCACCAGCGCGTAACGGCCGTTGCCGATGGGCGCAATGCCGCTGTACTGCGCCGACCCTACGCCCCACTTTGAGAGCGATTGCTGCGCAAGCGTCAGCGAACTTTGCGCGCGCAGGGCCGCGGGGGCGAACAGTGCGGAGAGAAGAAAGGCGAGGAGGGAGGCTGTGAGTTTCATGCGTGGGGGAAAAAGGAAGATAACTTACTCGTCGAGCAAAAGATCCATGACAATAGGCTGCGCCGCCATGAACATAGCCGCCAAGCCGCCCGGCGTGATGATGCTTTCGGGCTTGCGGTCGGTGAGGCGCACGCGGCCGTTCTCAACCAAGTACCAGCCGTTGTTTTCGGGAATGTCCATGTCGCCGTCCACGCCGATGTGGAGCTGGAAGCCCGGGTTGGGCGTGGCGATGGCTGAGAGAAAACGCGGCACGTTGATGACGCGCGCCATGGCGTACGGCTTAGCTCCCTTGACCGAGCCGGGCAGACAGAAGCGGCGGTAGACCTTTTCCACGCCGCACGTACGGCAGAGGTAGTCCACAAAGGCTGCCCGCGTGGCAGTCTCGGTGATGGCGAGCGTGCGGATATATACTTTCCCGTTCTCCTCTTTCACGGCCAGGCAGAAGCCCACTATGCGCCGCTTGCGGTAGGCCACAAGCACGTAGCCGTCTTGCAGGTCGGCCGCCGAGAGAGCCGCGAAGAAGTCGCTTTCGGACGGGTGGAACATAAAGGGGAGTTCCGACGTGAGGCGGCGGTAGAACACGTAGAGGTCCGTACCCCATTCGTCGGGGCGGCGCACCTCAATTTTGTCGAAGTTGCCGTCGGCCGACACGTCGAGGGGCAGTTCCTGCCGGTAGACAGCTGTCCAAAACGAGCCGTGCTGCGGTTTTTCGAAAAAGCGTCGCTGCTCCTCGTCCTTGGGGATGAGAAAACTCAGCGTGGCTCCCTGCGCATAGAGGCGGCGGTGCGCCTCGTGCACGAGGTTAGAGGCGAAGCCGCGGTTGCGTTTGTCGGGCTGCGTGGCCAGACCCGAGAGGTAGCCGGCGTGCTGCACCGAACCGTAGAACGTCAGGCGGTAGGGCAGCAGTTGGAGGGCGGCGGCCACATTGCCATTCTGGCGGATGGTAAGGTTGGTCTCGTCGGTGTATTTATCCGTGAAGTAGATGTCGTCAAACTCTTCCGAAGTGCGGAAAGTGTCGTGCCAGAGCCGGCGCGTCTGTGCTTTTATTTCGTCGGGGGTGAGTAACATGGTATGTGCTTCTTTGAAAGGAAGTGGTGCGTTCAGTTATAAAGAAAAACGTACGTCTCGCTGCCCTTGAACGTGGACACGGTGAGGCGCACGGAGTCTGTGCCGGCGCGCAGCTGCTGGCTGAGCGGCCGGAGGGGGAGCGAGAGGTACGTGTTGCGGGAGTAGTAGAGCGAATCGCCGTTCTGGTCGTGCAAGAGTTCGGCGCAGAGCGTACGCGTGCCGTTGGCGTGGCTCTCCACGCCCGTCTGGTTGAACCCGAAATAGTGCAAGCCGGTGGCAGTTCCCTTGACGTTGAAACGCAGGTTGACGTAGTTGCCGCCGCGCCACACGGTGAGCAGTTCCACGGGGTCGCGCTTCACCTTTCCCTCGGGGTAGACAGTTACGGGCGGCGCAAGCACCTGGGCGTATTGGCTGAAAACGGCCGTTTCGCCCTGCAACACGTACATGACCTGAATGCGGTAGGTGGAGTCTGCGTTCAAGTTGCTGATGCCTTGCGCCAGCTGATACGTGCTGCCGTCGTCGAATGTGACGCGCGTGGCCGTGCCGTCAGCCCCTGCCGTGATTTCGGCAAGAGCCAACTGGTAGTTGGGCATAGGCTCGTCGTCGTCCTTGCACGAGGCGAGGGACAAGGCCGCCGCAAGCGCAATGAACAGAGGGAAAAGGCGTTTCATCTTGCAGATTATTGGGCAGTAGCCTTGGCGTGGTTGATGAGCGGGTTGGCGTACATGGTGAGCAGACGTTCGCGCAGAAAAGCCTCGTCCTTGTTGGGGAGGTCGATGAGCGCAATGCGTTGTTGCAGGTACTCCTCGAAGTGCGCTTTCTCCTCGGCCGTATATCGGCCGGCGTAGGCGGCTGTGCCGCTCAGCAAGTCGCAAGCCACGTAGTTGTTGGCAAACAGCTCGTAGTTGCTGTGAATGGCTTTGTCCATACGGGCAGCCACCGTCTTGAAAAACTCATTCTTAGGCAGTTCGGCGCATTCGTCAATCCACGAGTTGACAGGGGCGGCGAGGCGGTAGACCACACGCCCCTTCGAGCCGAATATGCCCGTCTGCATATTCGTAAGGTCGTCCTGCCGGCTCTTGCGGAAGTCGGCGTTGTCGCGCTTCTGCTGAAATTCCTTGGCTTTGAGGAAATCGCAAGGGTCGTACTCGTACGAGATGGTGAGCGGCA
The DNA here is from genome assembly GCA_963632215.1 of Clostridiales bacterium. Lineage (GTDB taxonomy): Bacteria > Bacteroidota > Bacteroidia > Bacteroidales > Bacteroidaceae > Alloprevotella. Next base: position 24,214 of record CAVGTD010000020.1, read on the forward strand.
CGATGCGCAGCTCTTTGAGCCGTTCGACGGGCGTACCCTCGCCGCCCATGGCCATCATTTTGAGGATGGATTCCTGGGTGCGGTCGTTCGAGTCTTTGGCGCGCCCCTCGCGCTGGGCAATCCAGATGCCCTCGCCCTTTTCCCGGAGGACGTAGTGCATATACTCGCTCATGCGCTTGCTCGAAAGCAGCATTTCGCGCATACCCACCGACCGTTGCACGATGAACGACTTGTTGAGTCTGACGAGCGTCTTTATCCAGGGGTAGATGAGCAGGTTGTCGCCAATGGCTATTTCGATGGTGTTGCTGAAACCGGCGTCGATGAGCAGCACGTCGAGGAAGGCGGAGTCGAGTACGATGTCGCGGTGGTTCGAAACGAACGTGTGGCGGGCGTCGCGCTCAGCGGCGGGCAGGGCTTCCGTGTCGAGGCTCACGCCCTGGGCACACTTGGCCATAAGGCCCTTGACGAGCGGATAGAGAGCCTTCTTCTGGAAGTCGAGACTGTCCGCGCATTGGCGAAGCTGCGCCTGCAAGGCATCGGGCGGAACGTCCTTGAAAAACTGCGCCGCAATTTGGCGGAACTGCTCGTCGGCAAAAAGGCTGTCGACGGCGGCGGGTATCTCCTCGGGGAGCAACGGACGAATTTCGTCGAAATCGTGAATGTTCATGGTGGGGTGTTTTTAGACGGACTGCTGTAAGGGACGACGTCTTACGCCTTGAATTTTCCCTCGATAATCTCGCTCAGCACGTCCTTGATGTCGAGGCCGGCTGCACGCACTTGTTGCGGAATGAAACTCGTGGCCGTCATGCCCGGCGTGGTGTTTATTTCGAGCAGGTTGATTTGCTCATTGCCTTTCTCGCCGGAGAGGATGAAGTCGATGCGGATGATGCCGTAGCAGCCAAGGGCGTGGTAGATGCTCTTCGTCATTTGGCTGACGCGGGCGGCTGTTTCGGGGGCGATGCGGGCGGGGGTGATTTCGCTCACCTTGCCGTTGTACTTCGCGTCGTAGTCGAAGAATTCCTCCGTAGTGACCACCTCGGTGATGGGGAACGTGTAGGCTTCGCCGTTTGCCTGACGGTAGCAGCCGCAAGTAATCTCCGTGCCGCTCATCATCTTCTCGGCCATCACCTCGTCGCTCTCGTCCATAGCCTTGGCGATGGCCTCGTGCATGGCTTCGGGCTGCTTCACCTTTGTCACGCCGAAACTTGAACCGCCGGCGTTGGGCTTCACAAAACAAGGCAGCCCGAGGCGTTCCACAATCTGCTGCTCCTTCTCGGGAGTGAGGTTGTCGCCCTTGCGTATGAGTACGGAGTCGGACACGTGGAGTTCGGGGAAAGAACGCAGCACGCTGTTGAGCGCGAACTTGTTGAACGTGAGAGCTTCGACCAGCACGCCGCTTGTGGAATAGGGTACGCCCACAAGGTCGAAGTAGCCCTGAAGCAGACCATCCTCGCCGGGCGTGCCGTGAATGGTGATGTAGGCGAAGTCGAACTTGTGCTTGCCGTCGGCGGCGGTGAACGAGAAGTCGTTGCGGTCTACGCCGCACTTCTCGCCGTTATAGTGGACGGTCCATTGGCCCGCTTTAATCTCAACCAAAAAGGCGTTGTACTTTTCCTTGTCCATGAAGGACATAATTCCCTCGGCTGAACGGAGGGATACATCGTGCTCGGAGGAGTCGCCCCCGGCCACAACAGCAATGATGCGTTTCATGCTTTGATGTGTATAGGTGTTTTGTGTTTGTGGATGATCGAAAACGTAAAAACAGGGACAGGCGGACGCAGGTGTCAGCCCAAATTCCCCGTATAGTTGTCCCACTTTTGGAGTAGGGCGGTGATGTCGTCGGGGAGCGAGGTGGTGAAGTCCATCTCCTCGCCCGTCTTGGGGTGCTTGAAGCCCAGGGTGCGGGCGTGCAGCACCTGGCGCGGGCAGAGGTCGAAACAGTTGCGGATAAAGCTGTTGTAGCTGCCGCTCTGCGTGCCGCGCAGAATTTGGTCGCCGCCGTAGCGTTCGTCGTTGAAGAGCGGATGCCCAATGTGCTTCATGTGCACGCGTATCTGGTGGGTGCGCCCCGTTTCAAGCACGCACTCCACGAGCGTGACGTAGCCGTAGCGTTTCAGGACGTTGTAGTGGGTGACGGCATGCTTGCCAATGCCCGATTCGGGGGCAAAAACAGCCATCTGCATACGGTCGCGCGGGTTGCGGGCGATGTTTCCCTCGATGCGCCCCTCGTCCTCTTGGAAGTTGCCCCACACAAGGGCGTTGTAGCGGCGGCGCGTGGTTTTGTTGAAGAACTGCAGTCCGAGCTTTGTCTTGGCATCGGGCGTTTTAGCCACGACGAGCAGGCCCGAAGTGTCCTTGTCGATACGGTGGACAAGCCCCACGGACGGGTCGTTGGGGTCGTAGTCGGGATTGTCCTTCAAGTGCCAGGCAATGGCATTGACCAGCGTGCCGGTGTAATTGCCGCAGCCCGGATGCACCACAAGGCCGGCCGGCTTGTTGACCACCATGAGTTCGCTGTCCTCGTAGACCACTTCAAGGGGTATGTCCTCGGGCTCGATGCGGTTTTCGTAGCGCGGACGGTCGAGCATGATAGTCACCACGTCGAAGGGCTTCACGCGGTAGTTGCTCTTGACGGGACGCTCGTTGACGTGGATGAATCCGGCGCGCGCAGCAGCCTGAATACGGTTGCGCGAGGTGTCCTTCAGGTGGTCGAGCAGAAATTTGTCTACCCGCAGCAGCTGCTGTCCTTTGTCGGCCACGACGCGGAAATGCTCGTAGAGTTCGGCAGTGTCCTCGCCGTTCTCGGCAGCGTCGGCCAGCTCGTCGTCAAACAAGGGGGAGTTGTCAGTATAGAATGCGTTGTCTTCCAAAGGGAAAGTCTCTGATAGGTTTTTCATGCGGTGCGGCAATCAACGTGCCGCCGCTTAGTTTTCGCTGTGTTCGTGCGCTGGGGCAGAGTGTGCGGACGCTGAGGCATCGCCCTCGCCCTCGATGATTTCCTCCTCGTCGTCGCGAGGGGCGTTGAGCTGGTAGTCGAGGCTGTCGTTGCCGTTGTATTCGTCTACAACGCCGCCCGAACCCACCACGAGCGTGATGGGCGCATTGACCGACACTTTTGTACCAGCCACCACGTTTTTGCCGTTCACTTTCACGCCGTAAACCCAGTCGGGGTCGCCCACAACATACTCTGTGGCACCGAGCTTGAGGCCCAATACTCGCAGTTTGTCCTCCGCCTCGCGGCGCGAGCAGTTGTCGGCCACGTCGGGGATGGCTATCAGGCGAGGCCCGTCGGCGTTGATGGTGATGAGGATGATGCGCCCGGGCTTCACCTTTTCGCCCGGCTTAATCTGTTGCTCGAGCACCGAAAAGGCAGGGGCGTTGTTGACGTATCCGCTGTCGGCCACCTCCATGCGCAGCCCCAGGCTTTCAAGTTTCTTCTCCGCAGCGGCTTGGTTCATGCCGCAGATGTTCGGCACGACAACCTCGTTGCCGTGGTGCGTGTAGACGTGTATGAACACGAGCGTACCCGCAAAGGCAACCACAGCCAAGGCAATCATGCCCAGGCAATTGCCTACGAGCAGCTTGCTGAAAATCTTCTTGAAAAAATCGGGGATAGTCATGTGTGTTCCGGGTGAAGGGGCGCAGGGGCGGTCCGTGCGGCGGTGAGAGAAAGGGCTTGCGTTACTTGGCGAAACGCTTAGCCTGTTCGGCGATGAGTTCCGCATCGTCGAAATAGTTGATCTTCATGGCGCGGCGCACGTCGTCGAGTGTGGCGGCTGCCACGGCGCGGGCTTCCTCGCAGCCCTTGCGCAGCATTTCGTAGACGGCGGGTATGTCCTTTTCGAACTCGGCCCGGCGTTGGCGGATAGGTTCAAGCTCTTCCTGCAAGATGTTGTTGAGGAACTTTTTCACCTTCATGTCGCCCAGGCCGCCGCGCTGGTAGTGTTCCTTCACCTCGTCGAGGCTTTGGTAGTCGGGCCAGTACAGGCCGAAATGCTCGGGGCGGCAGAAAGCGTCGAGATAGGTGAACACGGTGTTGCCCTCGAGGTGGCCGGGGTCTTCCACGTGGATGTGTTCCGGGTCGGTGTACATCGACATTACCTTCTTCTTCACCTCGGCCGCCGACTCCGAAAGGTAGATGCAGTTGCCGAGGCTCTTCGACATCTTTGCCTTGCCGTCAGTGCCGGGCAAGCGCAGGCAAGCCGCGTTGTTGGGCAGGAGAATGTGCGGCTCTACGAGCGTGTCGCCGTAGATGTAGTTGAAGCGGCGCACAATTTCCGTAGCCTGTTCGAGCATAGGCTTCTGGTCTTCGCCAGCCGGTACGGTAGTTGCGCGGAAAGCCGTGATGTCAGCCGCCTGACTGATGGGGTAAGTGAAGAAGCCCACGGGAATGCTCGACTCGAAGCCGCGCATTCCGATTTCAGTCTTCACGGTCGGGTTGCGCTGAAGGCGGCTCACCGACACGAGGTCCATAAAGTAAAAGGAGAGTTCGCAAAGCTCAGGTATCTGGCTTTGTATGAAAATGGTGATTTTCTCAGGGTCGAGGCCTACGGAGAGGTAGTCGAGTGCCACCTCAATGACGTTTTGGCGAACCTTTTCCGGGTTGTCGATGTTGTCCGTAAGTGCTTGCGCGTCGGCGATGAATACAAACATCTTCTTGAAATCGCCTTCGTTTTGCAGCTCCACGCGGCGGCGGAGCGAGCCTACATAATGTCCTATGTGGAGACGGCCCGTGGGGCGGTCGCCTGTGAGAATTACCGTGTCTTTTGCCATGATAGTGTTAGTTCGGGGCGGAGCGCATGTGCAGCTTTTCGCCGTTCCGCTCGTTGTGTGTTCTTTACTTTTCTTAGGAGCAAAGGTAGTTCTTTTATCCGAAAAAGCTTGCCTTGCCTTTTGCAAAGCGTTTTATGCCTACCTTTGCAAGCGAAATGACCGACAAAGACAACCTGAAAATACGCGTCCACTCGTACGAGTCGATGGGTACGTTCGACGGCCCGGGACTCCGCTACGTGGTGTTTCTGCAAGGCTGCCCGTTCCGCTGCCTCTACTGCGCCAACCCCGACACCATCGACGCCGTGGGCGAAAGCACGCTGACCGACCCGCAGCACATCGTGGACCAAGCCGTTTCGTTCAAGCCGTTTTTCGGCAAGCGGGGCGGCATCACCTTTTCGGGCGGCGAACCCAGTGTGCAGGCAAAGGCACTCATCCCCCTCTTCGAGATGCTCAAAAGCGAGGGCATACACATCTGCGTCGACTCCAACGGCGCACTGTGGAATGCCGACGTAGAACGGATGTGGCAGCTTGCCGACCTCGTGATGCTCGACGTGAAAGAGATGAACCCCGCACGCCACCAAGGCATTACGGGACGGAGCAACGAGCAGACGCTGCGTACCGCCGCGTGGTTTGAACAGACGGGACACCCGTTCTGGCTTCGCTACGTGCTTGTGCCGGGCGTGAGCGACTTCGAGGAAGACCTTCGTTCGCTGGGCGAACATTTCAAGGACTACACAACGCTCGAACGTGTGGAACTCCTTCCCTACCATACGCTCGGCGTACACAAGTACGAGGCACTCGGCTGGGACTACAAGTTGAAAGACACTCCGCAAAACACCCCCGAACAGAAAGCCCGCGCTGAGGAAATACTCCGTTCTTACTTCGGCGACCGCCTCGTGGTGAACTGACGACACACCTTATACACAGCACTCCACTCCTTATATATATAGACCGATGACTATGCGCCCGTCCATAGCGATTGTAGCTCCCGACACGCTTTCGTGCCTCGGGCTTTCGGGCATCATACGCCGCATGATGCCCGGGGCGGACATCGTGCTTTTTCCCCACTTCAAGGACTTGGCGGACGACGAGGAGGCGGAACGTTTTTTCCACTACTTTGTGGCGGCGCAGGAGTTGCTTGCCGGAGCGACCTACTTCCTGCAACGTCAGCACAAGACCATTGTGCTTGTGCACGGGGCGGAGACTTCGCACCTGCCGCAGGGTTTCCACACGCTCAACGTGCTTTTGCCCGAAAAGGAACTCACGCACAGCATCATCCAGCTGGCTCAGCGTTCGCACCAGGCGCACGGCGCGGAACCCGAGGCAGTGAGACGGGCGCAGCACCCCCACGGCGAGGCGGCCGACAACGTAGCCGGCGGAATGCCCCGGCTCACTCCCCGGGAGCGCGAGGTGCTGAAGGGCATTGTCGAGGGACTTATCAATAAAGAGATAGCCGCCCGTATGGGCGTAAGCCTTGCCACCGTCATTACCCACCGTAACAACTTAACCGACAAACTGGGTACGCGCAGCGTGTCGGCATTGACCATTTTCGCCGTGATGCACGGCATCGTTCGCAGCGAAGAACTGCTCTGACCACAACCTGTGCGAAAAGGGCAGTCTGAAAACCACGTGTTTATGCTCTGCGAAGAGTACGCCAATCCCAGCGAATGGGAAAATAATGTGTAGAAAACCTGCACGTTGTTGTTAAATATTTCTTCATTTCTCTTCCAAATTACCGATATCGGGTGGAGAAGTTAGAAAAACGTGTGGGGTTTTGTGAAAGCACCTTACATTTGTATCGCAATTCCGAGATAAGCTTGGGGTTGCGATGCAATTCTTTTTTGCAGGTTGGGGTTTCGATGCTTGCGAGAGCCGAAAGCCCCGACAACAATACGCAACAAACAGCTAACGAAACATACACACTAAAAAGAAAAATGATGAAAAAGATTTTCCTTTCGGTCGCTGTAGCAGCAATGTCGCTCACGGCCAGTGCACAAGTTTATGTTGGAGGTGAAGTTGGCGCATGGCGCAACAGCAATGCCAACACCACCACAGTTTCCATTCAGCCCGAAGTTGGCTACAAACTCTCCGAAAAGTGGGACCTCGGCATCGGCATCGGCTATGCTCACGCTTACAATAAGGGAGCTGCTGTCAACGCCTTTCAGGTAGACCCCTACGCTCGTTGGAACTACGTGAAGTTCGGTCCCGTTGGTCTCTTCCTCGACATGGGCTTCGGTATCAATACCTACAAGACTAAGATAAAGGACGGCGGTTCAAGTGATGCCAACACCGCATGGTGCGTAGGCGTTGCTCCCGGTGTACGCGTGAACCTCACCAAGCACATCGACTTCATCGCTCACATTGGCTTCCTCGGCTATCGCGATTCCGACGATACTTATACTGCCACCAAGCCCTACGGCGAAGATGGTTTCGGCTTCTTCCTGAGCGGAAACGACCTCACATTCGGTATCAACTACAACTTCTAAAACGCATACGCGTCAGTCAGACGCACCTGCGTTTATCCATAACAAAAGCCGTTGCACTTACATGTCCTGCATGTAGTGCAACGGCTTTTCTGCGCAATATAAACGCCAATATATAGGCAGCCACAGCTAATCTACTACTTTATCTGCGGCGGCGTGCCACTGGTAGTCGGCCGCCTGATGCCCCAATACACCGAAGCCAACTACCATCTCCTGGCCGCAGCCTTCGTCATAGTCTGCCTCTGCTACACAGCAATAGTGTGGGCAGTATACAAATGGCTTCCCCGGACAACGGGCAAAGCCCAGCTACCGTTTGTTGACGGGCGGGGAAAAAGATAAATAGGCTAAACAACATTGCAAACCAACTGAATTGGACTGGTAAGCAAACGGTAAAAAAGAGTTGAGCAAACCACAAAGACTGACCGTAGAACCCGATTTGCGGCAGGATAAGCTATATCATATTTTGCCGTAAATCGGGTTTTTGATATATTTGCGGCAGATTATAACGCTTTTTGTTGTATGATTGTAGGTAGAAAAGAA
>CAVGTD010000021.1:0-30389 GCA_963632215.1 Clostridiales bacterium
ATATATAGTCAGGAAAAGAAGATATTTACCCCCAAACCTTAAACCATCAAAGCCTATGACCGCTACTCTTGTCATCTTGACCCTCGCAGCCATCTTGTTCATTAGCGGCCGCATCCGCTCCGACCTCGTTGCCGTGTGCGCTGCCCTTTCCCTCGTACTCACCGGCGTGCTTACCCCCGAGGAGGCTCTTGCCGGATTTTCCAACCCTATTGTTATTATGATGGTGGGCCTGTTCGTTGTCGGCGGCGGCATTTTCAGCACCGGCCTGGCTCACCGCATGGGCACGGGCATTCTGGGCCTTGCCGGCAAGAGCGAAACGCGCCTCTTCATTCTGCTCATGCTCACCACGGCGGTTGTCGGGGCGTTCGTGAGCAACACGGGCACGGTGGCCCTTATGCTCCCCATTGTGGTGAGCATAGCCCGCGGCGCGGGCATTTCGTCGTCGCGCCTGCTCATGCCGCTCGCCTTTGCGGGGAGCATGGGCGGAATGCTCACGCTCATCGGCACGCCGCCCAACCTCATCGTGCGCGACGCGCTCGCCTCGGCTGGCTACGGCGAACTGGGGTTCTTCTCGTTCACGCCCATCGGCATCCTCTGCATCGCCGTGGGCATCGTGGTGCTGCTGCCCCTGACGAAACGTTTCCTGCGCAACCGCGAAACGGCCGCCGACACCCGTTCGGGCAAGACGCTCCAGCAGCTGGCCAGCGAATACAAGCTCACGCAGGGGCTGCGCCGCGCGCTCGTCACGCCGGGTTCGCCGCTCGTGGGCAAAACGCTGCGCGAGCTCAACGTCAACAGCGTCTACAACGTGACGATTGCCGAAATACGCCGCCGTGCGCGCCAGGGCAACGCGGCGTGGCAACGCTTCGAGCAGATAGCCCTCGCCAACGTGGGCATTGAGGCAAACGACCTGCTCTACGTGCTGGGCAACGAGGCTGACGTGGAGCGTTTCCTCACCGAAAACCGCCTCACGCTGCAAGCGGAGGAGGCGAAGGAACCCAAAATGCAGTTCTACGACGTGGGATTGGCCGAAATCCTCATCCTGCCGCAGTCGTCGCTCGTCAACCAAACGGTGAAGCAAACGGCTTTCCGCTCCACCTACGGCCTGAACGTGCTGGGCATACGCCGCCACCGCGACTACCTGCTGGGCGACCTCAAGGACCGCACCCTGCGCGCCGCCGACATCGTGCTGGTGCAAGGCCCGTGGAACAAGATTGCGGAACTCAACCGCCACGACAACCAGGAGTGGGTCATCATCGGGCAGCCCGAGGAACAGGCCTCGCGCGTGCCGCTCGACTACAAAGCGCCCGTAGCCGCCCTCATCATGGTCCTCATGGTGGCCGCCATGGCGCTCGACTTCATTCCCGTAGCCGCCGTCACGGCGGTGATGCTGGCAGCCGTGGCCATGATTTTCACGGGCTGCCTCCGCAGTGTCGAGGCCGCCTTGAAGACCATCAACTGGGAGAGCATCATCCTCTTCGGCGCAATGCTCCCCATGTCTACCGCCCTCGAAAAGACGGGCGCGTCGGAGATTATCTCGCACGCCCTGGTCAACGCCGTGGGCAACGCCAGCCCCTACGTGCTTATCGCCGTCATCTACGTGGCCACGTCTCTGCTCACGTTTTTCATCTCCAACACCGTCACCGCCGTGCTAATGGCTCCCATCGCCTTGCAGGCGGCCGTGGCGCAGGGCATCAACCCCGTGCCGGTGCTTATGGCGGTCACGGTGGCGGCGAGCATGTGTTTCGCCTCGCCCTTCTCCACGCCGCCCAACGCCCTCGTCATGTCGGCTGGCGGCTACAAGCCCGTCGACTACGTGCGTGTAGGCCTGCCCCTGCAAATAGCCATCGGCGCGGTCATGATACTGCTGCTGCCGCTCATTTACGGATAGTCAGCCGAAACGCTTTTTAGACGGCACGGCGGCGCATTTCTCAAAAAAAATAAGTTACTTTGCGTCAGGTTAACTCACAATCTTATCACAAACAATGTACGGTAAATTCAAAGAACACCTTCAACAGGAGTTGAAGGATATCAAGGACGCCGGCCTCTACAAGGAGGAGCGCCTCATCGAAGGACAACAGCAAGCAGCCATTCAGGTGAAGGGACAGGAAGTGCTCAACTTCTGCGCCAACAACTACCTTGGACTTTCCAACAACCCCCGGCTCATCCAGGCCGCCAAGGACATGATGGACCGCCGCGGCTACGGCATGTCGAGCGTGCGCTTCATCTGCGGCACGCAGGACGTGCATAAGGAACTCGAAGCTGCCATCTCCGACTACTTCAAGACGGAGGACACCATCCTCTACGCCGCTTGCTTCGATGCCAACGGCGGCGTGTTCGAACCGCTCCTCACCGCCGACGACGCCATCATCTCCGACGCGCTCAACCACGCGTCGATCATCGACGGCGTGCGCCTCTGCAAGGCAAAGCGCTACCGTTACGCCAACGCCGACATGGCCGACCTCGAACGCCAGCTGCAGGCGGCGCAGGAACAGCGTTTCCGCATCATCGTAACCGACGGCGTGTTCTCGATGGACGGCAACGTGGCTCCCATTGACAAGATTTGCGACCTCGCGGAGAAGTACGACGCACTCGTAATGGTGGACGAAAGCCACTCTGCCGGCGTGGTGGGCGCCACGGGCCACGGCGTAAGCGAGTTCTTCAACACCTACGGACGCGTAGACATCTACACCGGTACGCTCGGCAAGGCCTTCGGCGGCGCAATGGGCGGCTTCACCACGGGCCGCAAGGAGATTATCGACATTCTCCGCCAGCGTTCGCGCCCCTACCTCTTCTCCAACTCCGTTGCACCGGGCATCGTCGGCGCAGCCCTCGAAACGTTCAAGATTTTGAAGGAGAGCAACGACATCCACGACAAACTCGTGGAGAACGTCAACTACTTCCGCGACAAGATGATGGCTGCCGGCTTCGACATCAAGCCCACTCAGAGCGCCATCTGCGCTGTGATGCTCTACGACGCCAAGCTCTCGCAAACCTACGCCGCAAAGCTTCAGGAAGAGGGCATTTACGTGACGGGCTTCTACTATCCCGTAGTGCCCAAGGACCAGGCCCGCATCCGCGTGCAGATTTCCGCCGGACACGAGCGCGAGCACCTCGACAAGTGCATCGCAGCTTTCATCAAGGTGGGCAAGGAACTGGGCGTGCTTAAATAACCTGCCGCCAACCACACGCGCTGCCCCCTGCAGCGCACCGCACAAGGGTGGAATTGCTTTTGGCAATTCCACCCTTTCTTCGTACCCTGCCGCTCCTCCGAACGGGCATGGAGCAGCAGCATCTGGGACAGAACCGACAACGACTGACCCTCTCCGCTCAAAAAGAAATCCCCACACTGCGGGACACGGACAAATCCTCCGTGCCCCGCAGTTTCTTTTCCCCAGCCCCCATAAAATCGCCGCACACCGTACGCCTCACGCACGTCACCCATACGCCCGACATGCGTCACCCGTATCCCCCACACACGTCGCCCGTACGGGTGACGGCAATTACGCCAGGGATATTTGAGGCTCTGCCGCTATTTGGCTGACATTGGCAAGGTTCAGGCGGCAAGGACCTTCATAACGTGCGGACATCCTTATCCAATACAACGCCTATGCGGGCAACCATAAAGATTGTGCCGTAAGAAAATTACGGACACCCAATATTTTGTATATTTGCACCCAAAACAAGCAAGAAAACAGTTGGGTATGCTTACAAAATTTGCAGTTACAAACTACCGGGGCTTTCGGGATCGCATTGAGTGGGACTTGTCGCACCCGAGCAACTACTCGTTCAATGCCGAGGCTGTTAAGGATGGCATTGTGAAGAACGGCATCATCTACGGGCCGAACGGCGCAGGCAAATCAAACTTCGGCTTAGCCATCTTTGACATTGCCAACCACCTGTCGCACAAATGGAAGAAGCTCGACTACTATCTGAACTACGCTTGCGCAGCAGCCCACAACGCCCCGGTGGAGTTTGAGTACTCCTTTGCTCTCGGCGGACACTCCTTGTTATATAAGTACAGCAAGGTGGCTTTGGAGTTGAAAGGGGAGATTATGCGTGAACAGCTGACCATAGACGGAAGACAGGTGCTGCTGAAAGACGAAAGCGTGCTGGAGGTCGACGACTGCTTCGGACTGACCAACACTGCCGTCCAGAACTTGAGGGACAGTGCCAACAACATCTCCATCGTAAACTACCTGCTGAGTTCCGTGCCGCTTCCCAAAGACCACGCCCTGCTGCTTCTCCGCGACTTCGTGGAGAATATGCTCTTCTTCCGCAGCCTTGACTACCGCGAGTTTATAGGCCTGAAAGAGGGCGGCAGCAATATTGAGGAATATATCATCAAGAACGGCTTGGCGGATGATTTCGCCGCCTATCTGAATGAAGTAAGCGGACAAGAATACGAGTTTGCCCCCAACGCACAGGGCGAAAACACGCTGTTCTGCAAGATGGGAGAGGTTAAGATCCCGTTCCAATGGGTTGCCTCCACCGGCACAAAGAATCTGGAACTGCAATACTATTGGCTGAAAGAGATGAGCAACGCCTCGTTTGTGTTCATCGACGAGTTTGACGCATTCTACCACCATGAACTCTCCTACAAAATTTCAAAACGTCTGTTTGACGGCGAGAAGCAGGTGTTCATGACCACGCACGACACGTTTCTGCTCAGCAACGACCTTCTTCGCCCGGACTGTTTCTTCATTCTGAGGGACAATGCCGTCCGTGCAATCTGCGACATGACGGACAAAGAACTCCGCTTTGGCCACAATTTGGAGAAACTATACAGAGGCGGGACGTTTGGCCTATGATTCTGTTTGTTTTTGAAGGCGACGAACGTGAGCCACGGCTTTACAGAACATTGGAGAGGCTCTACTTCCCAAATCTGCCAACCGAGAAATCAATCATCAATCAGTTGGACATATTCAAAAGCCAAGTATCGAAATTTGTAGAGCCGAGCAAATGCGTAGCCGTTTTGAACTCCTTCCCGATATTCATCTACGACTATATGAAATAGCCACCCCAGCCGCCATGTGCCACAAAAGGCGTGAAGTTTGCCCGCAGGTGACAGATTGCTACTTTTATGCGCTTTGGACTAAATATTCTGCCACAAAAAGTGCATAAAGTTTGCCGTATAAAAATTAGTATATATTTTTGCAAAAATTTTGGTGAAGTTTTGCCGTTGGAGGATTTTGCCTCGCAAGCGGCACGAAAATCCGCATAAGCGGCGGCCGTTGGCTCTCGGAGCCGGGCTGCGCGTGGGATTGGGACTGACTGTCGCCAAAGAACAGCCTTAGATCGACATCCTTCTGTGAAAGCAGGGTGTCGGTTTCGTGTTTGCACGTTGCGTGGCTTTGCCAGCGCCTTTTCGCCGCAGGGACTTGCCGTCCGGGGCGGGACAAAGGCGGATGAACGTGCCGGGTATAAGGAAGCGGGCGCACCGGCGCCGCGCGCACAACAAACCAGAATAACAACAAATCAAAAGGTAATTAATATGCAGAAAAAGTTAGTGCTTTTAGGAGCAGGCTTGCTGTTGACGGCAGCTACGGCTTCGGCGCAAAACGTGGTGACCGGCCGTGTGACCGACTCGCATGGCGAACCCGTATTGGGCGCCACGGTGCGCGTGCCCGGCACAAAGGTGGCTACCACCACCGATGCGCAGGGCAAGTTCCGCCTGACGGGCGTGCCTGCCTCGGCCAAGAAGCTCATGGTGTCGTACATCGGCATGAACACCGCCACGGTGAGCGTAGCCGGCAACGTAAACGTAGTGCTTAAGGACAACGAGCTGGGCGAGGCCGTGGTGATCGGTTACGGTACGGCCAAGAAGGTCGGCACGGTAGTCGGTTCAGTTAAGAAGGTCAGCGGACAAGTGGTGGAGAACAAGCCCGCCACCAACGTGGCCGACGCATTGCAGGGCCAGGTGGCCGGTCTTAACATCGCCAACAACTCCGGCGACGTGGGCTCGACCGACAACATCACCATCAACATCCGCGGTATCGGTTCTCTTTCTGCCGGCAGCACCCCCCTCATCGTGGTGGACGGCACGCCGGCCGGCGTAAGCATCCTGCAGATGCTCGGCCCGAGCGACATTGAGAGCGTGACTACTCTGAAGGACGCCTCCGCAACCAGCATCTACGGTTCGCGCGCTGCCAACGGCGTTATCTACATCACCACGAAGAAGGGCCGCAACAGCGAAAAGGCGCAGGTGAGCATTTCGCAAAACATCGGCTGGAGCCAGTTGGCACGCAGCATCGGCAACCCGATGAGCGCGGACGAGCTGCTCGACTTCCAGCTCGAAAACGGCATTATCTATCCGCAAAACTACCAGGCATACAAGGAACACGGCGCCAACACGGACTGGCTCAGCTACATGTTTGACAACGCCGCCCCGATGCACACCACCGACTTCTCAATCCGCGGCGGCGGCGAGAAGACCACGTACTACGTTTCGGCTTCGTACTTGAAGCAGAGCGGTATCACGTACGGCTCAAGCATCAAGCGTACCACCCTGCGCACCAACATCGAGAGCAAGGCCAAGGACTGGCTGAAGGTGGGCATCGCCCAGTCAATCGGTTACTCCGAGAACAAGGGCAACCGCTTCGCTGGCACGGCTTCGAACAACCTCTACTCTCCCTCGACGGTGGCCGCCTCGTGGCCCCGCTACTGGGACGTAAACACGCTGCAAAGCACGCACCAGATTTGGGGCAGCGAATCGTGGGGTACGCTCTTCGACCCTAACTATTTCGTTGACGCGGCTCCGCAAAAGTCGAACAACCTGGTTTACAACGGCACGGCTTTCCTTGAACTCACCCCGCTCAAGGGCCTGACCATCCGCTCGCAGCTTGGCCTCTACGCCGTGAGCAGCCGCACAAGTTCGGTTATTCTCCCGAGCTACGCCCAGCTGGCTGGTAGCGGCACGGGCAGCGCGTCGCGCAGCTCTACGCTGGCAAGCACGTGGACCATCACCAATACGGCTGAGTACAAGTTCAACGTGAAGGACGACAACCACTTCACCTTCCTGCTCGGCCACGAAGGCATCAAGTACGACTACGACGGCTTCACGGCCTCAGCCAAAGGCCTGAACGACGACCGCCTCACTACCCTCTCGGCCGGTACGGTGCCCGTAGCCTCGTCGGAGTCGAACGCCAAGTACGAATACCTCTCGTTCTTCGGCCGCGCCGACTACGACTGGAAGCAGAAGTACTACGCCAACTTCACTGTCCGCTCCGACGCCTCGTCGCGTTTCGGTAAGGACAACCGCACGGCTCTCTTCTTCAGCGGCGGCCTCATGTGGGACCTCATGCAGGAGAAGTTTATGCGCCCCGCCTCGTCGTGGCTGACCAACCTGCAGCTGAAGTTCTCCGTGGGTTCAACGGGTAACTCCGACATTGGCAACTACGGCTACCTCGGCCTGACGAGCAGCACGCAGTACGACGGCGAAACCGCCCTCTACTACTCGCAGTTCCCCAACAGCCAGCTGGGCTGGGAGAAGCAGATACAGACCAACATCGGCGTAACGGCTTCGTTCTGGGGCAAGTTGACGCTCGACGTGAACTTCTACAACCGCAAGACGAAGAACATGCTCCTCTCCACGCCGTTGCCCTACACAACCGGCCTTAGCAGCATGATGAAGAACATCGGCGAGCTGACCAACCGAGGCGTGGAACTGGAACTTTCGTACGACATCGTTCAGAACAAGGACTGGTACGTGAACTTCCACACCACCTACTCGTACAACACGAACCGCGTGGACAAGCTCTTCTACGGTTTGAGCGAATGGCCCATGAAGAGTTCTCTGCTCAACTACCAGGTGGGCAAGACGCTTAACTACTACATGCCCATCTATGCCGGCGTAGACGAAAACGACGGTGCGCCCATGTGGTACAAGGTAGGTTACAGCGGCGAACCCGGATACACCTACAACCCCGAGACGATGACCAAGGACGAGAGCCAGATTGAGAGCCTCTACCAGGATACGGGCAAGCGCCGCTTCGCTCCGCACAACGGCGGCTTCGGCTTCCAGGTTTCTTGGAAGGGCCTTTCGCTCGTGGCCGACTTCAGCTACGTTCTCGGCAAGTACATGGTGAACAACGACTACTACCTCAACACCTCCAGCTCCGCCGCCACTCAGGGCCTCAACCTCGACCGCGACGCGCTGAGCATGTGGAAGAAGGTGGGCGACCACGCCAAGCTGCCCGCGTTCAAGTACGACTCGCAGTTCGACACCCACTTGCTCGAAAACTCTTCGTTCCTCCGCATGAAGAACTTCCAGGTGCTTTACGAGCTGCCTAAGCGTTGGATGGAAGCCACCCGCTTCTTTGAGAGCGTACGCTTCAACTTCACGGCGCGCAACCTCTTCACCATCACCAAGTTCAAAGGCGTTGACCCCGAGGTCGACAGCAACCTCACGGCCGGCAACTACCCTGCCACGCGCCAGTACACCATCGGCGTGGACGTGACATTCTAAAGCATTGCGTGAACACTCTCTAAAAAGGTTTTTACTATCATGAACAAATATATCATCAAAAGTCTGTTCTGCTCCGCCGTTGCCCTGTCCGCGCTCACTTCGTGCGAACTGGACCAGTACCCCACGGACAGCCTCATCGACGAAGAGTCAATGCAGACATACAACGACGCACAGAGCCAGTACAAGGGCTTGCTCGCCGAGCTGCGCGAGGACGTGGGCGGCGCCAACGCCTACGTGAGCGACGTGCAGTCCGACCTCTTCAACCAACGCCAGACTTCGGCCGCACTGTCGAAGGTGCAGAACTGGAACTTCACGGGCACCCAGTTTGACGGCGACGTGGTTTACTCCAACAACTACAGCGTAATCAAGCAGGCCAACTTTATCCTTGGCAACATCGGCAAGTTCGAGGCTGACAGCACGCTCTCTGCCTACCAGATGGCCAATATTCACAAGATTAAGGCGGCCGCTTACTTCGCACGTGCCTACGCTTACAGCAACCTTATCCTGCGCTACTGCAACGACTACGAGCCCGAGACGGCAGCCACGGAACTTGGTATGCCCATCGTGGAGGAAATCAACAGCGAATACCGCCCTGCGCGCGCCACGCTGAAAGCCACCTGCGACACCATCGACGCTTACCTGGCGCAAGCCGAGGCTTACTACAAGAAGGTGGACGCATACAACGAGAGCATCGCCGCCAGCGGCAACTCGGGTTCAGCGTCGGTTTACAGCACTATCTACGAGCCCAACCCCGACTGTATAACCGCGCTCCGCGCACGCCTCTACCTCTACGAGCACAAGTTCGACGAGGCTATCGACGAGGCGTTGAAGATCATCGACAACTACAACTTGGCCTCGGGACAGTCGAACCTCTTTGAACTGTACTACTACGACAGCTCGAACGAGATTATCTACGAACCCGAGCAGACTGCGGACGAGGTGACGAACAGCTACGGCATCTACCTGAGCTACAACATCATCACCTCCAACCTGACGACCGACCTCAACGGCTTCAACCCCGACTTCATCCCGACGCAGGGTCTGATTGACCTCTACGACGGCGACGACCTCCGCCGCAAAATCTTCTTCAGCCACGGCTATCAGGGCGTAAACAGCCTCTACCTGACACAGACGAGCGGCATCTACGAACTGGCCATGACGGGCTACGAGGTGTCAATCGTGGCCAGCAACGGCTCTACGGAAAGCGGTACCATCTTCACGAAGTTTGCCGGCAACCCCTTGCTCCGCAAGAACGGCGACAATGCCTGGTACTACCAGAACTACAACATGAGCAAGGCATTCCGTTCGGCTGAGGACTACCTCATCATTGCCGAAGCCAGCCTGCGCAAGGCCGACCGCGACGAGGCACAGGCCCGCGACGCCCTCAACGCACTGCGCGAAGCGCGCGGCGCAAGCGACATCGAGGACGACGTGACCGGCGACAACCTCGACAAGGAGATGCAGGACGAGTGGACGCGCGAGTTCGTGGGCGAAGGCTTCCGCCTCGACTGTCTGAAGCGCTGGCATCAGGGCTTCAAGCGCATGACGGCGCAGACGTTCGCCAACCCCGTGCTTATCAGCCAACCCAACTATCAGAACCTCACGGTCACTGCCGAAAACCCGCGCTTCGTATGGCCCATTCCGCAACAGGATATGCAGTCCAATCCCAACTTGAAGCAGAACGCAGGATACTAACAGTAAAGGGTGGTTCTATAAATTAGCTTTGTCAGGTTTTGGAGCTATTTTGCGTCCAAATTGTTTGAGAGAGAAGGAGCATAGCGGGCTATGCGACTGAGCGAACAAGCAATTGGGGCGTAAAAGAGCCCGAAAGATGACAAAACGAAAGTCATCCAATTCTGATAATTTACGGTGGTAATTTATATGACCACCCTAATGCCTCATCAACATGAAACATACTATAAGCAAACTCATCCTCTCCCTGCTGTTCGTGGTAGCCGGTCTGACTTCGTGCGTTGAAAACGAAGTGGGCGACCTCCGCACCTACGACAGCAAAGAGGCTCTTGCCAACTGGCAGAGCGAATACACCGAGGACGGTTCAGTCTATACCATCTCTATCAAGCTCGACGAGAAGGGCGACACCACCGCCGTGTTCTACAGCGAAGAAGACAGCACCATCTACGTGTGCCAAGGCGGCGTATGCTCGTACAACGCCAAGTCCGGCATGAGTACCATCGACTTCGCGGACACCCCCATCGGCTACCCTGTGCGCCTGTACCTTGCACGCCAGTCCGACAACAACCGCATGACGGTTTACGGTATGCTCGTCTACACGTACAACGGCCAGGAATACGAGGTAATGGGCGAGAAGTTCAACGCCATCCCCGTAAAGGGCTGCGTAGTTGACGGTCTCACCTATTGCTCATCCGACGAGTCGGTGTACATTCTGTTCCTCGGCAACGGCAAGTGCCAATACCTGCTCGGCACTGGCGACGACAACGTAAAGGATGGTACCTACACCTACACGCCGGCCAGCGGCGAAGGCACGGTGACGCTTGCCGACGGCACAACTTGCACGCTGAAAAACAACGACAAGAACCAGCTCGTGTTCACCAACGGCGACACGCAGAAAGTTCTTGAAGTGATGCCCGAATAAGCGGCAGCCACAAGCTGCGCAAAGCAACCCACTATCCGCCACGTAGCCGGCTGAACGGCTTCGTGGCGGATTTTTACGTACCTTTGCAATATGACAATGCGCATTTTCCGTCTTTTCCTTTCCCTGCTGTTCGTTTTCGCCGCCTCGCTGCCCTCCAGCGCAAGGCATGCCGCAGAAGCGGGCGACACCATCGCCGTCCCTCCTGCCGACACCACCTTTCTCCCCACCGACACCATCCCGGCCGACACTCTGGCCGACGCGGGCGACTCCATTCCCTCGCTGCCCGAGCGCATTGTCCGTTTGCTCGACAACGACATCTTCGACCGCACACAGGTAGGCATCTACGTTTACGACCTCACCGCCGACACCCTCGTCTTCGCCCACAATGAAAGGCAGTGCATGCGCCCGGCCTCGAACCAGAAAGTGTTCACCGCCGTCACCGCACTTCGCACGCTCGGCACCGACTACCGCTTCGCCACAAGCCTCTACGCCACGTCTCTGCCGGCCGACAGCGACAGCCTCTTTACGGGACACCTATATATAAAGGCCGGCTACGACCCCCTCTTCGACCAATCGGATATGCAGGCGTTCGCCGACAGCCTCGCGGCGCGCCGTATCACGCGCATAACCACCCCCATATGCCTCGACCTCACCTTTAAGGACACGAAGCGCATGGGCTGGGGCTGGTGCTGGGACGACGACGAAGTGCCGCTCACCCCCCTGCTCTACCGCAACCGCGACAAATTCGTCGACGCACTGCGGCGCACGCTGCGCCAGGCCGGCATTGAGTGGGACGGCACCACCGAGGAGCGCACTCTGCCCACGGGCGGCGAACCGTCACTCATCTGCCAGCGCACGCACACCATCGACCAAGTGCTGCTGCCCATGATGAAGAACAGCGACAACTCCATGGCCGAAGCCACGTTCTACCAAATAGCCGCCCACAGTGGGCGCAGTCTGGCCGGGCGCAAGCAAGCCGTGCCTTATTACGAATCGATTGTCAGGGAGATTGGCCTCATTCCCTCGCACTACCAGGTGGCCGACGGCTCGGGCCTGTCGCTCTACAACTACCTCACGCCCGAACTGCTCGGCAAACTGCTGCGCTACGCCTACCGCCACGAGGCCATCTACCGCCACCTGCTTCCCACGCTCCCCGTAGCCGCCAACGACGGCACGCTGCGCAAACGGATGCGAGGCACGCCGGCCGCCGGAAACGTCAAGGCTAAGACAGGCACTGTGGAGGGCGTATCCACCCTTTCGGGCTACTGCACCGCAAGCACGGGCAATACCCTCTGTTTCAGCATCATGAATCAAGGACTGCGCTACGGCTCAACCGGCCGCAACTTCCAGGACCGCCTTTGCCGCGCTCTTTGCAAATGATGCATGGCACGACTTTAAGGGGAAAAAGACTAACTTTGCCACACACGAACACATTGCAAATCATGACATTCACGCCACACATACCGCCAAGGATAAACGCCAAAATAAACCTACCCTCGTCGAAAAGCCTGAGCAACCGCGCCATGCTGCTCTGCGCGCTGAGCGGCGTGGGGTCGAGTGCGGAACGCATATCCTCGTGCGACGATTCGTACGTGATGTGGCGCGCCCTGCGCGAACGCCCCGAAACGGTCGACATCATGGCGGCCGGCACGGCCATGCGCTTCCTCACGGCGTTCTTCGCCACCTGCCCCGGCGAGGAACACGTCATCACCGGCACCGAACGTATGCGCCAGCGACCCATCGGCGTACTGGTGGACGCACTGCGCAGCCTGGGCGCGGACATTGAATACGTGGACAACGAGGGCTTTCCCCCGTTGCGCGTCCGCGGCAAGGAACTCCAAGGCGGCGAACTGTCGCTGCCGGCCAGCGTGAGTTCGCAGTACATCTCCGCCCTGCTCATGACCGCCCCCCAAATGCGCGACGGTTTGCGTCTGCAACTCGTGGGCGACATCATATCGCGCCCGTACATCCTCATGACCATCGAAATGATGCGCACGTTTGGCGCAGACGTGAAGTGGGAGGGGGACAACGTGATAAGCGTGGCGCGCAAGGGCTACTCCGAGGACATCATCTACCCCATTGAGAGCGACTGGAGCGCAGCCTCATATTGGTACGAGATACTGGCTCTCACGCCCGATGCCGAAGCCACCGTCGCCCTGCCCTACCTCTATAAGGAGAGCCTGCAAGGCGACAGCCGAGTGAACGAATTTTTCAAGCCGCTGGGAGTGACGACGACTTTCGACGAAGAACACGAGCAGGTAGTCCTCACCAAGCACGCCCTCACCGCCGAGGAGCGGCAGTCGGTCTACGAACTCGACCTTGTGAACCAGCCCGACTTGGCGCAGACGCTCGTGGTGACGTGCGCCCTGCTGCAACGCCCGTTCCGCTTCACCGGTCTGCGTTCGCTGCGCATCAAGGAAACCGACCGCATGGACGCACTGCGCAACGAACTGGACAAGTTCGGCATCGAGCTGGGCATTGAGGGCGACGAGGCTCTCTTCATACACAGCTACGACAAACAGCCCCAATACAACGGCACGCCCATAGCCACCTACCACGACCACCGCATGGCAATGGCTTTCGCCCCGGCGTGCATTCTGTTCCCCGGCTTACTCATCGACAACCCCGAGGTGGTGAGCAAGAGCTACCCCCACTTCTGGGACGACCTCGCAAGCCTTGCCTAAGCACAGGCACGAACTCCGCACTGTAAATCAACACACATCCCCATGCTCGTACTCATCCTTTCGCTCCTTGCCCTCTGCATTGTGGCTTTCGGAGCCGGCATTGTGCGCAACCGCCGCCTGCGCAAGCAGCTGGAACGGGGCGAAATAAGCGAAATGCCCCACATACGCAAGCGGCCCGACGGTTGTTGCGGTCAGCACGCCGTGTGCGAGAAGGAGGAGTTGCTCAAAGCTGTCGGCAAACCCGTGGAGTACTTCGACGATGAGGAACTCGACCGCTTCGCCGACCGCCCGTCCAACGCTTACGCCCCCGACGAGGTGGAACAGTTCGAGGAGGTGATGACCACCATGCGCCCACAAGAGATACCAGCTTGGCTGAGTTCGCTGCAACTGCGGCGCGTCAACGTGCCGGACGACCTCAAAGACGAACTGATGCTGCTGATGGAACAATCCCGTTAATTCCCTACCCCCTACCCTATATATGGCACTGCGCAAGACATACCTGCTCCTGCTGCTCCTCACAGCTACGCTCTTCGGCTACGCCCAAAGCGCGCTCTACAACCGCTACGTCGAACAGTACTGCGACATGGCGGTGGACCAGATGCACCGCTACGGCATTCCGGCGAGCATCACGCTGGCGCAGGGACTGCTCGAAAGCGCAGCCGGCACAAGCCGTCTGGCGCGTGAGGCGAACAACCACTTCGGCATCAAGGTGGGCGGCACGTGGACGGGACCGTACATGGTGATGGCCGACGACCGCCCCGACGACAAGTTCCGCGTGTACCGCTCGGCCAAGGAGAGCTACGAGGACCACTCGAAGTTTCTGCGCAACGGCCGCAGGTACGCCTTCCTTTTCTCGTACAGCCTGACAGACTACCGCTCGTGGGCCTACGGACTGAAAAAGGCGGGCTACGCCACCAGTCCCACCTACGCCCAGTCGCTCATCACGCTCATTGAAAACAACAACCTGTCGCGCTTCGACAAGGCCTCGCGCCACAGCGCACGCCACGAGAAGAAAGAGGCGAACAAGCTGCAGCAGCTCTCGCAAACCCACCAGGTGCGCCGCTGCAACGGACAATACTACATCATCGCCCTCAGCGGCGACACCTACGCCTCGCTTGCCAAAGAGTTCAAGCTCCGCGAAAGCAAACTGCGCAAGTACAACGACGTGGACGAGACTTACAAGCTGCGCAAGGGCGACGTGGTATACCTCGGCAAGAAGCGCAAGAAAGCCGACTCGTCGATGAAACGCCGCTATCACGTAATGGAACAGGGCGAAAGCCTCTACAGCATTGCCCAACGCTACGGCATACGCCTCAGCTCGCTCTGCCGCATGAACCCCATCAGCGGCGACTACCACTTCCGCGTGGGCGACGAAATCAAGATTAAGTAAGAGAGAACGACACTGATACACATACTGATGAACCAAACCGACCAAACGCAAGCCGCGCCTTATTTTTCGTTCGAGGTATTGCCTCCCCTGCGCGGCCGCGGACTTGAAAGCATATACAACACCATCGACCGGCTCATGCCGTTCAATCCCGCCTACATCAACATCACCACGCACCGCGCCGAAACCATCTACAACGAGGTGGGCGACGGCACTTACCGCAAACTCTCGGTGCGCAACCGCCCCGGCACGGTAGCCATCGCCGCCGCCATCAAGGAGCGTTACCACATCCGCACGGTGCCGCACGTGATATGCAGCGGTTTCTCGGCAGCCGAAATCGAGAGCGAACTGATTGACCTCTCCTACCTCGACATCACGGAACTGCTCGTACTGCGCGGCGACCGCGCCAAGGGCGAAAACCGCTTCATCCCCACCGAAGGCGGACACGCCCACGCCGCCGACCTCTGCCAGCAGGTGAACGACTTCAACGAGGGGCGGCTCTTGGGCGGCATGGAGTGCGAACGCCCCGAAACGCCCTTCACCTACGGCGTGGCGGGCTACCCCGAAAAGCACGAGGAGGCAATGAACCTCGACACCGACATCGAACACCTGAAGCGCAAAGTGGAACTGGGTGCAAAGTACATCGTGACGCAAATGTTCTTCGACAACGAGAAGTACTTCGCCTTTGTGGAGCGTCTGCGCCGGGAGGGCATCAGCGTGCCAGTCATCCCCGGACTGAAACCGCTCACCACGCTCAACCACTGCACCATGCTGCCCCGCACGTTCCACATCGACTTCCCCACGGAACTGGCCAACGAGTTCGCCCACTGCCGCAACAACGCCGACGTGAAGCAGCTCGGCGTGGAATGGGGCATCAAGCAGGCCGCCGAACTGAAACAGGCCGGCGTGAGCGGCATCCACTTCTACTCCATGAACGCCGCCGAAAGCATCGAGCGGATAGCCAAAGCCGTTTTCTAAGCTCCGGCGCATACACCTTATTTTATATACGTAGAACGCATGGCCGTTTACGACAAAGAATATTTCCGCAGCAAATTAGCTGAACGCATACACATCCTCGACGGGGCTATGGGAACAATGATACAGCGTTTCCACCTCACCGAGGACGATTTTCGTGGCGAACTCTTCAAGGACTGGGACGTGAAGTTGCAAGGCAACAACGACCTCATCGCCCTGACGCGTCCCGACGTTCTTCACAGCATACACCGCCAATACCTCGAAGCAGGGGCTGACATCATTGAGAGCAACACGTTCAACGCGCAACGCATCTCACAAGCCGACTACAAGACCGAGGACTACGTGGTGCAGATGAACCGCGCCTCGTTGCAGATAGCCCGCGAGGAGGCCGACCGCATGACCGTCCTCAC
Source organism: Clostridiales bacterium (assembly GCA_963632215.1). Lineage (GTDB taxonomy): Bacteria > Bacteroidota > Bacteroidia > Bacteroidales > Bacteroidaceae > Alloprevotella. The sequence continues at coordinate 16,538 of CAVGTD010000021.1, forward strand.
GCCCGACCGTCCGCGCTACGTGGCCGCCTCGATTGGCCCCACGAACCGCACGCTCTCTATGTCGCCCGACGTAGAGAACCCCGCTTTCCGCGCCGTGACGTTCGACGAACTCTGCCAGGCCTACGAGGAACAGATGCTGGTGCTTTCGGAGGGCGGCGTAGACCTCTTTCTCTTCGAAACCATCTTCGACACGCTCAACACCAAGGCGGCTCTCACCGCCGCCCGCCGCGTGAAGGAGCGCACCGGCCGCGCCGTGCCTATCATGCTCAGCGCAACCATTGCCGACGCTTCGGGACGCACACTCTCGGGCCAGACGCTCGAGGCTTTCCTTGCGTCGGTGCTGCACGACGAGGACATTCTCAGCGTGGGCCTCAACTGCTCGTTCGGAGCGGAGGATATGCGCCCCTACCTGCGCACACTCGCCGAGAAAGCCCCCTGCTGCATCAGCGCGCACCCCAACGCCGGACTGCCCGACGAGGAAGGCGTGTACAACGAAACGCCCGACATGATGGCGCGCGCCATCAGCCTGTTTGTCGACGACGAGAGCGTCAACATTGTGGGCGGCTGCTGCGGTTCTACGCCCGACCACATACGGGCAATCGCCCAGATGGCGGAGGGACGCAAGCCGCGCCCCCTGCGCACCGAGGGCCACGTGGACTGGCTCGCCGGACTGGAAGGCTTCACGCCCGTCAAGGGCAGTTTTATGAACGTGGGCGAACGGTGCAACGTGGCCGGCAGCCGCAAGTTCCTGCGCCTTATCAAGGAGAAACAATACGACGAGGCTCTGGGCATAGCCCGCAAGCAAGTGCGCGACGGGGCAACGCTGCTCGACGTCAACATGGACGACGGTATGCTCGAAGCCGGCGAGGAGATGACGCATTTCCTCAACCTCATGGCATCTGACCCTGAGGTGGCCCGCATTCCCTGGATGATTGACTCCTCGCGTTTCCCCGTCATTGAGGCGGCGTTGAAATGCGTGCAGGGAAAATGCGTGGTCAACTCCATCTCGCTCAAAGAGGGCGAGGAACTCTTCCTCGACCACGCCCGCACCATCCGCAACTACGGGGCGGCCATGGTGGTCATGGCTTTCGACGAGGAGGGACAGGCCACGACGTACGACCGCAAGGTCAGCGTGTGCCAACGGGCTTACCGCTTGCTCACCGAGAAAGCCGGCGTAAACCCGATGGACATCGTGTTCGACCCGAACGTGCTGACCGTAGCCACGGGCATGAAGGAACACGACCGCTACGGACTCGACTTCATCCGCGCCACGGGCTGGATTACGCAACACCTGCCCCACGCCCACGTGAGCGGCGGCGTGAGCAACCTTTCGTTTGCCTTCCGCGGCAACAACTACCTGCGCGAGGCCATGCACGCCGTGTTCCTCTACCACGGCATGCAGAACGGCATGGACATGGGCATTGTCAACCCTGCCTCGAAGGTGATGTACCAGGACATTCCCGACGAGTTGCTCAAGGTGATTGAGGATGTCATCCTCTGTCGCACGGACGACGCGGCCGAACGCCTCATCGACAAGGCGCAGCAACTCCTCGCGCAAAAGGACACCGCTCCGGCCGCAGCCGCCAAGCCGCAGGTGGACCGCACCACCCTGCCGCTCGACCAGCGGTTGGCCGACGCGCTCCGCACGGGCGACGACGAATTTCTCGAAGCGGACATCCACGAAGCCCTGACGCAGTTTCCCGCTCCCGGGGCAATCATCGAAGGACCGCTGATGAAGGGTATGCAACTCGTGGGCGACCTCTTCGGCGAGGGCAAGATGTTCCTGCCGCAGGTGGTGAAGTCGGCCCGTACCATGAAGAAGGCGGTGGCCATTCTGCAACCCTACCTCGAACAAAGCAAGCAAGCCGCCGCCAAGAGCAACGGCCGCTACCTCGTGGCCACGGTGAAGGGCGACGTGCACGACATCGGCAAAAACATTGTGGCCGTGGTGCTTGGCTGCAACAACTTCGACGTGGTGGACCTCGGGGTAATGACTCCTGCCGACAAGATTGTGCAAACTATCCTCAGCGAAAAGGTTGATTTCGTGGCGCTCAGCGGACTTATCACGCCCTCGCTCGACGAAATGTGCCACACGGCCGAGGCTATGCGCCAAGCGGGCATCACCGTTCCGCTCTTCATCGGCGGCGCCACCACGTCCGACCTCCACACCGCCCTGAAAATAGCTCCGCTCTACGACGGACCGGTGTTTCACGTCAAGGACGCGTCGCAAAATCCCGTGCTGGCTCTGCAACTGCAAAGCGACGAACGCGAGGCGGTCATCGCCGCCAACCGCCAAAAGCAGGAGGAGCTCGTGCGCAACTACAAGGCGCAAAAGGCCGCCAAACAGCTCATGCAGCAAGCCTCAGCCGCTCCCGAAAGCGAGAGCGAACGGATTGAACGGGTGCGCTTCCGCATCGACTGGACAAAGGAGCAGCTTCCCCGCCCCACTTACATGGGCTACCGCAGTTTGCCGCAAATCGCCATCAGCGAGGTGCGGAAGTTCATCAACTGGATTTACTTCTTCAACCTGTGGAAAGTGCGCCGCGGCACGCCCGAGGCGGAAAAAATACGCCGGGAGGCGGAACTCTTGCTCAACGACATCGAAAAACGCCACCACATGCAGGCGCAAGTGGGCTTCTACGCCGCTCACGGCACGCCAACGAGCCTTGTGCTGCCAGGGGCGGTGGGCGGAAAGGACTTGGAACTGCCCACGCCGCGCCAAAAGCAGCCCGCCGAACCCGGCGCGCCCTGCTACGCCCTGTGCGACTTCGTGGCACCGCAGCCCTACGAGGACTATGTGGGAGCGTTCGCCGTCACCGTTTCGCCCTCGTTCGTCAAGGAGATTGAGGAGGCGAAAGCCTCAACCGACACCTACCGCGCCCTGATGCTCCAAGGCATTGCCGACCGCCTGGCCGAAGCTACGAGCGAATGGCTGCACCGCGAAACGCGCCGCTCACTGTGGGGATACGCCCCCGACGAACAGCTCTCGTTGGACGACCTCGCACGGGCGGCCTACCAAGGCATTCGCCCGGCCGTGGGCTACCCTTCACTGCCCGACCAACAACTGATTTTCCCGTTGAGCAAGCTTCTCAACTTCGCAGCCCTGGGCATCACGCTCACCGAGAACGGGGCTATGTATCCGCAGAGCAGCACGTGCGGCCTTTACCTCAGCAATCCGCATGCCCGCTACTTCGCCGTGAGCCGCAATTAACGGGTTTTCGCCCGGTTTGGCAATTAATTCATAAATTTGCAAGCCTAACTCCCACTGTCTGATGGACAATTCCACCCTTTCCCAACAACTTCAACACATCAAACGCGCCCTGCGCGGCGTGATGAACGGGCCTGTAAGCTCGTCGATGCGCAGCAAGGGCCTGGCCTACAAGGTCATCTTCGGCGTGGAGCTGCCCCGTTTGCAGCAGATGGCGGAGGAACTGCCGCACACGTTCGAACTGGCCTCGGCCTTGTGGAAGGAGGACATCCGCGAATGCCGCCTTTTGGCGGGTATGCTCATGCCCGTGGAGCGGATGGACGCGGAACTCGCCACGCTCTGGGTGGAACAGATGCGCTTCCAAGAGGAGGCGGAGTGCAGCGTGATGCACCTGTTCAGCCGCGCCGAGTGGGCTTCGTCACAAGCGTTCGAGTGGATAGCCCGCGACGAGGCGATGTTCCAGCTTTGCGGCTACCTGCTTCTTGCGCGCCTCTTTATGCAGGGGGCTATGCCATCGGAGCGCGACGCGGAGGAGTTTCTCGACCAAACGGCAACGGTGCTGACCGCCGGCAACAGCGTGGCGCGGGCGGCAGGCAAAGCACTCACCAAATTCATGGACCTCGGTCCGGCACAGGAGAGAGCCGGCGAGCGTCTGTTGCGTTCTCTCCAGCCCCGTGCCTGAAAACGACCCTTACCTACAAGCCCCATACACCCTTACTGAACGAATGAAAGCCTTACGTTTTACTCCTCTGCTCAAAACCACCATTTGGGGTGGCGAGGAACTCACCGAGCTGAAGCATCTGCCTGGCGCGCCGCGTCAGGTGGGCGAAACGTGGGAGATTTCAGGACTTCCGGGCGACGAGACGCCCGTGAGCGAGGGGGAACACCGGGGGCAGACCTTGGCGCAACTCATTAATACATACGGGGCTGATCTGGTGGGAAAGGCGAACTACAAGCGTTTCGGCACAAACTTTCCCCTGCTCATCAAGTTCATGTCGACGGCCAAGGACCTGAGCATTCAGGTACACCCCGACGACGCAATGGCGCAGCGCATGGGCCGCCCGTTCGGCAAGAGCGAGATGCAGTTCATCCTCCATGCGCAGCCCGGGGCGCACTTCTACGCCGGCTTCAACACCGACTTCTCGGCCGACGCTTACAGCCGCAGCGTGGCCGACGGCACGCTCATCGACTACCTGCGGTGCCACGAGACGCACGAGGGCGACTGTTTCTTCATCCCGGCGGGCCACATCCACAGCATAGGGAGCGGCAACATGCTCATCGAAATCCAGCAGTCGAGCAACGACACGTTCCGCGCCTACGACTTCGACCGCCGCGACGCGCAGGGCAACAAGCGCACGCTCCACATTGCCGAGGCGCGCGAAGCCCTCGACTTCAAGGCCTACCCCACTCACCGCGTGGCTTACACGCACCAGCCCAATCGCCGAGCCGACTTGCTCCTGTGCAAGGACTTCACGGTGCATCTCTACGAACTGACGCAGCCGGTCACGACGGACTATTCGCGGCTCGACTCTTTCGTGATTTACATTGCCTACGAGGGCAAAGCCACCCTGCGCTACGACGAGGGCGAACTCACCCTGCAAGCGGGCGAGACCATTCTGTTCCCTGCCACGACGACCGGCGTGGAAATCATTCCGCAAACGCCCTCGTTCAAGGCTCTCGAGACTTACTGCTAAGCAAAGTGCTCACACACCGATGGCAACCCTGCACATTTTCAACGCTTCGCACGACGAGGCTTTGGCAGCCCATTCCCCCTACTACTACCCCTCAACCATTGCCCGTACGCTGGAATGCCGCTGGGCCGCCCTGCCGGCGGTTTGGGCCGGCGAGGACGACTTCGTTCTTCTGCCCAAACCTACGAAAGGACAGCCGCCCTGCCCCAACAACCTGCCCGACGTTTTGACGGCCTCCCTTGCATCCGCGGCAGCCGGCAAACTCCCCACTTTCATTTTTCCCCACGAACTTACCCCCAAGGTCTGGCGCGCCGTATCGCGCATCGAGCCGTGGGGGTGGGACTTGCTCGTGCGCCACAAACTGCTGAAATGCGGCGCGCCCGAGGCTTTGCTCCCCGCCGCCGAACAAATTGATGCCGTACGCACGCTCAGCAGCCGCGCCACCACGTCGCGCCTCCTGCCCGCCCTGCGCGAGGCTCTCCTTGCCGAGGGCATCGGTACGGTGGGCATATCGCGAATTGCAAGCAGCGAGGAAGAGGTTGACCGTTTTCTGGAAGAGTATCCCGAAGCCATCGGCAAGAGCCTGTGGTCGTGCAGCGGCAGGGGCGTTTTTCCGCTCTCCCGTCCGCTCAACGCCTCCACCCTTGGACGCGTCCGCCGCTTGCTTGCCGAGCAAGGGGGCGTGGAACTCGAGCCGCGCTACGAGCCGGTGCTCGACTTCGCCCTCGAGTTTTTCGCCGACCGCGCTGGGGGCGTGCGCTACGAGGGTTTGTCGCTGTTCAGCACCAACTCGTCAGGGGGATACACGCAAAACATTCTCGAAACGCAAAGCCGCCTCGCCGGTCGCCTCACCGCCTTTTGGGGAAGTCCGGCGGCGTTCAACGCGCTCGTATGCGTCTGCCGCGAACAGCTCGCCTTGTTGCTCGGCTCCAAATACGAGGGCTATTTAGGCATAGACATGATGCTGGCAAAGCCGCAAGGCGGCCCTACGCAGATACACCCCTGCATCGAGGTGAACCTGCGGCGCACGATGGGCATAGCCGCCCTTGCCGCCGCCCAAGACGACCGCCGCAAGGATTTGTTCAAGAGAATAATGGAAAAATAACGTTTTGCGCAAATAAATGACCGCAAAAATACCGGTATACCGGCAAAATGCGTAGATTTGCCTCAGTTGCCGACGGAGTTTTGGCTTTTCCACCCGTCCGCAACCGTCTAACAAGATACCAGAGAACACGTCTATGAGCAACAACCTGACCCAAGAGATAGAGAAACGCACGCGGCGCAATATGCACACGCACCGCGACTTTGTATGGCTTAGCCAGCAGGTGCTTTCAGCCACAGCCGAATACATCAGCGCAACTACGCTCAAACGCTTGTGGGGACACCAAAACGACTATTCCCACCCGAGCCGCTACACGCTCAACCTGCTCAGCCGCTACCTGGGATACGCCGACTACAAGGCGTTTCTGTCGGGCGAGCCGAACGACTTGGAAACGAGCTGCATAAAGTCTGTCTGCTACATGAGCCAAAACCTCACGTGCGGCGACGAGCTGATGCTCACGTGGTCGCCCAACCGCCGCATCGTGGTGCGCTTTGAGGGCGACGACCGCTTCGAGGTGGTGGAGGCATTGAACTCCAAACTGCTCGTGGGCGACACTTTCACCTGCCAGTCGTTTATCGAGGGCGAGGCGTGCTGCCTCAACAATCTTTACCGCGGCAGTTGCGGTCCCTACACCTGCCTTGTGGGCAAACAGGGCGGAGTGTCAGTAAGTCCAAACTTACCCCTCCCTGCCGATAATCTGGATGTGACGGAACTTGCGCCAAGCACTGCCCTTGTATTTGCCGATTAACTCCTTCGGCACGTAGAGGGTGATGTCCTCAAAGTGCCGGTCGTCGAAAATGTCCTCAATGCGGCAATGCCAAATGTCGCTGCCTATGCCCACGAGGCGGGTTGACGACAGATACAGTTCTTTCAGGTTGCTGCAGCCCTTGAGTGCCCCCTTCAGTATATTCATTGTGTCGGCTTCGCACTGCACCACGAGTTTTGTAAGCATCGTGTCGTTGCGGAAACAGTCGAAGCCGAGTTCCGACATTTTGTAAGTAAGTCCGTCGTGCGCCACCTTGGCCGGGACTACCACGTCGTGTTCCGTCATCTCCACGAGTTTGGCCGAAACGGCCAAGCCGCCGTACGACGTATACCTTATGTTCGCCACACGGAACTGCGCCACCTCTTCGTAGTGCGGCCGTCCGTTTTCCTTTTTCACCATGTACGCGCCCCAAGCCCCTATGAAAATCACCGCGAGGAGCAGGGCAGCCACCACCCCCCTACGCCACTGCTGACGACGGCGCAGGGCTTTTTTTATTTCGTCCATGTCCTGGTACCGCTGCGCAAGGGGGCGTTTGCAATGGGCGGCCAGGCGGCGGTAGAACCACCCCAGTTTCAGGTCGTCCACGAGGCATCCGAAACTGTATATGTCGTTGCGGCAGTCGGTGTCGCGCTCGCGGGCCTGTTCGGGCGATATGTATCCCTTTGTGCCCGACGGCTGTTTGAGGCACGAACTGCTGTCCATGTCCGCCAGCCCGAAGTCAATGAGTTTCACGTTGTGCCCGTTGCGCGTAATCATCACGTTCTCGGGCTTTACGTCGCGGTGCACCACTTGCAGCCCGTGGATGTAGGCCAAGGCGTCGGCCAACTGCGCCAACGCCCGCCGGCGCTCGCGGCGGCGGGGCTTCGTGGCGAGCCACTCGCGCAGGTTCACGCCGTCAACCCACTCCATCACGATGCACTGCCCGTAGCCCGGCACGTCCTCCATGCCCGTGGCTTTCACAATGCCTGGGTGGCTGAGCTGGCTGAGTATGTCGCACTCCTTTTGCAGCAGGTCCTGGAAAACGCCGGCTTGCCGGCTGTCCTCCGCCACTGTCTTCATCACCCACCACTGACCGTCGCGCTGCCCTTTGAGCAACACGGCGTTGGCCGTGCGGCATATTACCTCCACGTCGGTGAACGCGCTGTCCGCCCTACCCTCGTCGATGCAGAACAATTCAGAAGTGCTGTTCGTTTCCATGACCGCAAAATTACCAAAAAGCGAGCGTACCGCAATGCGCCGCGCCGCCGCCAAGACTTTTAAGCCCCAAAAAAGCGAAAAACAAATTGGACATTTTTGGAAAACTCGCCTCGCCCATTCCGCAAACACAAAATTTTGCCCTGTTAAAGTTAAATGGTAATTTTGCCCCGTTGACAGCAAAAAATTACCCCCCCCGAAATGGGAGGTATGGGGGTTAATTCGTCATGCTGAACCTATCAAGACACTACTTAGAGAGAGATTTGCGAGGGGGGAAGCCCCTGTTTTACATGGAACTATCAAGAGCCTCCCGAGTAAAGAGACATGAAGATTTTCAACAAGTTTTTTAGCTGGTATTTCGGCCGGGTTGCACTGCCTTACTGGTGCATCATCATTTTCGACACAGTCCTGTGTTTCCTCGGCGGACTGTTCATTCTGTGGCTCAGGCAACCGGCTTCGGCCATGCTGCACATATGGCCCGCACTGTCGCACACATTCCTCGTTTACGCCGTTCTGAACCTCGTCGGGTTCAAGACCTTCCATACTTATTCGGGCATACTGCGCTATTCGCAGTTTGTCGACCTTCTGCGCGTAATCTACGCCAGTGCTTTGTCGTTCGTGTTGGCTTCGGCGTTCAACCTACTTGCAGAAACTTGTGGCTGGACCGTATTCCACGTATTCACGGAGCGTATGCTCTTGGCCATCTACATGGGCACAATGACGCTGCTTTGCCTTTCGCGCATCGGCATCAAGATTGCCTTCGACAACGTGTTTGTAAGCCCGACGGCCGAACGCGCGCTCATCTACGGCACGCACGCCGGCTCCATATCCGTCACCAACGAAATACGCAGTACGAAGCCCATCCGCTTTGTTGTGGCCGGCTACCTGAGCGACGAAAAGGAGGCCGCTGGGCAGCGGCTCTTCGGCAAGCGCATCTACCACGTGGACGACGACATCGAGCAAATCATCAAGAAAGAGCGCATACGCGTGCTGATGGTTGGGCCGCTGGTCTACGATGCTTTCGTGAACAACTCGAAGCTGCAGGACACGTTTGTCAACGCCGGCGTACGCATCTACATTGCCCAGAACGCCGAGGAATGGAGCAAGGACAAAAAGTCGGTGAAGAAGGTGCAGCTGCGCGAAATGCAGGTGGAAGACCTCCTGCCGCGCAAGGAAATAGAAGTTGACCTCGACAGCGTGCGCCGCATGCTCAAGGGACGCCGCGTGATGATTACGGGTTCGGCCGGCTCTATCGGTTCGGAGATTGTGCGCCAGGTGGCATCGTTCGAGCCGGCGGAGATGATGCTCATCGACCAGGCCGAAACGCCCCAGCACGACATGCGCCTGATGATGAAGAAAGACTTCCCCGGCGTGAAGGCGCAAACCATCGTGACGAGCATCTGCCACAGCCAGCGCATGGAACAGATTTTCAGCTCGTTCCGCCCCGAGTGCGTGTTCCACGCGGCCGCCTACAAGCACGTGCCTATGATGGAGGACAACCCTTCGGAGAGCGTCTACAACAACGTGCTTGGCACGAAGATACTGGCCGACCTCTGCGTGAAGTACGGCGTGAAGAAGTTTGTCATGATATCGACCGACAAGGCCGTCAACCCCACCAACGTGATGGGCTGCTCGAAACGCATTTGCGAGATTTATGTGCAAAGCCTCGACCACGCCCTGCGAAAAGGCACGGTTAAGGGCGAAACGCAGTTTGTCACCACGCGCTTCGGCAACGTCCTGGGCAGCAACGGCAGCGTCATCCCCCTCTTCCGCAAGCAACTGCTCGCCGGCGGGCCGCTCACCGTCACCCACCCCGACATCATCCGCTACTTCATGCTCATACCCGAGGCCTGCAAACTGGTGCTCGAAGCCGGCACCAACGGCAAGGGCGGCGAAATACTCGTGTTCGACATGGGCGCGCCCGTGCGCATCGACGACCTGGCCCGCCGCATGATTCAGCTCTCCGGGGCCAAGGACGTGAAGATTGAGTACACGGGCCTACGCGAGGGCGAAAAGCTCTACGAGGAGGTGCTGAGCGTCAACGAAGGCACGCTGCCCTCGTTCCACGAAAAGATACGCGTGGCGCAGGTGCGCGAGTACGACTATGCCGCCGTGGAGAAGGAGCTTGAAGAACTCTTCGACATTGCGCAGCGCTACAACGACATGGACACCGTGCGCAAGATGAAGCAGATTGTGCCGGAGTACGTCAGCAAACACTCGCGCTACGAGGTGCTGGACGCGCCGAAATCGGAAAACTGACCCGGGAGGATGAAGATAACGTTCCTTGTTGTAGGCAAAACGACGGACAAACGCCTCACGTCGCTCATCGACGACTACGCCGAGAGGGTGACGCACTACACGCCTTTCGGCATGGAGGTGATTCCCGAGCTGAAAAACACGAAAGCCCTGAGCGCGGAGCAGCAAAAGCAGCGCGAGGGCGAACTCCTGCAAAAGCAACTGCGAAAGGGCGACTGCGTGGTGCTGCTCGACGAGGGCGGACGGGAGTTCCGCTCCGTGGAATTCGCCAAGTACATTGAGCGCAAGCAAACCACCGTGGCGCAAAGGCTCGTTTTCATCGTAGGCGGTCCGTACGGCTTCTCCGACGACGTCTACAAGCTGGCGGCCGAGAAGGTTTCGCTCTCGAAAATGACGTTCTCGCACCAGATGGTGCGCCTCTTCTTCGTGGAGCAGCTCTACCGCGCCATGACCATACTCCGGGGCGAACCCTACCACCATGAATAAGGCATTGCTTGCCCCCGCGCTGTGGGCATTCTTGATATTTTTCACGACAAACGCTGTGGCTGAAAAGCGACAGCGTTTTCGCGTTATGGAGTACAACGTGGAAAACCTCTTCGACACGCTCCACGCCGAGGGCAAGGCCGACGAGGAGTTTACGCCCCGGGGCGACCACCGCTGGACCGAGGCGCGCTACTTCGCGAAGCTCAGTCGGCTGGCACGGGTCATAGCCGGCGCGGGCGGCGAGCAGCCCGTCGACTTGGCGGCTCTCGTCGAGGTGGAAAACGACAGCGTGCTTTCCCACCTCACCCGGCGCACGCGCCTTGCCCGACTGGGCTACGAGTACGCCACTACGCACGGCGAGGACGTGCGAGGCATCAACGTAGCCCTCCTCTACCAGCCGGCGCGTTTCCGCCCCGTGGAGCAACACTGCCTGAGGATTAGGCCAACCGCCGAGGGACTGCGCCCCACGCGCGACGTGCTTCACGTGGCCGGCGAACTCACCACGGGCGACACGCTCGACGTGCTGGTATGCCACTTCCCGAGCCGCAAGGGCGGACGGCCGGCGCAGCGTTTCCGCGAGGCGGTGGCAGGCCGCGTCAGGACTTTTGCCGACAGCCTGCTGCACGAGCGCACGCATCCCCGGCTCGTGGTGACGGGCGACTTCAACGCGTTCTACCCCGAACGGCTATTCACCCGTACGCTCCTGCCGTTGCTGCCACCGGCCTACTCCTCCCCCGCCCCACGGTCGCTCTACATACTGTCGCATGCCATGAGGGCCGGCCGCGACATCCGCGGCACGTACAAGTACCAGGGGGAGTGGAACCAGCTCGACCAGTTCATCGTCAACGGCGCAATGCTACGCCCCGACTGCTCCGTCACCACCTCGCGGGCCGACTGCCGCATCGTTGACTTCCCCTTCCTCCTGCAAGACGATGCCTCGGGCGAGGGCGTGCACCCGTTCCGCACCTACCTGGGTCCGTACTACCAGGGCGGCTTCAGCGACCACCTGCCGCTCCTGCTCGACCTCTGGCTCACGCCCTCCCCGGCGGAGTGATTTTCCGCCGCCGGGCCATTGTCGGCCCCGTGCCGGCCGTTCGCCTCACGGGGCTTGTTGATAAATACTTGGCAAGCGACACATTGAATACTTGGCAAGGAGCAGATTGAATACTTGCCAAGAAGCAGATTGAATACTTGCAAGTATTCGATGACAAGTACGGAGATAATTTTCACTACCCCGGGGATACGTACAACTGCCTCGGGGACAAAAACGCAAGCCCCTCGGCGCAGGCAGTTTTGCCGCGTCGAGGGGCTTGCGCGTTGCCGGCTACGAGCCGCATCAGTATTTCATTTCGCCCTGGTCGTCCACGTTGTCCTCCACGTCGGCGAAGTTGTAGCTCTCGCCGTGCTGGCTCACGTCCAGTCCCACGCGCTCGCTCTCGCGGCTCACGCGCATGGGTATCATTTTGTTCACCACCCAATAGAGCAACATGCTCATGCCAAACGTGTAGACGAACACGATGACGATGGCAAGCAGGTGGAACAGGAAGGTGACGAAGCCCTCCCACGTGCCGGCGATGAGCCCTTCCTGGATGAAGATGCCCGTCAGCACGGTGCCCACGATGCCGCCCGTGCCGTGGGTGGGAAACACGTCGAGCGCATCGTCAAGCCGCGACGAGCGGTCGCTCCAGTGGCACGCGCAGTTGCAAATAATCGTCGTCACGAAGGCTATGAAAAGGCTCTGCCCTACGCTCACGTAGCCGGCCGAGGGGGTGATGGCCACCAAGCCTACCACGGCTCCCACGGCCGCGCCCATGGCCGAAGCCTTGCGGCCCATCACGGTGTCGAAGAAGATCCACGTGAGCATGGCCGTGGCACAGGCGGTGTTGGTGTTGAGGAAAGCCTTCACGGCCGTGGCGTCGGCGTGAAGCGACGAACCGGCGTTGAAGCCGAACCAGCCCAGCCACAACAGGGCCGCGCCCAGCACCACGTAGGGGATGTTGGCCGGAGCGTCGTTGCGGTCGGGGCGCGTACGGCGCCCGAGGAATATAGCACCGGCAAGGGCCGCCACTCCCGAAGAGGCGTGCACCACAATGCCGCCCGCGAAGTCCACCACGCCCCACTGGCGGAAAATCCCGTCGGGATGCCACGTGCAGTGGGCCAAGGGGCAGTAGATGAATACGCAAAAGAGTATCATGAACACCAGGTAGGCGGAAAACTTAACCCTTTCGGCGAACGACCCCGTGATGAGCGAGGGCGTGATGATGGCAAACTTCATCTGGAACAGCGCGTAGAGCGCAAGGGGAATGGTCGGCGCAAGGGCCTCGTTCACCTTCGCCCCCACGTCCTTAAACATGAAGAACGTCAGAGGGTTGCCCAGCACGCCGCCAATGTCGTCGCCAAACGAAAGGCTGAACCCCACGACTACCCAAAGCACGCTGATTACACCCATGGCGATAAAGCTCTGGAGAATGGTGGAAATCACGTTTTTCTTGCCCACCATGCCGCCGTAAAAGAACGAAAGCCCCGGCGTCATCATCAGCACGAATATCGTGGCGGTAATCATCCACGCCACATCCGCCGCGTCGGACTTGCCGTCCGCCTCCCAAAGCCCGGCCGTGTCGGGCATGAACGCCCCGGCCACACAAAGCACCGTGGTGAGTGCCATAAATATCAGCCACTTTCTCTTAAATCTCTTCATGTCAGTTTACTTTTTGTGCGTTAAAGCCTTGCGTCGCTTTCGTTCTGCAACCATAAGGCTTATTTAAAATTCCTTTGTGCAAATATAAAAGCTTTTCATCTTACACAATGCAACATCCTTCCGCAAATTGCAAACATTCCGTCAAAAACGCCCCGTTTTGAGCAAACCACATGGCAAACAGACCGCGTTTCCGTCCGCAAGCCGCCCCGTTCCGTCAACAATCCATACAGCTCCGTCCATAATCCGCCCGACCTCCCCCGGATTAAAACAAAAAAGCACTTTCCCCGTCCCCGAAAGCTCGCCGTTCGCAAAAAATCCTTACATTAGCGGCGTCAACCCAAACACCGGAAGCCCCGACGGGCAGAGGCTGGGCAGACATATATATAATATAAGGCGTTTTTGTACGCTTTGGTTTTGACGATCGATGAACTTCGCAACTTCAATCTTCTTGTCA
>CAVGTD010000022.1:0-30039 GCA_963632215.1 Clostridiales bacterium
AGAGCAAGGAGCAGCTTCAACAGAGCAAGGAGCAGCTTCAACAAAGTAAGGAGCAACTTCAGTTGCGTGAAGAGCAACTTCAACAACGTGACGAACAACTAAAAAACATTGTAAGGTCTCTGTCCGCAACAGGCTTGTCTATTTCGCAGATTGCTGAAATTACGGGAGTTGATAAAGACGAAGTGGCTGCAATACTGCAATAAGTTTTATGAGCAGTGCCTCTTTGCAATTGTCAATCCGACTAGTATCTGATTGACTCCTTACGCCCCCCCCTTATCTTTGAGAGGAAAACGCCCCTAAAACTTCTGCCTGAACCCTTGTTTGGGCAGAAGTTTTGTGTGTACGCTCGGAACGAGCATTATCTAATGGACGAAAGTCTTATTCGACAAAGAACATTTATTGGAACAAATTCTAAATTCTGAGAATCTCAATCGTGCCTACAAATGCGTGATGAGGAACAAGGGGGCGGTATCGGCAAGTTATCGGTAAACATGAAAGTAGGAGATGAACACCGATGATTAGTGTTTACCTCCTATTCGATTAAGGCAAGGCATCTTGTTTCGGATGGTTAACAGAAAACCGCCCCCGCTGATCGCTATCAGGGGGACGGTTTCCAATTCACCTTTTTGCTATAAACCTATATTATGAAAAACATTAGTTCCTTGGGTTACTTCTTTTTGCCGGTCTTGTCCTCGGCCTTAGCCTTGGGGTCGGCCAGTTCTACGGCGAACGACTTGTTGATGCCCGTCTGCGTCTTGGCGCGAATCCAGAGCACGCGGTCGCTGCTCAGGTTGGCGGCCTTTACAGCCTCGTCAAAGTCGGACGTGGTGCGCATTTCGCGGTCGTTCACCTTCATGATGATCAATCCCTTCGTCAGACCAGCCTCTTTGAGTTTGCCGTCGCGGATAGCCGAAACCATCAGGCCGTACGAAAGGTTCAGTTCCTGCTTCTCGTTGTCGTTGAGCGGTCGCAGGGCAGCCCCCATAGCCTCCGTGTCGAGCGTCTGCACGGCAGTGGTTGTGCCTTGAATGTTGCGCAGAGTGAGCTGGGCGGTGTGCTGCTTCTTGTCGCGCATATAGGTCACGGAAATCTTGTCGCCGGGGCTGTGGTTGGTCAGGATTTCCTGCAGCTCGCCGAACTTGTCAATCTTCTTGCCGTCGATGGCGGTGATAACGTCGCCTTCTTTCAAGCCGCCGGCAGCTGCTGCGCCGTCTGCGCTCACCTCACCTACGTAGATGCCCGAAGTAGTTCCGAGGTCGGGGTTGTTGCCCTTCTCCTTTTGCGCGTCGATGTAGTTGGTCACGTCCTGGCCCGATATGCCGAGCAGCGCGCGCTGCACGGTGCCGTACTTGCGCAGGTCGTCCACCACCTTGTTCATGATGGTTGTCGGGATGGCGAAGCCGTAGCCCGAGAACGAACCCGTCTGCGAATAGAGCATGGCGTTGATGCCCACCAGTTCGCCCTTGGCGTTGACCAGCGCGCCGCCCGAGTTGCCCGGGTTAATGGCGGCGTCGGTTTGTATGAAGCTGTCGATGCTGCCCGGCGTGGCGTTGAGGCTGCGCGCCTTTGCGCTCACGATGCCGGCCGTGACGGTCGATGTGAGGTTGAACGGGTTGCCCACGGCCAGAACCCATTCGCCCAGTTTCAGGTCGTCCGAACTGCCCACTTTGATGGCGGGAAGTCCCGTAGCCTCAATCTTTATCAGCGCCAGGTCGGTCGATTTGTCCGTGCCTATGATACGCGCCTTAAATTCGCGGTGGTCGTTGAGTTTCACCGTCATTTCGTCGGCATCCTCCACCACGTGGTTGTTCGTCACGATGTATCCGTCGGCGGTCAGTATCACGCCCGAGCCGGCTCCCGTGCGTTTCGGGGTTTGTATTTTGCGTTGTTGGCTTCCGCTGTTGCCGCGGCCGAAAAAGTCGCCGAAGAAGTCTTCAAACGGGTCGGTATATTGTATGGTCTGCGTCTTGCCGTTGGTCGTCACCTTGATGTACACTACGGAGTTCACTGCGTTCTCTGCCGCCGTGGTGAGATCCACGGGGTTCGACGGCACAGCCGCCGTGTCAGCCACAGCCGGGCTTTGCAGTCCCAGCGTCAGGGCGAGCACCCATAAGGGAAGGTATTTGCGTGTCATGTCTGAATTGTTTGTTTTCGTTTTCTGTGAGCAAAGGTAGCACGCCGCCCCTTTCGTGCGTATGCCTGTTCGCCATGAAAAGCCCGTTCTTTGTCCTTCTTAACACGGCGAAAACGCCATATTTCATAAAGCGTGAACTATAATGCGTGCCGTTTGCACTTGTTAAAACTCCGTTGCGGTCGCCGGCGGCACGGAAAAAATAGCGACTTTTGTATGTCCGTTCCGCCCCGTGCGCTTTGCCGGCGGCTGGAACGGCGTTTTGCGAGAAACAAATCCATACACGATATTATATGACACGCACCTGGACACCTCTTAAAGAGTACAAGGAAATTCTCTTCGACGAGTACAACGGCATAGCCCGCATCACCATCAACCGCCCCCGCTACCGCAACGCCTTCACTCCCCTCACCGTGGCTGAGATGGGCGACGCGCTGCGCGAGTGCCGCGAACGCCCCGAAATTTGCGTGGTGGTGCTTACCGGCGCAGGCGACAAAGCCTTTTGCTCCGGCGGCGACATGCACGTCAAGGGGCGCGGCGGCTACGTAGGCGGCGACGGTGTGCCTCGTCTCAACGTGCTAGACGTGCAAAAGCAGATACGCTCTTTGCCCAAGCCCGTCATAGCTATGGTCAACGGCTTTGCCATTGGCGGCGGCCACGTGCTTCACCTCATGTGCGACCTTACTATCGCCTCCGACAACGCCATCTTCGGCCAAACGGGCCCCAAGGTTGGTTCGTTCGATGCCGGTTTCGGCGCGTCGTACCTGGCCCGCATCGTAGGGCAGAAGAAGGCGCGCGAAATATGGTTCATGTGCCGCCAGTACTCAGCCGCCGAAGCCGAACGCATGGGCATGGTCAACAAGGTTGTCCCCTTCGACCGCCTCGAGGACGAGGTGGTGGAGTGGGCGGAAACCATGATGGAACGCTCGCCCCTGGCCCTGCGCATGATCAAAGCCGGTCTCAACGCCGAACTCGACGGACAGGCCGGCATACAGGAGTTGGCGGGCGACGCGACCATGCTCTACTACATGCTCGACGAGGCCCAGGAGGGCGGACGCGCCTTCCTCGAAAAGCGTAAGCCCGACTTCAAGAAATTCCCCAAGCTCCCCTAACCGCCGGACCGCATCCGCATCTTTTCTCCCCACACGTAAACACACAAAACATTGCATTTCCTTCCCTTTACCCTCAGGGTGGTGCCGCGCACGCTCAAGTTCAAGCAGCCGGCCGGCACGTCGCGCGGCGTATACCTCGAACGCAAGGTTTGGTACGTCGTCATGTCGTCAACCGACCCAAAGCTGCGCTTCACGGGCCTGGGCGAGTGCGCCCCGTTGCCCGACCTCAGCTGCGACTATTCCGACGACTACGAAGCGCGCTTGCGGGCCGTCTGCGCCGACGTGGTACAGACGCAAAATCTCGACCCCGAGCGTCTGCGTCCCTTCCCCTCGATGTTCTTTGGCCTGCAAACGGCGTTCCGCTCCGCCGCCGGCTCGCTCAGCGGCAACTACCTGCGCCTTTACCCCTCCGACTTCACCCGCGGCCAGCGCGGCATACCCATCAACGGCCTTGTCTGGATGGGGTCGTTCGCCGAGATGTGCCGGCGCATGGAGGACAAGCTCGAAAAAGGCTTCCGCTGCGTAAAACTCAAAATCGGGGCTATCGATTTCGAGAGCGAGCTGCGTCTCATCAAGCAGCTTCGCGCCCGTTACAGCCCCGAGAGCGTGGAACTGCGCGTCGATGCCAACGGGGCTTTCTCCGTCGACGAGGCTCCCCGCCGGCTTGAAGAACTGAGCCGCTTTGGCCTGCACAGCATTGAGCAGCCCATACGCCAGGGGCAGTGGGACGCAATGGCTCGCCTCTGCGCAAGTACGCCTTTGCCCATTGCGCTCGACGAGGAACTCATCGGGGTGAACGACTTCAAGCTCAAAAACGAGTTGCTCGACACCATTCGTCCGCAATACGTGGTGCTGAAACCCTCGTTGCACGGTGCGTTTACCGGTGCGGCCGAGTGGATGGCTCTTGCCCGCGACCGGGGCATCGGCTACTGGACCACGTCTGCGCTCGAGAGCAACGTAGGTCTCAACGCCATTGCCCAGTGGTGTGCCGCCATCGACGGCGACAGTCACCTGCCGCAGGGACTTGGCACGGGGCAGCTCTTTGTGGACAATTTTCAGGCCGCACCCCTGCGCATCGAGGGCGACTGCCTGTTGTACGGCACGCCCGAGCAGCGCGGCTTTGAACGAGAAATAGCCCAGTTCACCGCCGAGTGGCAGAAGCCCGAGCCTACGCTCACCGTCCACACGTCGGGCAGCACGGGGCAGCCCAAACCCATGGAGGCCGAAAAGGTGCGTATGTGGGACAGTGCCTTGGCCACCGTCCAAGCCCTCGGACTTCAAGAGGGCAACACCGCGCTCCTGGCTATGCCCCTGCGCTACATAGCCGGCCAGATGGTACTTGTGCGCTCGTTTGCCGCCGGGCTGCAGGTTATTCCCGTAGCCCCCTGCTCGCACCCCTATGCCGGGCTGCACGACGCGCCCGACTTCGCCGCCCTCACCCCGATGCAGGTGTTCGAGTCGTTGCGCGTGCCTCACGAGCGGTCGCTTCTGCGCCGCACCCTTTGCCTCATCATCGGCGGGGGCGCAATTTCGGAGGCTTTGCAGCGAGAACTGCAGAACTTCCCCAATCCCGTTTACAGCACTTACGGCATGACGGAGACACTCTCGCACATAGCCCTGCGAAGGCTCAACGGCCCGTCGGCAACAGACTTCTACACGCCGCTGCCGGGTGTCGAGGTGTCGCTCAGCGCAGAGGGTACGCTCTGCATAGACGCGCCCATGGTGCACGAGGGACGGTTGCAGACCAACGACCTTGCCGAGGTGCTTCCCGACGGCCGTTTCCGCATACTCGGGCGCCGCGACAACGTGGTTTGCTCCGGCGGACTGAAGCTCCGCATTGAGGACATTGAGCGCAAACTCGCCGCCCTCGCCGTGCCGTGTGCCGTCACCGCCGTGCCCGACGACCGCCTGGGCGAAGCCCTCGTGCTGCTCTACGAGAGCGAGACGGAGCTTGAGGAAACGCTCCGCGAGGAGTGCCGCCGGTTGCTCGACCGCTTCGAAGTGCCCCGCCGCTTTGTCCGCACAGACCGCCTTCCGCTCACGGCCACTGGCAAGCCGGCCCGAGCCGAGGCCCGGCGCATTGCCGTCCAGGCCCTGTCCTGACGCTTCTTGGTCAATGCCGCAAACGCAAACTGCCGGCCTCGCTTTTCCGCAATGGGAGAAAAGCGAGGCCGGCAGCGTTTTTGGCGGTTTTTCCCCCGTGGGTGGTCGTCGCAACCACGGGGGAAATTGTCGTCGGGCGTACGGGCTACGCATGTCACACATACGGGTGACGTGTGTCACTCGTACGACTGACGCACGTCACTCGTACGGTGTACGTCAAAAAGTTCCGTGCCAGTGACGACTTTCCCGGCGCATGGCCGTCAGGGGGTGGGGGAGAGCTGTCGCAGTATGTCGAGAGTGGAGCGGTCGGTGGCGAAGACGGAGAACGCCCCCTTGCGCTCGTCGGGATACTCGGCTGAGAAGTCGTAGGGGTTGCGCCACTCGTCGCCCTGCTGGCTGATGCCGCCCCCCCAGCCGTTGACGATTGCTCCGCAGAGCGGCTGGTGGTCGTCGGCGGCCTGTTGCAGCTGGCTCGCTACGAAGCCCAGAAACGTGTCGCGGGCTTGCGTGCCGGCTCCGGGGTGGGTGAAGCCGCCCGAACGGGGGTATTCCACGCGCATGAGCAGGAGCGGTTTGCCGGCCTGCAGGGCTATGCGGTTGCAGGTGGCGATGAGCTGTTCCGAACGCAGGTACACCTGCGCCATGCCCGAGACGAGTTCGCCCTTGCCCACCCATCCGAGGGCGCAGGGCGAGAGCATGACGCACACAGCCCCGACGCTGCCGCTCTGGAAACAGCGGCTGAGCAGCTGCTCGTCGGTGCCCTCGCGCCCGAGCGGCACGTAGGGCAGGGCAACCGTCTGCTCCGCGCCGCACGCTCTGATGAACTGCGCCTGGCGCAAGGCCCAGTCGGCGCAGAGCCGCAGCGTGTCGGCGTTGGCCGTATGGGGGCAGTCGCTCGTGAGCCATGCCAGCACGGCCGGGCTTTGGGCAAGCGGCGTGCCGTCGAGGCTGCTTTTGCGCGTGAGGAGCTTCCGTACGAAACGCTCGTACCTGGTCTGTCCCTCAGCGTCGGCCGGCATCTCGCGCGCCAGGCATACGATGGCCTGCATCCGCCGTTTTGCCAGTTCGTAGAGGGTGAAGTCGAGTGCGCGCAGGGCGCGTTCCTTTGCCACGAGGGTGTTGAACTCTACGCCCCGGGTGAGCGACGTGTCGGTACGGGCTGAAAACTCCGTGCCGGCAAGTATCTGCACCGCGTTCACGCCCAGGGCTTGCAGCGAGTCGAGTTCGGCGGCGAGCCTCGCGCGGCCGTTGGGCGCGGTGTCGGCGGCGAGCAAGGGAGCGTACCACAGGTTTACCGCCTTGACGGCCTGGGGAAACTGCGCCGCGGCTGAAAGACTGCCGGCGCGGAGCGGCTGCCAAGAGCCGCAAACAAGCAACGCCGCAACGAGGGCGGCGTGCAAAAGTCTCAGTAAGTGCATATCGGGAATAAGGCTTGAAAGTCAGTACGTGCGGAGTTTAGAGCCGCGCCTTCATGGCACGGTCCATTTCGCGGCGGTCTTGCTTCTCTTTCAGCGTGTTGCGTTTGTCATACTCCTTTTTGCCCCGGCACAGAGCGATGACCACCTTGGCCAGGCCGTTCTCGTTGATGAACATGCGCAGGGGAACGATGGTGAAGCCCGGCGACTTCGTGTCCTCCTGCAAGGAACGGATTTCCTTGCGGTTGAGCAGCAGCTTGCGGTCGCGCCTGGTGGCGTGGTTGTTGTACGAACCGAAGTCGTACTCGGCGATATAAGAGTTTTTCATCCACATCTCGCCCCGGTTGATGTAGCAAAACGTGTCTACAAGGCTTGCCTTTCCGGCGCGGATGCTCTTTATTTCTGTTCCCGTCAGCACGATGCCCGCCGTGAAGCGGTCTACCACGAGGTAGTCGTGCTCCGCGCGCTTGTTCTTGATGTTGATGCGCGAGGGCGGGAGGGTTTTAGTCTTTCCCATTGCAGGTGATTGTTTGATAGTCGTTAGTAAGAGGGTGGAGCAGGGGCTTAGTCCTTCGTAACCGTGACGAAGTCGGCAATATGCTCGTCAACGTAGTAGGCCAACGCGGCGGTAATCTGCTCCTCGTCCTCGACGAAAGCGTCGTCAAGGTCGTCAAACTCAGGGTATTGCTCAAAGAGAGCCATAAACTCCTCGTCGGAGCGTTCGCGCGTCAGGTCGGCCTTGCGTTCGTCGTACACCGCCTTCGCCTTGTAGAGGAGTTTCGAGAAGTCGCGCAGCCCCCAAAGGCGCATAGCCTTGGCAAAAGGATTGTCGAAGAAGAACGGGCCGTAGCCATTGTATATAAGTTGCACGAAGCCGCCGTCCATCAGTTCGTCGCGCAGGAGCGTGTAGCCCCAAAGCGTCACTTGGTCGGCGTTGAGGCGCGCCATGCTCTCGGCGTTGAGCGTGTCGCCGGCTTGCTCGCGGAAAGCCTGAACGATGGTGTTGATAAAGGAGTCCATTCCCTCGGCCGCCGCCTTGACGATGCGGCTCTCGGCCAGTGTGATAGTTGTCATTTCGATTACGTGTGAGGCGGTTATTTCCGCATTTCTTCAATGAGGGTCTTCATGCCCTTTATTTTCTCTCCGCCGATGAGTTTCATCAGCTGGGCGAGGCGTTTTTTCGGCACGGCGGCGTAGGCGTGGTGCGCCCCCACGTCGATGCGCCCAATCTCGTCGGCCCGCAGCCCGCCCTTCTTGCACAGGAATCCCAGGATGTCGCCCTTGCTGAGCTTGTCGCGCTTTCCGCGGCCGATGTAGAGCGTGGTGAAACGCGGTTCGGCGGGGCGGAAAGCCTTGCCCGCATCGAGGGGCATCGGCGTGCATTCCCCCGCGAACTCCGGCAGTTGTTCCGCCGGGCCGGTAAGCAGGTAAACGCTTCCCTCAGCCTCCCAGCGCGCCGTGCGCCCGTTGCGGTGGGTATAGTCCTCCGCCTTGAGGGGCAGGTGGTAGTGCACCACGGCGCGAACCTCGGGGATGTCCAGGCCGCGCGCTGCCAAGTCGGTGCTGACCAGCACGTTGGCGGCACCGCAACGGAAGCGGTACAAAGCCCGTTCGCGCGCCTCCTGCTCCATTCCGCCATGGTAGGCCACGGCGGCGAACTTCTGTTCGCGAAGCCACTTGAAAACCCTCTCCACACTCTCGCGGTAGGCCACGAAAACGATTGCCTGCTGGCCGCGCAGCTCCGTGAGCAGGCGCCCGAGCGTGTTGAGCTTGTCCTTTTCGGGTGAGGGCACCTCAAATACCTCCGTGCGCGAAGCGGCATCGTGCGAGTCGGCCGTGAAGTCAAGCTTTTCGTAGCTAAGCCGCAGCTTCTCCATAAAAGCCGGTATTTCCTCGGCGTCGGTAGCCGACGTGAGCCAGCAACGCCCGATGCCGGCAAAACGCGTGACGATGCGCTCCACCTCGTCGCGGAAGCCCAATTCCAGACATTTGTCGAACTCGTCGATAACCAGCGTGCGCACGGCGTAAGGGTTGAGGTTCTCCTTGTCGAGATGGTCGTTGAGGCGGCCCGGCGTGGCGAAGACAATTTGAGGCCGCAGGTCGCGGATGCGCCGATGCTCCTCCATGGCGGCGCGTCCGCCGTAGAGCGCGAGCGACCGCAGCCCCGTCTTCATGGACCGCAGCACCTCGTCGCTCTGTTGCGCCAGTTCGCGAGTGGGCGTGACGATGACTGCTTGCAAACGGTCGGCCTCGGGCGCAAGCTGCTGCACCAGCGGCACCAGGTAGGCGAGCGTTTTGCCCGAACCGGTGGGCGAGAGCAGCACCACGCCGCCCGTTTGCTGCCCGGCGGCGTGCATGGCCTCCTGCATGGGGGTGAAAGCTTCGAAGCCCAGGGCGTGGAGAATGTCGTGAGTGTGGAACATAATGCGGAACGTTCGTACGGCCGCGCAAACCGTTATCAGTGCGCCGCGGCCGCAAGTTGGTTAAAGTTTTTCAGCTGCAAAGGTAGCTGATGCGCCGTAATATTGCGCCCGTGAGGCGTGTTTTTGGAACGAACCGGGGAAAAGCAGGACCGCAATACGGGGTAATTGGATAAATATGAGTAATTTAGCTTGCTAATTCCGCAGGCAGCCCACGGAAGGGGAGACGAAAAGCCTCGCGGACACCACATACCACACACGAAAATACAAAAAATGACATACAAGCATGAACTACAAATGGAACTACGACGTTCTCGATGCTCAGACAAAGGCAGCGGAAACGGAGCTGGCATCCCGCCTGGGCATACACCCCGTGCTGGGCAAGCTGCTCTACGAGCGCGGCATACGTACCGAGCAGGAAGCGCGTCACTTCTTCCGTCCTCAGCTCAGCGAACTCCACGACCCGTTCCTCATGAACGACATGCAGGTGGCGGTGGACAGGCTCAATCTGGCTATGGGACGCAAGGAACGTATCCTTGTTTACGGCGATTACGACGTGGACGGCTGCACGGCCGTGGCGCTCGTCTACAAATTTCTGCAGCAGTACTACTCAAACATTGACTACTACATCCCCGACCGCTACGAAGAGGGCTACGGCATATCGCACAAGGGCGTTGACTTCGCCGCCCAAACCGGCGTGGGGCTGATAATCGTGCTGGACTGCGGCATTAAGGCCGTGGAGGAAATAGCCTACGCCAAGAGCCTCGGCATAGACTTCATCATCTGCGACCACCACGTGCCCGACGACACACTGCCCTGCGCGGTGGCCATACTCAACCCCAAAAGGCTCGACAACCGCTACCCCTACACCCACCTGTCGGGTTGCGGCGTAGGCTTCAAGTTTATGCAGGCCTTTGCCGCGAGCAACGGCATAGAGTTCAACAAACTCACCTCGCTGCTCGACCTCTGCGCCGTGAGCATCGCCTCGGACATTGTCCCCATCATGGGCGAGAACCGCATACTTGCCTACCACGGACTGCGGTGCCTCAACTCCAACCCCAGCATTGGGCTGCAAGCCATCGTGGAAGTGTGCGGGCTTGCCGACCGCGAGTTGACGATGAACGACATCATCTTCAAAATCGGGCCGCGCATCAACGCCTCCGGCCGAATGCAGAACGGCAAGGAAGCCGTTGAGCTGCTTGTGGAGAAGGACTGCCAAGCCGCTTTGGAGAAAGCCGAGCGCATCAACCTCTACAACGAGCAACGCAAGGACCTTGACAAGCAAATGACCGAGCAGGCCGTGGACCAGGTGAAGGACCTGCCCGAACTCGACGAGCGGCGCAGCATCGTCATCTACAACGAGGCGTGGCACAAGGGCGTGATAGGCATTGTGGCCTCGCGCCTGACGGAGCAGTACTACCGTCCGGCGGTGGTGCTGACACGCTCTGAGGGCATGGCCACAGGGTCGGCGCGTTCGGTGTCGGGATTCGACGTGTACAAGGCTGTGCAAAGCTGCCAAGACCTGCTCGAAAACTTCGGCGGCCACACCTACGCCGCCGGGCTGACGATGCCCATCGGCCACGTGGACGAGTTTGCCCGCCGCTTCGAAGAGTACGTGGCCGGCCACATTCTTGACGAGCAGACCGAGGCCAGCCTCCACATCGACGCCGAACTCGACTTCAAGGACGTGACATTCCGCTTCTACCAGCAGTTGCGCCGCTTCGCCCCGTTCGGTCCGGGCAACCCCAAGCCCATCTTCTGCACGAAACGCGTCTACGACTACGGCACGAGCAAGGTGGTGGGCCGCGGCCAGGAACACATCAAGCTCGAACTCGTGGACAACAAGAGCAACAACGTGATGAACGGCATTGCCTTCGGGCAGAGTTCACAGGCGCGCTACATCAAGACAAAGCGAGCCTTCGACATTTGCTACACCGTGGAGGAAAACACCCACAAGCGCGGCGAAGTGCAATTGCAGATTGACGACATTAAACCCTGTCAGTGACATGGACATCACAGAAGAGAACAAGTCCGCACAGCCAGTTGCCGCTGCCCAGAGCAGCGAGCGGGAGGCTGTGTGGACTTCTGTTTTAAGGAAGTACTGGGGCTACGGCACGTTCCGCAGCATACAGCTCGACATCATCCGCAGCATAGCCGACGGGCACGACACCCTCGGGCTGATGCCCACGGGCGGCGGCAAGAGCCTGACCTTCCAAGTGCCGGCAATGGCCATGGAGGGGATGTGCCTCGTGGTGACGCCCCTCATCGCCCTGATGAAAGACCAGGTGGAAAACCTGCGCAAGCGCGGTATCATGGCGGCAGCCGTCTACTCCGGGCAGCCGCGCTCCGAGGTACTGCGCCACCTGGACAACGCCGTGTTCGGCGCATACAAGTTCCTGTACGTGTCGCCCGAACGCCTGTCCACGTCCATATTCCTCAACAAGGTGCAGCGCATGCACGTGTCGATCATTACCGTCGACGAGGCCCACTGCATCTCCCAGTGGGGGTACGACTTCCGTCCCCATTACCTGCGCATCGCCGAGGTGAGGCGGCTCGTGCCCGACGCGCCCGTGCTGGCCCTCACCGCCACCGCCACGCCCGAGGTGGTGGACGACATTCAGGACAAGCTCGCCTTTCGGCAGGGGGCGCAGGTGTTCCGCATGAGTTTCGCGAGAGACAATCTCCACTACTACGTGCGCTTCGCCGACGACAAGACGGCCGAGCTTATACATATAATAAGGAGTGTACCCGGTTCGGCCATCGTCTACACCCGTTCGAGGCGAGGCACGCGCGAAGTGGCCGAGATATTGCACAGCGAGGGCATCACCGCCCACTACTACCACGCCGGCCTCTCGTCGCTCGACAAGGACGTGCGCCAACAGGCGTGGCAGACGGGGCGCGTCAGGGTGATGGTGGCCACCAACGCCTTCGGCATGGGCATCGACAAGTCCGACGTGCGCCTCGTGGTGCACGCCGACGTGCCCGACTCCCCCGAAGCCTACTTCCAGGAGGCAGGGCGCGGCGGCCGCGACGGCAAGGTGGCCTACGCCGTGCTGCTCTACAACAACGCCGATGCCCGCAAACTCCGCGCACGGGTGCCGCAAACATTCCCCGACCGCGAATACATACGCAAGGTGTACGGCGACCTTGCCAACTTTTTCCAGATAGCCGAGGGCGAGGCCGAAGGGCGCACGTTCGACTTCGACATGGCCCGCTTCAGCCGCGTGTTCAAGCACTACCCCGTGGTTCTCGTCAGCGCGCTCAACCTGCTCACACAGGCCGGA
Source organism: Clostridiales bacterium (assembly GCA_963632215.1). GTDB lineage: Bacteria > Bacteroidota > Bacteroidia > Bacteroidales > Bacteroidaceae > Alloprevotella. The sequence continues at coordinate 12,466 of CAVGTD010000022.1, forward strand.
TACATCCACTTCGCCATAGAGGACGAAAACTCCTCGCGGGTGATGTTTCTCGTCAGGCGCGACGAACTTTACAACGTCGACTACCTCGATGCCGACGAAGAGCGGCTCTTGAACGCCCTGATGCGCAGCAACGGCGGATTTTTCACCGACTACGTGACGGTAGAAGAGAACCGCCTCGGCGAAGCCTGCGGCCTGACCGCCCAGCAAGTGTACGAAAAACTGCGCCACATCACCCAACTGCGAGTAATCAACTACATCCCCCACAAAGACACGCCCCAGATAACCTATACCCAGCGGCGCATCGATGCTGGCTACGTGCAGATAATGCCCGAAATCTACGAGCGTCGGCGCGACCAGTACGTGAGGCGGCTCGAAGCCATGATAGAATACTTCACGCAGGACACCGTTTGCCGCAGCCGCTATCTGCTCCGCTATTTCGCCGACGAGGGCGAGGACTGCAGACACTGCGACGTGTGCAACGCCCGGGAGGGACGTGACAAGAAGCGTCCTGCCGACAACCAGGTGGAGGCTGCACGCCGCTACATCCTCGACACCCTTTCCGCAGCTCGAAAGCCCGTAGAAATATCCGCCTTGAAGCAAACAGAACACCCAAGAGAGGCCTTGCAGGAAGCCCTCGAACAACTTGTCGGAGAGGAGGAAATCGTTCTGAAAGGCTTGTTTGTGTCACTCAAAAGTGACGTATAAGCCTTTTCTTTGCCAACTCAATGCGCCAAAGCGGTCCGTAATAAGCAAAAATCGTTCATATCGTAGCAAATATGTTACATGGACGATTTTTGCTATTTCTTGAAACATTTTTTCTTGCAAACGCCTTTTTCCGCCCCCTATCTTTGCGCCGTCGGATGACACAATTTACTAACCAAAAACACCATGCAAAGATGATGAAGAAAAACGCTAATGCCAGAAAAACGCGTGCGCTGATGTTCGCCGCACTGACACTCGCATGTATGCCCGCCCTGCAGGCGCAGACGGACGATTCAAAGTCGAAAGAAGAGGGCAACCGCAACGTGATGCTCAACGCGTCGAGCGCAAACGGACCGCGCGAAATCCAGATCGGTCTCCCCTCGGCCGATGTCAACGTACTCGAAAACGGGCTGCCCGTGACATACGCCACCAATCCCCACACTGTCAACACCATGTGGCGCGGCGACGCAAGTCTTAGTCACCAAGGACTCCTTAAGATATCCGAAACGGCCATTACCACCGGCAACATCGGTTACGCCGTGAACTCGTTCACCCAGCTTGGGCAAGACGGCATACACGGCACGTTCAACTACAAGACCAACCACTACGGGCTGCAAGAGTTCTCCGTCAACCTCAACGGCTCGATTGGCAAGGGATGGTATTACAGCGGAAACATTTACCAGGACTTTGACCCGGGTACGTTCAAGATTAAGTCAACCCCCTACCAGGACCGCACGCAGATATACAAAGCCCTGCTCACGAAGCGTTACCACAAGAACCGCGGCGAGTTCACCGCCATGTACCATTACAGCAACAGCCACCCCGTTTACAACTACGCCACGCAGAGCGCGCCCTTCATCTACGTGGGCGACGGCAGCGTGAAAGAGTACGGCAAGTTCAAGCTCGGCACCACCTCGTACCTGCCCACCGACAACAACATGACCTACCGCGATATGCGCACGGGAGAACTCAAGCAGACCACCCTCTACGACGCAGCCCTCAACCGTTCGAGCGAGGTGATGCTGTCGAACACCTACAAGTGGGACAACGGCCTGACGTGGAAAGCCACCGCCCGTTACGACCACGCCCGGGGCGCTTGCGTTTACCAAACGCCCATGTCGCTCATCAGCCTCACCGGCAACGACGCGGCGCAATATAATTACGTATACCGCGACATCGACGGACAGACAAAGAGCTATAACGGCGAGTATGTGCAGACCCGTATGTCGTGCCTCAATTCCGGCATTATCGACGAACTGCTCTTCACTTCCGAACTCTCCAAGCAGTTCCGCACCTCCACGCTCCGTCTGGGCCTGAACGAGTGGAACTACAACATCGACTACTGCTCGAACACCACCATGTACGACCAGAGCGTGCCCTCCGACGGCGGTTACGCCCTGCGCGTATGGGATGCCAACAAGCGCAGCGACTACTTCTACGACTTCAACAAGAACGCCTCCGAATACTATAAGGGACACGAGAACAAGCTCGCCCTCTACCTCACTCACGACTGGGACATCACGCCCAAACTCAACGCCTACTACGGCGCACGCGTGGAGTGGCAACGGCTCAAAGGCGAGAACGCCGCCGTGCGCAACGCCAATGGCGACTTCGTAGGCCGCTTCGCCGACTACTACCTCGGCGCAACCGCCCCCGACGGCACAACCCACATCGCCCCTGCGCCGATGAGCTACAACTGGCTCAACTACGACCTGTCGGCCGCCCTGACCTATAAGATTACGAAGAACTTCGGCGTGACGGGCGACTTCACCTACATCGTGCAGCACCCCAACATCTCCACATTCGCCCCGGCAACCATGCCCAACGTAGACCGCATCTCCGTGCCGCTCGCCCGCGCCGGCGTATACTACAACAACTCGTGGATAAGCCTCACGTCGCTCTTCTCCTACATCAGCAAGACCAACAACAATTCCACGCTCAACCTTGTGCACGGGTCCGAAATCAAGGCCGCCCCGCTCACCTACGACATCAAGACCCTCGGCTGGACAACCGACGCAGTGGTGCATCCGTTCAAGGGCTTCGACCTCCACTTCCTCTTCACCTACCAGGTGCCTACGTACAAGAAGTACGAGACCTCCATCACGTTCAACGACGGCTACGTGGGCGTAATCAACGCCACGGGCAACGTAGTGGCCGAAGTGCCTAAGATACTCCTCGAGTTCGACCCGAGCTACATGATTACCAAGGACCTGAAAGTATGGACAAGCTTCCGCTACTTCGGCAAGACGTACGCCAACATCAACGAGGCATACTACTTCAAGGGCCATTGGGAAACCTTCGCCGGCGTGAACTGGCAGGTCAATAAACTCCTCTCCTTGGGCTGCACCGTAGTCAACTTCCTCAACCAGACAGGCGCAAAGGGCAGCATTGCCGGCGCGGAACTCATTACAAAGGACGAGGTGAAAGGCATCAGCAACAAACTCATGACAGGCAGCTACCTGCGTCCGTTCACCGTAGAGTTTACAGCTTCGCTCAAATTCTGACACGACAAACCTTAATACAACACATACCATAAAGTCATGAAAACAAATTCGATAAAGAACGCTTGCCTCTTCACCCTCGCCCTGACGGCGATAGGCGCACAGGCTCAAAAGATGAACATCAGCCAGAGCGGCGACACCACCATTATCCGCGTGGAAAATCCCACGAAGTACCTCCTCCTGCCCGTTGAGGAAGACAAGGACGAGGCAAAGGTGGTGCTTAGCACAGGTTCGCCCGCCGACACCTGGATGGACGTGCGCCTGGCGCAGGGCAAGGTAGACTACTACGTGCCCTTTGCCCTCTACTCCGCCCAAAGTTCCTGCTGCAAGCCTGCCGAGGCCGTGGTGAAGATATGCAACCTGCCGCAGTCGGCTCTCGCGCTCAAAGACGGCAGCCTCAAACTCTCCGACACGTGGGACGCAACCAACACCGACTACTACCGTCCCCTTTACCACCACACCCCCTCGTACGGCTGGATGAACGATGCCAACGGCATGGTTTATAAGGACGGCGAGTACCACCTCTACTTCCAGTACAACCCCTATGGCTCAAAGTGGGGCAACATGCACTGGGGGCACGCCGTCAGCGCCGACCTCAACCACTGGCGCGAACTCCCGCCCGCCATTGCCCGCGACACGATGGGGCACATCTTCTCGGGCAGTTCCGTGGTCGACAAGAACAACACGGCGGGTTTCGGCAAGGATGCCATCGTAGCCATATACACCAACAACAGCGTGAACCACGACGAGGTGCAGTGCGTGGCTTACAGCAACGACAACGGACGCACCTTTACCAAGTACGAGGGCAATCCCGTGCTGCGTCCGTTCGACGGGCTGAAAGACTTCCGCGACCCCAAGGTGTTCTGGTACGAACCGAACCAAACCTGGTACATGATTGTCTCGGCCGACAAAGAGATGCGCTTCTATACCTCCAAGAACCTCAAGGACTGGACCTACCAGAGTGCGTTCGGCAAGGGGTGGGGCGCACAGCCCAACCAGTTTGAATGTCCCGACTTCTTCCCCTTGCCCACGCCCGACGGCAAAGGCCAAAAGTACGTGATGATTGTCAACATCAACCCGGGCTGCCTCTTCGGCGGCAGTGCCACGGAGTATTTCGTGGGCGACTTTGACGGCAAGGAGTTCAAGTGCGACGATGACCCACACGAGGCAAAATGGCTCGACTACGGCAAGGACCACTACGCCACGGTGACTTTCTCCAACACGGGCAGCCGCGTAGTGGCTCTCCCCTGGATGAGCAACTGGCAGTACGCCAACATCACGCCCATCAAGCAGTACCGCGGTGCCAACGGCCTTGCGCGCAACCTGAGCCTCTACAAGAAGGACGGCAAGTACTACGTGGCCGCCAATGCCGTAGAAGAGACCAAAGCCCTGCGCAAGCAAACGCAGGAACTCAATGTGGGCGGCGGCGCAGACCTGAAAGGCGCAACCGAGAAGTGCGGCGCGGCCTACGAACTCGAAATGGACGTCACCCCCAACGCAAAGGGCGTTGCCGGCGTGTCGCTCTACAACAGCAAGGGCGAGCGCACGCTCATATACTTCGACATGAAGCAGGGACGCGTCGTGATGGACCGCACAGAGAGCGGCTTGACCGACTTCGGCAACTACGCCGTGCTTCACGACATTGAGAAGAACTACAACGACCACCACCGCGACACCGCCCCCTCCAACAAGCGCAACTGCGTGAACTATCAGAACGACTTTGCCCTTGGCACATGGGGACCGCTCAGCCTCTGCGAGGGAAAGACGTACCACGTGCAGGTGTTTGTCGACAAGTGTTCCGTAGAACTCTTCGTCGACGGCGGGCGCATCGCCATGACCAACCTCGTGTTCCCCACCGAGCCCTATTCGTCGCTTAACTTCTACACCGAGGGCGGCAAGGCTAAGTTCAGCAACGTCAAGCTCCACACGCTTTCGCTCTAAGGCGCAAGCCGTGCATTCTTCAAAGGTGATTGCCCGCCGTGGGCGTATCCGTGACGGGCAATCACTTTCGCAAATCATTCTTACTAACCAGCATTCCATTCTTACGATGAAAACCTCCAAACTTGCGCTCATCCCCGTGATGCTGTGCTTCTTCGCCATGGGCTTTGTCGACCTTGTGGGCATCGCCTCCAACTACGTCAAAGCCGACCTTCACCTCACCGACACCCAGGCCAACCTGTTCCCCTCGCTGGTGTTCTTCTGGTTCCTTATATTCGCTGTGCCTACGGGCATGCTCATGAACCGCATCGGACGCAAGCGCACCGTGCTGCTCTCGCTCGTTGTAACGGTTGTTTCGCTCCTCATTCCCGTTTTTGGCGAAAGCTACACCGTGATGCTCCTGTCGTTCTCGCTGCTCGGCATCGGCAACGCCCTGATGCAAACGTCGCTCAATCCCCTCATCGCCGCTGTGCTGAGGGGCGGCAACCTTGCCTCGGCTCTCACCTTCGGGCAGTTTGTAAAGGCCATTGCCTCGTTTCTCGCTCCCTACCTTGCCATGTGGGGCGCTACGGCGGCCATCCCCTCGTTCGGGCTTAACTGGCGCGTGCTGTTCGTCATCTATTTCGTGGTGGGCGTGCTTGCCACGCTGCTCCTGCTCCTTACTCCCATTGAGGAGGAGCAAAATACGGGTGCGTCGGGCAGCATCGTCGGTTGCCTCAAACTGCTGAAAACGCCCCTCGTGCTGCTTTCGTTCCTCGGCATCATGTGCCACGTGGGCATCGACGTGGGTACCAACACCACCGCCCCCAAACTGCTCATGGAGCGTTTGCACTGGTCGCTCAACGAGGCTGCCTTCGCCACGTCGCTCTACTTCATCTTCCGCACGGTGGGCTGCCTCACCGGGTCGCTCATACTGCGCTTCGTGCCTACCCGCATTTTCTTCACGTTCAGCATTGTTCTCATGGCGTTGAGCATGGCGGGCATGTTCTTCGGCGAGAGCCAGTGGGTCATCTACACCGCCATCGCCCTCGTGGGCTACGGCAACTCCAACGTGTTCTCCATGGTGCTTTCGCAGGCCCTCCTGTCGTTGCCCAGCCGCCAGAACGAGGTGAGCGGACTGATGATTATGGGTCTCTTCGGCGGCACGGTGTTCCCCCTCGTCATGGGTTTTGCCAGCGACTATGCAGGGCAAACCGGCGCAGTGGCTGTGATGGCCGTGGGCGTACTCTACTTATTTTCGTACATTCGTTGCGTGAAACATTAACCTTAACAACATCATGAAACAACTTGATACTGATTACGTCGTAGGACTTGGTGAAATTCTCTGGGACGTATTCCCCACAGGCGCAAAACTCGGCGGTGCGCCGGCAAACTTCGCTTACCACGCCGGGCAGTTTGGCCTCAACTCCATGGCGGTCAGCGCCATTGGCAACGACGAGCTTGGCGACGAAACGCTCCGTCAGCTCGACGAGAAACAGCTCCGTTACGAACTCCCCCGCCTCGACCTGCCCACAGGCACGGTGCAGGTGACGCTCGACGAGCAAGGCGTGCCAACCTACGAAATCAAGCAGGGCGTGGCCTGGGACAACATTCCCTTTACGCCCGAGATGAAACGCATTGCGCAGCACTGCAAAGCCGTTTGCTGGGGTTCGCTGGCGCAGCGCAGCGAGGTGAGCCGAAGCATGATATACCAGTTTCTCGACAATACACCCAAGGACTGCCTGCGCATCTTCGACATCAACCTGCGTCAGTCGTTCTATAATAAGGAGGTGATTTGCGAGAGCCTGAAACGGTGCAGCGTATTGAAGATCAACGACGAGGAACTCGTCACCCTCGGCCGCCTCTTCGGTTATGCCGGTCTCGACATCGAGAACAAGTGCTGGCTCATTCTCGGCAAGTACAACCTCGACATGATTGTATTGACCTGCGGCGTAAACGGCAGTTACGTATTCACTCCCGGCAACCTGTCGTTTCAGGAAACGCCCCATGTTGAAGTGGCCGACACCGTCGGGGCTGGCGACTCGTTCACTGGCAGCTTCTGCGCCTCTGTGCTGAGCGGCAAGAGCGTGGCTGAGGCCCACAAGTTGGCGGTTGACGTGAGTGCCTACGTATGTACGCAGCACGGGGCCATGCCTCCCATCCCCACCCGGTTTACCGAGGGGTGACAATTCCATCGCATCTTAATTTTCCCTTGAAAGGGATGAATGTTTGTTGCGGCGCGGCGGTCCATGTGGCTGCCGCGCCTTTTCATAGCCCACTCCCTCGCCGCCGGATGGCATTAGGGAATTTTAAATACTTGCAGAGACGGGCATAAGGAGTAAAGGCTTATTTTTGCACACAAATCAAAGGGCTGCAAGCAGATTGCTCAACATACAAACGGTCTCGGCGCAAAATTGCAACGGCAATGTCCGCAAGCCGCGCCCCGAAGGGTAGGGTGTCCAAAATCCCGTTTTTTCTGCAAAATATTGCCCGCAAACCGCGGCCCGAAGGGTAGGGAGTTCAAAATGCGAATAGTTGTGGTGCAAAATTGCCACGGCAATGTCCGCAAACCGCGCCCCAACGGGGCAGCTCCCCATAGCCCAGGGCAGAGCCGTCACGAAGTGGCGGCGTCACCCTGGGTATCCCGAGCAGGACCAGTTGCGCCCTGTAAGGGCAGCTGCCTAACATAGGGGCAACGCCCCGTAAACCCTGCGGCATTATAACGGCCCCTGCCAACTAATAGCTTGAACACTCTACCCTCCAAGCCTTTTGCGAAGAAAAGAACACTGGAAACACACAATGATATGTCAGAAGTAGTAGACATTCGTCAGCTCAACGCGCAGATCGAAGCCGAGACGGGCTTCATCACCGAGCTCGTTGATGGCATGAACCGCACCATCGTAGGACAGAAACACCTTGTCAATTCCCTTTTAATAGCACTTCTTTCCGACGGGCACATCCTGCTCGAAGGTGTGCCGGGTCTGGCCAAGACGCTCGCCGTCAAGACGCTCGCCTCGCTCGTCGACGCGAAGTTCGGACGCCTGCAGTTCACCCCCGACCTCTTGCCGGCCGACGTTATCGGCACAATGATTTACAGCCAGAAGGACGAGGGCTTCAAGGTGAAGAAAGGTCCTGTCTTCGCCAACTTCGTGCTGGCCGACGAAATCAACCGCGCCCCGGCCAAGGTGCAGAGCGCATTGCTCGAAGCTATGCAGGAACACCAAGTGACCATTGGCGACAACACCTTTGCCCTGCCCGAACCGTTCCTCGTGCTTGCCACGCAAAACCCCATCGAGCAGGAGGGCACGTACGAGTTGCCCGAGGCGCAGGTGGACCGTTTTATGCTGAAAGTCATCATTGACTATCCCACGCTCGAGGAGGAGAAGAAGATTATGCGTGCGCATATCAACAACTCCTTCGTGAAGCCGCAGCCCGTGCTTGACACCCAGCGCATCGTCAAGGCGCGCGAGCTGGTGAAGCAGGTATACCTCGACGAACGCATCGAACAGTACGTGGCCGACATCGTTTTCGCCACCCGTTATCCCGACAAATACAAACTCGCCGACCTGGCAAACTACATTTCGTTCGGCGGCTCGCCCCGCGCCAGCATCAACCTGGCCCTCGCCGCCCGCACTTGCGCCTTCATCAAGCGCAGGGGCTACGTAGTGCCTGAGGACGTGCGCGAAGTGGCGGCCGACGTGCTTCGCCACCGCATCGGTCTGTCGTACGAGGCTGAGGCTTCCAACGTGAAGGCCGACGACATCGTGCGCGAAATCCTCAACAAGGTCGAAGTGCCCTAAGGCTCTCCCGGGCAAGGTAGCCAGCAGAATATTCTTACAAGGGATGCGAAATGGAAACCACTGAACTCTTGAAACGCGTCAGGCGTATTGAGATAAAGACGCGCAAGCTCACCGACAATATCTTTGCCGGTGAGTACCACTCGGCTTTCAAAGGCCGCGGCATGTCGTTCTCTGAGGTGCGCGAGTACCAGATTGGCGACGACGTGCGCGACATCGACTGGAACGTCACGGCGCGCATGAACCGCCCCTACGTGAAGGTGTTTGAGGAGGAACGCGAACTCACGCTCATGCTGCTCATTGACCTTTCTGCCAGCCAGGCTTTCGGCACTCGCGACCGCACGCAGCGTGAACTGGCTGCCGAAATAGCCGCCACATTGGCGTTCTCGGCCCTGCAAAACAACGACAAGGTGGGCGTTCTCTTCTTCACCGACCGCGTGGAGAAGTTCATTCCGCCGCAAAAGGGCAAGAAGCACGTGCTTTACATCATCCGCGAACTGCTCGACTTCCAGCCCGCGGGCAAAGGCACCGACATAGGTCTGGCTTTGGAGTACCTTGTGCGCATTCTCCCGAAGCGTTCCATCGCTTTCGTGCTGAGCGACTTTCTGAGTGGCGGCGAGTACGAACGCCCCCTTTGTGTGGCTGCGCTCAGGCACGATGTGGTGGCTCTTCAAGTGTACGACCACCTGCTCGCCCAGCTCCCCGACGTAGGCTTGCTCCGCGTCACCGATGCCGAGACGGGGCAGGAACAGTATGTCGACACATCGAGCCGAGCCGTGCGCAACCGCCAAGAGGCTTGGTGGCGCGAACGTCAGGCCGGCTTGAAGCAGCTCTTCCGCCGCAGCAATGTGCGCTTCACGTCCATTGCCACGCACGCCGACTACGTGCGCCCGTTAATATCGCTCTTTGCCCAACGCTAAGCGGGGCAAGGGGCTTTCCTCGTTATTTATGAAGAAGCATACATCTTATATATTGTGTACGTTGCGCCGCCTGTGGCTCGCCGCGGCTTTGTTTGCCCTTGTCGGCACGGTCCGGGGGCAGGTGGTTGCCGAGGCAAAGCTCGACACGGCCGGCATACTCATCGGGCAGCAGGTGCAGCTCACCGTCAGTTGCGCGGTCAACGCCAACCAAAAGGTGACGTTCCCTTACTACGCCGAGCAGCAGGAGCTGACAAAGGGCGTGGAGGTGGTCAGCTGCGGCCCGGTCGACACCCTTCGGCTCAACGACGGCAAGCGGCTCAAACTTGTCCGCAAATACACCATCACGTCGTTCGACTCTGCCGTGTACAGCATTCCGCCCCTCATGCTCAGCGTCGACGGCGACAGCGTGGCCACGCGAGGCACGGTGGGGCTGAAGGTGAGTACCGTGCAGGTAGACCTTCAGCATCCCGACAAGTACAACGGTCCTCACGACGTGGTGGAGCAGCCTTTCACGTGGTCGTGGGAACTTTTGCTCGTCTCGCTCGGCTGCATCCTTCTGCTGGTGCTGGCCGTCGTGCTGCGAGTGCGCCTCACCGACCCGCGGCTCATCACGCGCCGCATAGTGGTGCATCCGCCCACGCCGGCCCACGTCACGGCGTTGCAGCAAATTGACCGCATTAAGGGGAGCGGAGCGCCCGACGTGAAGCAGCTCTACATGGAACTTACCGAAACGCTCCGCACCTACATTGAGCAGCGATTTGGGTTCAGCGCCAAGGAGATGACCACGCAGGAGATTATCGACCGCCTTTGCCAAACGAACAACGAGGAGGCGCTCGGCGAACTCCGCAACGTGCTTGTCACGGCCGACCTCGTGAAGTTTGCCAAGCACAGCACCACCGCCTCGGAGCAGGACCGCAGTCTTGTCGACGCCCTCTCGTACGTGCAGACCACCAAGGTTCAGCCCGCCGAATTGCCCAAGCCTCATGTGGAGTACGTTTCGCTCTCCACCAAGCAGCAGATACGCTGGCGCAACGTCATGCGTGTGGCCGTCTGGGTGCTTTCGCTGGGTGCGCTGGCTCTGTGGGCTTACTGCCTCTACCTCATTTATTGTTCGTTTGCATAAGGGTGTTCACGCCTGTTGAAAACACATTCTGAAAATGACATTTGCCAATCCCGCATATTTCTTCCTGCTCCTTTTGCTGATACCCTACGTCGGGTGGTATTTCCTCCTCCGTCCGCGGCGTGAGGGGCGTATCAGCTGGGCTTCGGCCGAGGAATTCCGCGGCATACCCGTCACGCTCCGCACTCGCCTTGTACACCTGCCCATGCTGTTGCACATTCTCTGTTTTGCGCTCATGGTGACGGTGCTTGCGCGCCCTCAGACAAGCGCGTCGTGGCGCACGGGCCAGACGGAGGGCATCGACATTATGCTCGCGCTCGACATTTCCACCTCCATGGCTACGCCCGACATTGCCCCCAACCGGCTTGCGGCCGCCAAGGACGTGGCGCTCGACTTCATCAACAGCCGCCCGAACGACAACATCGGCCTTACGCTCTTCGGCGGCGAGGCCTTTACGCAGTGCCCGCTGACCACTGACCACGGCATGCTCGTCCGCACGTTCAAGGGCGCAACCTGCGACCTGCAGAACGACGGCGTCATCCAGCCCGGCACGGCAGTCGGCATGGGCATAGCCAGCGCGGTGGCTCACCTCCACGACAGCCAGACGAAGAGCAAGGTAATCATCCTGCTCACCGACGGCGCGAACAACACGGGCGAAATATCGCCCCTCATGGCCACGGACATGGCCAAGTCGATGGGCATACGCATCTACACCATCCTGCTCGGCACCGACGGCAAGGTGAACGTGCCCGTGGCGAAACTGCCCAACGGCGAGGTGTACACGCAGCAGGTCGACGACAAGGTGGACCCTACCACCCTCAAGCAGATTGCGCGCGAAACGGGCGGCATCTTCTACCACGCCACCTCGCGCTCGAACCTCCGCAGTGTGTATGCCGACATTGACAAACTCGAAAAAACAAAACTCAAAATAAACAGCCACAGCCAGCACTACGAGGCCTACCAGCCTTTTGCCTTGGCGGCTTTCGCGTTGCTGCTCTTCGAGGTGCTTCTGCGCACTACGTGGCTGCGCAAGCTCTCGTAAGGCGAGTGTGGTAGCCTCCGCCGTGAGTTTATCTGACTAATTTCGACCCGAAACCGTGTTTAAGTTTACCGATCCCCAATATCTTTATCTTCTCCTCCTCGTACCGCTCTGCACGGGCGTGTACCTGTGGAGCCTGTGGCTCACTCGGCGGCGTTTGCGCCGCCTGGGCGACAAGCGCATGCTCCTTGCGCTCATGCCGGGACACAGTTCGCTGCGCCCCCACGCCAAGTTTGTCCTTGCCATGCTCGCCCTGGCCGGCATAGCCGTGGTGGCGGCCCGTCCGCAGTACGGCGTGAAGCAGGTTTCCGACACGGCCAACGGCATTGAGGCGGTGGTGATGGTCGACGTGTCCAACTCCATGCTGGCCAACGACGTGCAGCCCTCGCGGCTCGACCGCGCCAAACTGCTCGTCACGAACATGGTCGACAAGATGAAGAACGACAAAATAGCCCTCGGCGTATTTGCCGGCGAGGCCTATCCGCAGTTGCCCATCACGTCGGACTACGCCTCGGCCAAGATGTTTATCGACGCACTCAGCCCCGACATGGTCACGCTGCAAGGCACTAACCTCGCCGCCGCCATCGAACTGGGCTGCCGCAGTTTCTCGTCCGCCAAAAACGTGGGCAAGGCCATCATCATCATCACCGACGGCGAAAACCACGAGGGGGGGGCAGAGGAAGCCGCCAAGGAGGCCTCGAAGGAGGGCGTGAACGTCTACGTGATCGGCGTGGGCTCGACTGCCGGCAGCACCATTCCCACGAGCGGCGGCGTGCTGACCGACCGCGACGGCAACGTGGTGCGCACCGCCCTCAACGAGCAGATGTGCCGCAGCGTGGCGCAAGCCGGCAAGGGCATCTATCTCCACCTCGACCAGAGCAACAGCGCGCAGGAGGAACTCCAACAGCAACTGCGCAACCTCAAACAAGGCACGTCGACCACCACCTACACGGCGCGCGACGACCAGTTCCAGGCCGTTGCGCTCATCGTGATTTTCCTGCTCGTGGCGGAGGTGTGCTTGCTCGAAACGAAAAACCCGCGCTGGGGGCGTTTTAAACTCTTCAAGAGATGAACGGCATGAAACTACCTCATATCTGCAAATCACTGCGCCTTGGCCTTGTGGCCGCGCTTGCGCTCTTTGCGCTGCTCCCGTCGCTGGCCGTGGCGCAAAACAAGGTGTACCGCTACACCCACGTGGGCAACGTAAACTTCCGCCGCGGCGACACCGACAAGGCCCGCGACTACTACCTGCGCGTGTTGAAGTCGCAGCCCGGCAACACAAGGGCTATGTTCAACCTCGCCGACGTGTATCTCACAAAGGGCGACGTCAAAGCGGCCGACAGCCTCTACACGCAGGTCGCCCAGCGCGAAACGAACCGCCAGATACGGGCCATGGCGTGGCACAACCGGGGCTACATCAGCCAGACGGCGGCCATGAAGAGCCGCGAGCAACAGCAGCAGCTCCTCCGCACGGCCATTGAGCAGTACAAGCAGTCGCTGCGCCTCGTGCCGCAGGACGACCGCACGCGCTACAACCTTGCCCTCTGCCAAAAGCTTCTCAAGGAAAACCCCGACCAAAACAACAAAAACCAGCAGAAGCAGCAGCAAAAGCAAAACCAGCAGCAAAAGCAGCAGGACAAGCAAAAGGACAAGCAGAACGACGACAAACAGAAAAACCAAAACCAGCAACAGCCGCAGCAGGACAAGCAACAGCAGCAGGAACGCCAGCAAACGGAACAATACATCAACCTGGCCAAACAGGCTGAGAAGCGCGCCCTCGAAAAACTCAAACAGCAGCAGCCGCGCCGCCGCTCGCTCGACAAGAACTGGTAACAACAGGCATTAGTTCGCAATGACATTTCCCCATACCCTATATCGCAGCGCCCGCCGTGCCGGCGGCGTTTGCTCCCACCGCATACTCCGAACGCTCCTCCTCTTGTCCGCGCTTGTGGCGTGGACAATGGCCGAAGCGCAAACGTTCCGCGCCAAGGTGGAAGACGCGGGCGGCTACTACCGCCTGTCGTTCACCGTCACGAGCAGCGACGCCGAGAACTTCACGCCGCCCTCGCTCGAAGCCTTCGAGGTGCTGAGCGGCCCGAGCCAGTACACGTCGAGCAACTACCAGATTATCAACGGGCACGCCTCGTCCTCGTCGTCAACCACCTACACCTACATCCTCGCCGCCCGCAAGAGCGGCCGCGCAACCATCGGTCCGGCCACGGTGCACGTAGGCGGCAAAACGATCCGCTCGAACGCCGTCACCTTCAATGCGCAGGCCAACGCCGGAGGCGGCGGAAATTCGGGTTCAGCCCGTGGCTCGTCCAGTTCGGGCTCGGGCGACGGCTATTCCGACGGCGTGCAGCAGGCCGGCAGTGCCGTGACGCAGCGCGACCTCTTCATCGACGTGGTGCCGAGCCGCACACGGGTGCGCGAACAGGAGGCGGTGCTGCTCACCTACCGCATTCACGCAAGGGTAGGGGTGGGGCTCTCCAACACGAGCCTCTCGCAAAAGCCCGACTTCAAGGGGATTATCTCGCAGGAGATACCTCTTCCCGGCAACCAGATACAAACCAGCGTGGAACGCCGCGGGGGGACTACCTACCGCACGGGAACCATCCTGCAATACCTCATATTCCCGCAAAAAAGCGGCGTGCTTACCATCCCCAGCATCACGTTCGACTGCGCCGTCATCCAGCAGGACCGCACCATGGACCTTGCCGACATGTTCTTCAACGGCGGCGGCACCATCGGCGTGCAGGTGAAGCGCACCGTACCCGTACTGCGGCTCAACGTGGAGGCTCTGCCGCAGCCCCGGCCCGCCAACTTCTCGGGCGCGGTGGGCAAGTTCTCCATCGAGGGCAAGATGCTCTCGCAAAATGTCCGCACCAACGACGTGGCTACCTACCGCATCACGCTAAACGGCCTGGGCAACCTCAAACTGGTCAGCGCGCCCAAGGTGAACTTCCCCGCCGACTTCGACACGTACGACGCAAAGACCACCGACAACACCAAGGTGACGAAAAACGGCCTGAACGGGCAGCTCGTGTTCGATTATACATTCGTGCCGCGCAACGTGGGCAAGTACACCATCCCGGCCACGGAGTTTGTTTTCTTCGACACCGATGCGGGCGAGTACCGCACGGTGCGCACAGCCCCCGTTGAACTCAACATTGCCAAGGGCGAACGCTCCAACGCCGACGTAGACAAGCAGCTCGCCCTGCTCAAGAGCGACATCCATGAGCCGCACGCCGTGCGCCCGGCCTCGCTCCTTGCTTGGGGCGGCGCAGGCCTTTGGGCTTTGTTCGCGTTCTGCCTTGTGCTGATAGCCGCGGCCAACGCCGCCCTGTCGGTTTGGCTATCGCGCCGGGGCGACACGGCCAGCAACCGCCGTCAGCGTGCCGACAGCATGTCGCGCAAGCGGCTCCGCGTGGCGCAGCGCATCATGCAGGGCAAGGAGCGGGGCAACTTCCACGAGGCGGTGAGCCGCGCCCTCTTCCTCTACGTGTCCGACAGCTGCAACGTGCCGCTCGCCGACCTCAGTGCCGACGCCATACGCTCCTTGCTCGCCGAAAGGCAAGTGCCGGCCGAACTCATCGACCGCTTCTCCTCCCTCATCGACCGCTGCCAGTACGCGCAGTACGCCAACGCCGGCGGCGAAAGCTCTGCCGAGGCCAAGCAACAGATCATTGCCGAGGCCATGGAACTGATTTCGGCCGTGCAAAAAGCCATCCATTCCAAAAAACAATAACGACACAACGAAGATGAAGCGACTTACGCTCTTTTTCCTGATACTCCTCTGCTGCCAGTTAGCCTTTCGGGCCAATGCGGCCGAAACTTCCCCGGCCGACAAGGCGCAGACGCTCTACGGCCAGCGCAACTACGCCGCCGCCGAACAGGTATACTCGCAGATGCTCGCCGCGGACAAGGGGGCGGCTCTGGACCGCAATCAGCTTGCGCAGGTTTACTACAACCTGGGCAACTGCCACTACCGCCTGAAAAACTTCGGGCGCGCCGTATGGGCTTACCAGAACGCCCTGCGCCTCGACCCGTCCGACCGGGACGCGGCTTTCAACCTCGAACTTACGCAGACGAAAATAGCCGACCGCTTCACTGAGGGCGGAACCATGTTTTTCGCTCCGCTTCTGCGCGGCCTGATGTGCGCTCAGTCGGCCACGGCGTGGGGCGTATGGGGCGCGGCGCTGCTGCTCTTGGGCGGCGTGCTTTTCCTCTTGTTCAGGGGCTTGCAGCGCCCGGGGCTTAAAAAACTCTGCTTCTTTCCGGCCGTCGCGCTGTGGGCATTGTGCCTCTGCTGCTTCGCGCTCGGTTTCTACGAGCGCAACTGCGCTTACCCCGAGGCGCAGGCCGTGGTGATGCACGACGTAGCCGTCTACGCCAACCCCACGCTCACGTCCGCCCAGGAGCGAACGCTCCACGAAGGCACGCTCCTGAACGTGGTGGAGAGCCAAAAGGACGGCTGGATGCAAGTGGCCCTGCCCGACGGCAAGGCGGTGTGGATACGCCCCGCCGCAGAGTCGCTGGCAAAGTGCTGCCCGTTCTGACTTTTAGGCGGCGCATCGTATATTGAAAGTCAAACAAAGGTATGCTCGAACTCGACCGAACGCTCACGCTCATGCTCAACGGCAGCCACTCGCTGCTCGTGGACGGCATTGCATGGACGGCCACGCAAACAACCACGTGGCTGCCCCTGGCCGTGGTGCTGCTCTACGTGGTCATACGCAACAACGAGCTGGGCGGTGCGCTTCGCATAATTATAGGCATTGCCCTGAGCATCCTCGTGGCCGACCAGGTGGCTTCGAGCGTGTTCAAGCCGTTGGTGGCACGCTTCCGCCCCACCAACGACCCGCAGATAATGTACCTCGTCGACGTGGTGCGCGGCTACCGCGGCGGCCAGTACGGCTTCTTCTCGAGCCACGCCGCCAACACCTTCGCCGTGGCCACGTTCGTGTCGCTCGCCGTCCGCAGCCGCTGCATGGCGGCAGCCCTCTTCTCGTGGGCATTGCTCAACTGCTGGTCGCGCGTCTACCTCGGCGTGCATTACGTGGGCGACCTCACCGTGGGCGCAATCTGGGGCGCATTGACCGGCTACGCCTTCTGCCGCCTCCTCGTACGCCAGCACGCCCTCGCCCCCACCGTCACCGCTCCCACCAACGCCCCCACAGAACAAACCTCACCCCCCTTCCTCCCCTACAACCCACGCACCGTCAGGGTATTCATCTTCTCCCTGCTCCTAACCTACATCTACGTTCTAATCAGATCCCTCTTCTTCACAGACTAATCCTCCCCCGGACATAGTCTCCCCAATTCCCCACCAAAGTCTCGTCCCCCGCACGCCCCACGCACGTAGCCCGTACGACCGACATGCGTCACCCATACGCCTCACGCACATAGCCCGTACGGTGTACGCCAACTTCCCCAAGGCAAAAAAGAAATTTGACCCATATACAAAAAATCAGTTCGTCCAATTCGTTTGATTGTAACTATTCAGCCTCTATTGCAAATATCCACCAAAAAAGGTTGCCTGGGGGGGTAAAAATTGTAAGTTTGCCGCGTTGCAAGA